>NZ_JBBHZF010000004.1:190557-190734 GCF_037482365.1 Pseudokineococcus sp. 1T1Z-3
CACCGTCGAGACCGTGCTCAGCGCCGCGTCGATGAGGCCGATCGCCGTCTCGGCCCCCGACGGAACCGCAGGGTCGGCGCCGTCGGCCGGCACCGCGGCCGTCGTCACGTTGATGGCGTCGGTCCCGAGCCCCTCCGCGCCCATGGCGGTCGCGACGGCCACGGCGATCTGCTCGCC
>NZ_JBBHZF010000005.1:0-532 GCF_037482365.1 Pseudokineococcus sp. 1T1Z-3
CCAAGCCCGCACCCCGCCGGCTACCGCCGACCGGGCACGGCCCCTCTGCATCACGGCCAGGTCCTCGAGCACCCAGACGCACGGCCGCTGCTCTGCCCCCGTCCCCTCCCGATAGATGCCGCTCGTCGGCGCTGGCGGTGGGGTCCAGGGTGGCCCGCAGGGCCATCGCGCAGCGACGCGGCACGCGCCCTTGACGCCGACGCCGGCGCTGACACCCTCCGGCGTCGGGAGGGGACCCCGCCCATCCCCCGCAGCTCGATCGACTGCTCGACCTGCCGGGGCCTGCGGCCCTTGTCGGAGCGGCCTCCGGCCGCACAGCGCCCATCTGGGCGACGCGACGTCCCCGCCCGTAGACCTGTGCCGGTCAGTCGGTGGTGGTGGGCGCGTGGCCACGACCCGTCGGGGTCCCTCCGTCCCTCAGACGACCAGAGGAGGCCACACCCGGCGGCCGGCCGCTGCGCTCTGCGGAGGGCACCCCGTGATCCTTCGTCGACCAAGAGCGCGTCGACGAAGCATCACAGGGACCCCGCCC
>NZ_JBBHZF010000006.1:0-1756 GCF_037482365.1 Pseudokineococcus sp. 1T1Z-3
GGTGGTGTCGGGCTGTGGTGCGCTGTTGGGTCCTGAGGGAGCAGGCCGTGGTGGTCTGGTTGCTCTGGTGGGTCACGTGCCCGGTCATACTGCTTCCCGTGTGTCTTCGCCTGGTGGTGGGGGCGTGGGTGGGGGTGGGTGCCGGTGTGGTGCGTGGCGTGCGTGTTGCTTGAGAACTGCACAGTGGACGCGAGCATCTTTATCTTTGTGGCCAAGTTTTTAAGGGCGTACGGTGGATGCCTGGGCACCAGGAGCCGATGAAGGACGTAGGAGCCTGCGATAAGCCTCGGGGAGCTGGCAACCGAGCTGTGATCCGAGGATGTCCGAATGGGGGAACCCGGCTGGATTCATCTCCAGTCACTCCCACCTGAATATATAGGGTGGGTGGAGGTAACGTGGGGAAGTGAAACATCTCAGTACCCACAGGAAGAGAAAGCAACAGCGATTCCGTGAGTAGTGGCGAGCGAAAGCGGACGAGGCTAAACCGGCACCGTGTGATACCCGGCAGGGGTTGCGGTGGTGGGGTTGTGGGACCCGTTGGTCGTGGCTGCCGCTGCGGCGAGGAGTGATCAAGTCGTGTCATAGTCGAAGGGCCTTGGATGGTCCGGCGTAGAGGGTGGGACCCCCGTAGACGAAATGGCGTGGCCTCCTTGGACGGTGTTCCCGAGTAGCACGGGGCCCGAGAAATCCCGTGTGAATCTGGGGGGACCACCCCCTAAGCCTGAATACTCCCTGGTGACCGATAGCGGACGAGTACCGTGAGGGAAAGGTGAAAAGTACCCCGGGAGGGGAGTGAAATAGTACCTGAAACCGTGCGCCTACAAGCCGTCGGAGCATCCTTGTGGTGTGACGGCGTGCCTTTTGAAGAATGAGCCTGCGAGTTAGTGGCATGTGGCGAGGTTAACCCGTGTGGGGAAGCCGTAGCGAGAGCGAGTCCGAAGAGGGCGTTTGAGTCGCGTGTCCTAGACCCGAAGCGGAGTGATCTACCCATGGGCAGGGTGAAGCGTGGGTAAGACCGCGTGGAGGCCCGAACCCACCAGGGTTGAAAACCTGGGGGATGACCTGTGGGTAGGGGTGAAAGGCCAATCAAACTCCGTGATAGCTGGTTCTCCCCGAAATGCATTTAGGTGCAGCGTCTCGTGTTTCTTGCCGGAGGTAGAGCTACTGGATGGCCGATGGGCCCGACAAGGTTACTGACGTCAGCCAAACTCCGAATGCCGGTAAGTGAAGCGGGGCAGTGAGACTGCGGGGGATAAGCTTCGTAGTCGAGAGGGAAACAGCCCAGATCACCGGCTAAGGCCCCTAAGCGTGTGCTAAGTGGGAAAGGATGTGGAGTTGCGCTGACAACCAGGAGGTTGGCTTAGAAGCAGCCATCCTTGAAAGAGTGCGTAATAGCTCACTGGTCAAGTGATTCCGCGCCGACAATGTAGCGGGGCTCAAGCACACCGCCGAAGCCGTGACGTCCACGCGTGAGCTAGGCCGCCTTTGGGTTGGTCCAGGTGCGTGGGTGGGTAGGGGAGCGTCGTGTGGGGGGTGAAGCGGCCGGGTGACCGAGTCGTGGACGCCACACGAGTGAGAATGCAGGCATGAGTAGCGAATGACGGGTGAGAACCCCGTCCGCCGATTGATCAAGGGTTCCAGGGCCAGGCTAATCCGCCCTGGGTAAGTCGGGACCTAAGGCGAGGCCGACAGGCGTAGTCGATGGACAACGGGTTGATATTCCCGTACCGGCGTAGGACCGCCCATGCTGGGGCCG
>NZ_JBBHZF010000007.1:0-23644 GCF_037482365.1 Pseudokineococcus sp. 1T1Z-3
GCGCGGGCTCGACGCCCTCTGACGGCGAGCCTCGACGACGGCGCGGTGCCCCCCGCGAGGGCACCGCGCCGTCGTCGCGTCACCGCTCAAGCACGGGCGGTGACGACGGGCACGGTGCGTCGACGACGGGCAGACGGAGGGAGGTGTCGATGGCCGGCAGAGCTGCAGCCGGTGCGGGAGGCGGTGCCGCGGCGGGGGGACGTCGACGGGACCTGCGCACGGAGCGGCTGACCCTGGCCGTCCGGGCGGGGCTGGACGACCCCGCCGCGGGGCCGGGGCGGCGCGAGCGCCTCGCCGACCTGGTCGACGCCTGGCTCGACCAGGTGTGGGGCGAGGCGGTCCGGGGGGTCGGTCAGGTCCCCGGTGGTGGGTCCGGTGGTGGGTCCGGTGGTGAGGTGCCCGGTGTCGCGCTCGTCGCGGTGGGCAGCCACGCGCGCCGCGAGGCGGGGCCGGCCAGCGACGTCGACCTCGTGCTGCTGCACGACGGTCGCACGCTCGACGACGACCGGCTCGCCGACCTCGCCGAGCGGCTCTGGTACCCCGTGTGGGACGCCGGGCTGCGGCTGGACCACTCGGTCCGCTCGGTCCAGGGCTGCCGGCAGGTGGCCGCCGAGGACCTGTCGGCGGCGACCGGGCTGCTCGACCTGCGGCCGGTCGCGGGCGACGCCGCCATGGCGCTGCACGCCCGCGAGGCGCTGCGCGAGGACTGGCGGCGGTCCGCGCGCCGCCGGCTGCCCGACCTGCTGGCCGCGGCCGCCGAGCGCGCCGCCGCCCACGGCGAGCTCGCCTACCTGCTGGAGGGCGACCTCAAGGAGGCCCGCGGCGGCCTGCGGGACGCCGTCGTGCTGCAGTCCATCGTCGCGAGCTGGCTCGCCGACGCCCCGCACGGCACCGCGACGTCCGCGCGGCTGCGGCTCCTCGACGTCCGCGACGCCCTGCACGCCGTCACCGGCCGCCCCGGGGACCGGCTGCCCCTGCACGAGCAGGACGCCGTCGCCGTCGCCATGGGGCTGGAGGACGCCGACGCCCTGCTCGCCGAGGTGGCCCAGGCGGCGCGGGCTCTCGCCTGGTCCCTCGACGTCACCGCCCGCGCGGCCACCGGGGCGGCGGCGACCCGGCGCGGCTGGCGCCGGCGCCGCCCGCAGCACCGGCAGGTCGAGGCCGACCTCGTCGAGCACGACGACGAGCTGTGCCTGGGCGCCGGGGCCCGGCCCTCGGCCGACCCGACCCTCGCCCTGCGCGCGGCGGCCGCGGCGGCCCGCGAGGGCCTGCCCCTCTCGCCCGTGACGGCAGGGCACCTGGCGACCGGCGCGCGCCCGCTGCCCGAGCCGTGGCCGGCGCCGGCCCGCGCGGCGCTGCTGGAGCTGCTCGGCACGGGCGCGGCGCAGGTGCCGGTGTGGGAGACCCTCGACCAGGTCGGACTCGTCACCACCTGGTTCCCCGAGTGGGTCGCCGTGCGCAACCGGCCGCAGCGCACCGTCATCCACCGCCACACGGTCGACCGTCACCTCGTCGAGACGTGCGTGCAGGCGGCAGAGCTGCTCGCCGACGTCGCCCGGCCGGACCTGCTGCTGGTCACGTGCCTGCTGCACGACCTCGGCAAGGTCGCCGGTGCCCGTGACCACAGCGAGGTCGGTGCGCCGCTCGCGGCCGCCGTCGCGCGCCGCGTCGGGCTGCCCGAGGGGGACGTGGAGGACGTGCGCCGGCTCGTGCGCCACCACCTCACGCTCGTGGACCTCGCGACGAGGCGCGACCCCGACGACCCCCGCACGGTCGGCGAGCTGGTCGACGCCGTCGACGGCCGGGAGGAGCTGCTCGACCTGCTGCGCGCGCTCACCGAGGCCGACGCCCGTGCCGCCGGTCCGGCCGCGTGGACCGCCTGGCGGCGCCGGCTCGTCGACGACCTCGTCGCCCGGGCCCGCTCGGCGCTGCAGGGCCGCGAGCCCCCCGGTCCGGCGCCCCTGACCGCCGCCGAGCGGGGTCTCGTGGCGGCCGTCCTCGCCGACGGCGGCCCACGCGTGGAGACCAGCCCGCTGCTGGGGCTGCACGGCGTCACCGTCGTGGCCCCCGACCGGCCGGGTCTCTTCGGGGACGTCGCCGGGCTGCTCGCCGCCCACGGGCTGGCCGTCCGCTCCGCGCTCGTCCGCACCGTCGACGGCGTCGCCGTCGACACCTGGTGGGTGCACAGCAGCCGCGGCGTCCCCGACCCGGCCGTGCTGCGGACCGACCTGCTGCGCCTGGAGGCCGGCGACGCCTCGGTGCTGGACCGGCTGGCCCGCCGCGACGCCGGCTGGCGACCGCCGCACCCGGGCGTCGACGCGCCGCCGCGCGTCCTGGTCGTGCCCGGTGCCTCGCTGGACGCGACGGTCGTCGAGGTCCGGGCCGCCGACCGGCCGCGGCTGCTGCACCGGCTCGGCAGCGCGCTGCGCGAGGAGCACGTCGACGTCCGCAGCGCCCACGTGGCCACGCACTCGGCGCGCGCCGTCGACGTCCTCTACCTCTGCGAGCCAGAGGGCGGGCCGCTCAGCCCGGGGCGGACCGCGCGCGTGGTCGGCGTCCTCACCGACGCGGCCTCCGCCGACGCCGACGGCTCGTCCGCGCCGACGGCGGGCGTCGCGGCGGGCGGCTGACGGCGCTCCGGCCGGGCACCGGGCCGACGTCCGCGGGCCGGCGTCCACGGGCGGGGGCGCAGGGCGCGCGGTGCAGGGCGCGGGGCGGTGGGGCCGCGGGTGCCGGCGGGTAACCTCGCCCCGTGTTCTCCTCCCTCTCCGACCGGCTGGCGGCCACCTTCAAGGGCCTGCGCGGCAAGGGCCGGCTGTCCGAGGCGGACGTCGACGCGACGGTCCGCGAGATCCGCCGGGCGCTGCTGGACGCCGACGTCGCGCTGCCCGTCGTCCGCCAGTTCGCGGCGACCGTGCGCGAGCGGGCGCTGTCCGCGGAGGTCTCGGGAGCCCTCAACCCGGCGCAGCAGGTCGTCAAGATCGTCCACGAGGAGCTCGTCGGCGTCCTCGGCGGGCAGACCCGCCGGCTGTCCTTCGCCAAGACGCCGCCGACCGTCATCATGCTCGCCGGCCTGCAGGGCGCCGGGAAGACGACCCTGGCCGGCAAGCTCGGCCGCTGGCTGAAGGACCAGGGCCACGCACCGCTGCTCGTGGCCGCCGACCTGCAGCGCCCGGGCGCCGTGCAGCAGCTGCAGGTGGTCGGCGAGCGTGCAGGCGCCACGGTGTTCGCGCCCGAGCCGGGCAGCGGCGTCGGGGACCCCGTCGACGTGGCTCGCCGCGGCGTCGCGCACGCGCGTGAGCACCACCACGACGTCGTCGTCGTCGACACCGCCGGCCGCCTCGGCGTCGACGCCGAGATGATGGCGCAGGCCGCCGACATCCGCGCCGCCACCTCGCCCGACGAGGTGCTCTTCGTCGTCGACGCGATGATCGGCCAGGACGCCGTCGCGACGGCGCAGGCCTTCCTCGAGGGCGTCGAGCTCACCGGCGTCGTGCTCTCCAAGCTCGACGGCGACGCCCGCGGCGGCGCGGCGCTGTCGGTGGCCTCGGTGACGGGCCGCCCGGTGATGTTCGCCTCGACGGGCGAGGGGCTCACCGACTTCGAGGTCTTCCACCCCGACCGGATGGCCTCGCGCATCCTCGACATGGGGGACGTCCTCACCCTCATCGAGCAGGCCGAGAAGGCCTTCGACGCCGAGCAGACCGCCGACCTCGCCGGCCGGTTCGCCTCGGGCGAGGACTTCACGCTCGAGGACTTCCTCGTGCAGATGCAGGGCCTGCGCAACATGGGCTCGATCAAGAAGATGCTCGGGATGCTCCCCGGCATGGGGGAGATGCGCGAGCAGCTGGAGAGCTTCGACGAGCGGGAGATCGACCGCATCGAGGCGATCGTCCGGTCGATGACGCCGGCCGAGCGCCGCACCCCGAAGATCATCAACGGCTCGCGGCGGTCCCGCATCGCCAAGGGCTCCGGACGCACCGTCACCGACGTCAACCAGCTGCTCGAGCGATTCGGGCAGGCCCAGACGATGATGCGCTCGATGCGCCAGGGAGGCGGCCGCGGCATGGGCGCCGGGGGCATGGCGGGGATGCTCGGCGGCATGGGCGGCGGCCACGGCCCCGGCGGCGGCATGGCCGGGCTGCCGGGTGGCGGCAAGAAGTCGCGGGGGAGGACCGCGCCGCCCAAGAAGAGCAAGAGCAAGTCGGGCAACCCGGCCAAGCGTGCCCAGCAGCAGCAGGGGGCGACCGCCCGCCAGGCGTCGGCGCCCGGGTCGGCCTTCGGCCTGCCGACCGGTCAGCAGCAGGGGCATCAGCAGGCGGGGACGACCGAGGACCTGCAGCTGCCGCCGGGCTTCGACAAGCTGCTCGGTCGCTGAGGAGCGCCCTGCCCGGCGGGCGCCCCGGCGGGCAGGCCGCGTGGTCGCAGCCGGGCGGCGGCGTCTGGCAGACTGGCCCGCTGTACCGCGTGCGCCGGGGCCCTCTCTCCCCGGCGCGGGCGAGTCCTGCAGCACCGGTGACGGCGGCCCCCACCCGTCCGTGTCGGCGCTCACCCCAGACGAACCAGGAGAACCCCTCCACCGTGGCAGTGAAGATCCGTCTCAAGCGCCTGGGCAAGATCCGGGCCCCGTACTACCGCGTCGTCGTCGCCGACTCGCGCACCAAGCGCGACGGCCGGGCGATCGAGGAGATCGGGAAGTACCACCCGACCGAGGACCCCTCGCTCATCGACATCAAGTCCGACCGGGCGCAGTACTGGCTGGGTGTCGGCGCGCAGCCGACCGAGCAGGTCGAGGCCCTCCTCAAGGTCACGGGCGACTGGCAGAAGTTCAAGGGCCTCCCGGGCGCCGAGGGCACCCTCAAGCAGCCGACGCCCAAGCCTGACCGTCGCGCCGCCTTCGAGGCCGCTGCCCGCGAGAGCGGCCCGGCCGAGCTGGCCCCCAAGGAGGACGCCACCGCGAAGGCGTCTGCGCCGAAGGCCGCCGAGGCGGCGCCGTCCGAGGACGCACCGGTCGCGAAGGCCTGACGTGCTCGCCGACGCCCTCGAGCACCTCGTCCGCGGCATCGTGGACAACCCCGACGACGTCCGCATCGCCAGCAGGTCGATGCGTCGCGGGACGGTGCTCGAGGTCCGGGTCCACCCCGACGACCTCGGTCGCGTCATCGGGCGGGCCGGACGCACGGCCCGCTCGCTGCGGACGGTGCTCTCGGCGCTGTCCCGCGACGACGGGCCCGTGCGCGTCGACGTCGTGGACGTCGACCGCAGCCGCTGACCGCCGGGGCGGTCGTCGTGATGGAGCTCGTCGTCGCCCGTGCCGGCCGTCCGCACGGCCTGCGCGGTGAGGTCACTCTCGAGGTGCGCACCGACGCCCCGCAGCGCCGGCTGGCGCCCGGGGCGCGGTTGCGCACCGACCCCGACGTCGGCGTCCTGACGGTCGAGCAGGCCCGCGACCACCAGGGCCGCCTCCTCGTCGCCTTCACCGAGGTCCTCGACCGCAGCGCGGCCGAGGACCTGCGCGGGGTCCTCCTGCTCGTCGACGTCGACCCCGACGACCCGGCCGAGGCCGAGGACGACGCCTGGCACCGCGACCAGCTCGTGGGGCTGCGCGCGGTCCTGCGGGACGGCCGGGACGTCGGGGAGGTCGTCGACCTCACCCACCTGCCGGCCCAGGACGTCCTCGTCGTGCGCCAGAGCTCGGGCGCGCGGGCGCTCGTGCCCTTCGTCGCCGCCATCGTGCCCGAGGTCGACGTCCGGGCCGGCCGCGTCGTCCTCGACCCGCCCGGCGGGCTGCTCGAGGCGGTGCCCGCCGCGGAGGACGAGACGGGCGACGACGGCGAGGAGCCCTGACGTGCGCGTCGACGTCGTCACGGTCTTCCCGGAGTACCTCGCGCCCCTCGGCCTGTCGCTGCTCGGGCGGGCCCAGCGCCTGGGGCTGCTCGCCGTCCACGTCCACGACCTGCGCGGCTGGACCGACGACCGGCACCGCACGGTCGACGACACCCCCGCGGGCGGCGGCGCGGGGATGGTCATGCTCCCCGAGCCGTGGGGGCGGGCTCTGGACGCCGTCCGGCGGGGGGAGGGCCCCGACGGCCGGGTGGGCGACCTGCCCGCCCCACGCGGGGCCGGCGACGCCGACCTCCCCGTGCTGCTGGTGCCCAGCCCGTCGGGACGCCCCCTGACGCAGGCCCTGGCCCACGAGCTGGCCGCCGAGCCACGGCTCGTCCTGGCGTGCGGGCGCTACGAGGGCATCGACGAGCGGGTCGTGGAGGACGCCGCCCGCAGCTACCGGGTGCTCCCCTTCAGCCTCGGGGACTACGTGCTCAACGGCGGCGAGGTCGCCGCGCTGGCGCTCGTCGAGGCCGTCGGGCGGCTGCTGCCGGGCGTCGTCGGCAACCCGGCGTCGCTGGCGGAGGAGTCCCACGAGCAGGGTCTGCTGGAGCACCCCGTCTACACCCGGCCGGCCACCTGGCGGGGCCTGGAGGTGCCAGCGGTTCTGTCCTCGGGCCACCACGGCGAGGTGAGCAGGTGGCGCCGCGAGCAGGGGCTGCGCCGCACGGCCCGTCGTCGTCCGGACCTGCTGGCGGCGCTGCACGCCCAGCACCCCGAGGCCCTGGGTGCCTCCGACCTCGACGTGCTCGCCGACGAGGGCTGGACGCCGCCGGGCTGAGCCCGGCCCCGGCGTCGTCAGGTGCGCGGCGCCGGCTGTGGCAGACTTGCCCGTCGAGCCGATCCCGGGCCCGCCCCTGCCGCAGGGGGGCGAGCGGGGCCCGACGACCTCCCGGTCGAGGCGGCGGTGGGCCGTCTCCCGGCTCATGACGACGAAGCAGGCAAGGGCCCGGTGCCCGGCCACGAGTGCGCGACCGTCCTGCGGCGGCCGCGAGAGAGCAGCAGACGATGCAGGCACTGGACGGTCTCGACGCGGTCTCGATGCGCGACGACATGCCCGACTTCCGCCCCGGCGACACCGTCAAGGTGCACGTGAAGGTCGTCGAGGGCACCCGCTCCCGCGTCCAGCTGTTCCAGGGCGTCGTCATCCGACGTCAGGGCGACGGTGTCCGCGAGACCTTCACGGTCCGCAAGGTGAGCTTCGGCGTCGGCGTCGAGCGCACCTTCCCGGTCCACACCCCGGCCATCGACCACGTCGAGGTCGCCACGCGCGGTGACGTCCGTCGGGCCAAGCTGTACTACCTGCGCGAGCTGCGCGGCAAGGCCGCGAAGATCAAGGAGAAGCGCGAGCCCGTCTCCCGCTGAGCAGCCCGTCTCGGGCACGAGCTCCGCGCCTCGGCGCGACCTGCGACGCCCCCGGTCCGTGCGGACCGGGGGCGTCGTCGTGCGAGGCTAGGGAGGGACGAGTGAGATCTCGGCGCGGGTGAGAGCCCGGTGCGCGGGAGCCGGGCGGACGTGCCGGTCGGCAGGTCGGCGAGAGGGCGAGGTCGGTGAGCAGCTCCGAGCGCGGGTCGGACGAGGACCCCGGTCCTGTCGGGCCGTCGCCTGCCGGGTCACCCTCCACGGAGCCCGCGTCCACGGTCGCCAACAGCGCCGAGCCCCCCGAGCGGACGCGTCGCGGCGGCCCGCTCGCGGCGCTGCGCGAGGTGGTCGTCGTGGTCGTGACGGCGCTGGTGCTGTCGCTGCTGCTCAAGACCTTCCTCGTGCAGGCCTTCTACATCCCCTCGGAGTCGATGCAGCCGACGCTGGAGGTCGGTGACCGGGTCCTCGTCAGCCGCCTCACCCCGGGCCCCTTCGCGCTGGAGCGCGGCGACGTCGTCGTGTTCACCGACCCGGGCGGCTGGCTCACGCAGGCGCCCGCGCCGGAGCGCACGGCCGTCGGCCAGGTCTTCGCCGACGTGCTGAGCTTCGTCGGCGTCCTGCCCGAGGACTCCGGCGAGCACCTCATCAAGCGGGTCGTCGGGCTGCCCGGCGACGAGGTCTCCGCCGACGGGTCGGGCGCGGTGCTCGTCAACGGCGAGCCGCTGCGCGAGCGCTACCTCTACCCAGGCGACGTCGCGAGCGCCGAGGCCTTCAGCGTCGTCGTGCCGGAGGACCAGCTGTGGGTCATGGGTGACCACCGCAGCGACTCCCTGGACAGCCGCGCCCACACCGCGCTGCCCGGCGGGGGGACGGTGCCGGTCGAGGACGTCGTCGGGCGCGCCGTGCTGCTCGTGTGGCCGCTGGACCGGTGGGACTGGTTGGGCGAGGGCGGCGACGCCTTCCGCGGCGTGCCCGAGGCGGCGTCGGCGGCCGTCGACGGCTCGGGTGAGGCTGAGGGCGCTCCGGGCGGCGGGGAGCTGACGCCTGCGCCGTCGCCCGTGCCCGGCTCGTGAGCGGGGCAGCACCCTCCCGCCTCCCGCCCGTGCCTGGCCGCCTGCGGTCGAGGCCGTCGCCGGCGCCGACGCTGCGGGCCGAGCGGGCGCTGCTGCGGCAGGGGCACCTGCTCGTCGCGGGCATGGACGAGGTCGGCCGGGGGGCGCTCGCCGGGCCCGTGAGCGTCGGGGTCGCCGTCGTCGACGCAGGGACCCGCACCGCCCCGGCCGGTCTGAGGGACTCCAAGCTGCTCGCCCCCGAGGTCCGCGAGGGCCTGGCGCCGCGGCTGCGCCGGTGGGCCGTGGCGGAGGCGGTCGGGCACGCGAGCGCGGGGGAGGTCGACTCCCTCGGGCTCACCGCGGCGCTGCGGCTCGCAGGTCGCCGGGCCCTGGCGGCCGCCGGGGTGCGGCCGTGCGTCGTCGTCCTCGACGGGTCCCACGACTGGCTGTCGACGCCGCGGCCGCGGGGGACGGCCCGCCGGGAGGCGTGGACGGTGCAGACCCAGGTCAAGGCCGACCTGCGGTGCGCCGCCGTCGCCGCCGCGAGCGTCCTGGCGAAGACGGAGCGGGACGCGCTCATGCGGGCGCTCGGGGTCGGCGAGCCGCGCTACGGGTGGGCCGGCAACAAGGGCTACTCGGCGCCCGAGCACCTCGCCGCGCTGCGCCGGCACGGGCCCTGCCACCAGCACCGCCGCTCGTGGCGCCTGCCCACGCAGGACTCGGGGGCCGTGCCGCCCGGGGCGGGGGAGGAGCCCTCGCCGTCGGGCAGGATGGGGGCCCGGGAGCCGGAGCACGCCGGCGCACGACGGGTGGAGGCCTAGCTGGTGAGCGCCGAGGACCTCGAGGACTACGAGACCGAGATGGAGCTCGCGCTCTACCGCGAGTACCGCGACGTCGTGGGCCTCTTCTCCTACGTGGTCGAGACCGAGCGGCGCTTCTACCTCGCCAACTCCGTCGACCTGGTGCCGCGCAGCACCGACGGGGAGGTCTGGTTCGAGCTGACCCTCGGGGACGCGTGGGTCTGGGACGTCTACCGCTCCAAGCGGTTCGTCAAGCAGGTCCGCGTCGTCACCTTCAAGGACGTCAACGTCGAGGAGCTCGCCAAGACCGAGCTCGAGGTCCCCGAGACCTAGCGGGTCTCCGCCCGCGGCGCGACCTGCTCGCGCGAGCGGCGAGGTCGCCCCGGCGCCCACAGGCCGCCGGGCGGGGCGGTTGTCCACTCCTGCGCCCCGCCGAGCCGGCGCGGCCCCCGTGCCTCGCCAGTGTTCCGCCCGGAGGTGGTGGGCGTGCGGGTGACGGACGCGGTAGGTCGGTACGGCGAGCAGGTGGCGGTGACGCACCTGGAGGCCGCGGGGATGACGGTGGTGGCCCGCAACTGGCGGTGCGCCGCACCGGTGCGGGGTGAGCTGGACGTCGTCGTGCGCGACGGCGACGCGCTCGTCGCCGTCGAGGTCAAGACGCGGCGGTGCGGGCCGACGGGGACGCCGGCCGCAGGGCACCCGTTCGAGGCGGTGACGCCGGTCAAGGCGGCGCGGGTGCGGCGGCTGCTCGTCGCCTTCGCCGACGCGACGGGCGAGCGCGCCGGCTCGCTGCGGGTCGACGCCGTCGCGGTGCTGCGGCCGACGCGGGGCCCGGCGCTCGTCGAGCACCTGCGCGGGGTGGCGTGATGGGGCTCGGCACGACGCGCGGCGTCGCGCTCGTGGGGATGGCGGGTGCGCTCGTCGACGTCGAGGCCTTCGTGACCCCGGGGCTGCCGGCCTTCGTCGTCACGGGCCTGCCGGACACCTCCCTCGGCCAGTCGCGCGACCGGGTCCGGGCGGCGCTGTCGGGCATCGGGTGCGCGCTGCCGTCCAAGCGGGTCACGGTCAACCTGTCCCCGGCGTCGCTGCCCAAGCAGGGTGCCGGCTTCGACCTCGCGGTCGCCGTGGCCGTGCTGGCCGCCGAGGGCCGCCTGGGGCGCGAGGTCGTCCGCGGCTGGACCCACCTCGGCGAGCTGGGCCTGGACGGGCGGCTGCGCCCCGTCCGCGGCGTGCTGCCCGCGGTGGTGGCCTCCGTCGCCGCGGGGCTGCCGCGGGTCGTCGTCCCGGCCGAGAACGCCGCCGAGGCCGAGCTGGTGCCCGGCGCCCAGGTGGTCGGCGCCGCCAGCCTCGCCGCAGTCGTGCGCGAGCACGGCGGTCGCGTGGAGGACGGGTGCGACCCGGACGACGACGGCCACCGCCTGCCGCCGGCGACGGCGTGCCCCGCGCCGCCGCCGGACCTCGCCGACGTCGTCGGCCAGGTCGAGGCGCGCCGCGCCGTCGAGGTCGCCGCCGCGGGCGGGCACCACCTGCTCATGCTGGGCCCGCCGGGGGCGGGCAAGACGATGCTCGCCGCCCGCCTGCCGGGGCTGCTGCCGGACCTGGAGGACGCCGAGGCCGTCGAGGTCACCGCGGTGCACTCCGTCGCCGGCACCTTCGACGCCTCGCAGGGTCTCCTCCGTCGCCCGCCCTTCGAGGACCCCCACCACACGGCCACCGCGCCGTCGGTCGTCGGCGGGGGCAGCGGGGTCGTCCGTCCCGGGGCGGCCTCGCGCGCCCACCGCGGGGTCCTCTTCCTCGACGAGGCCCCGGAGTTCCGCAAGGACGTGCTCGAGGCGCTGCGCCAGCCGCTGGAGCAGGGGAGCCTGGTCATCGCCCGTGCCGGGGGTGCGGCGCGCTACCCGGCGCGCTTCCAGCTGGTCATGGCCGCCAACCCCTGCCCGTGCGGGCGCTCCAGCGGCAAGGGCGAGCACTGCTCGTGCTCTCCGCTGGAGCGCCGCCGCTACCTCGCGCGGCTGTCAGGGCCGCTGCTGGACCGGGTGGACCTGCAGGTCGAGGTGACGGCGCCCTCCCGGGCGGCGCTGGCCGCCGGCGAGCCGGGGGAGTCCACGGCGCCCGTGGCCGCCCGGGTGCGGGCGGCCCGGTCGGCGCAGGTCGAGCGGCTGGCCGGGACCGGCGCGACCTGCAACGGCGACGCGCCCGGCTCGCTGCTGCGCGGGAGGCTGCGCCTGGCGCAGCCCGTCGTGGCCGACCTCGACGTCGCGCTGGAGCGGGGGCGGCTCACCGTCCGCGGCTACGACCGGGTCCTGCGCACCGCCTGGACGCTGGCCGACCTCGAGGGCGCCGTCACGCCCACGCGCGACCACGTGGGCTCGGCCCTGCTGCTGCGGCTGCGGGGGAGGGCCGCGTGAGCGCCGGACGCCTGCCGGTCGGGCCACCGGTGCCCGGGTGGGCGAGCGAGGAGCGGTGGGCCCGGGTGGCGTGGAGCCGGCTCGCCGAGCCCGGCGACTCGGTAGCGGGCGCCCTGCGCTCGGCGCTGGGCCCGGTCGAGGCGCTCGACCTCGTCCTGGCCGGCGGTGCGGGCGACGCCGCGGGGCTCGGCCGGCACGAGCGGCTCGGGACCGCTCGCGCGCGGGCAGCCTTGAGCGCCGGGCTCGACCGGTGGCGGGCCCGGCTGCCGGGGCTGGAGCCGCTGCGCGACGCCGAGGTGGTGCACCGGCTGGGCGGGCGCGTCGTCGTCCCGGACGACGAGGAGTGGCCGCGGCGCCTGGACGACCTCGGCGAGAGCGCGCCGGCGTGCCTGTGGGTCCGCGGCGCCGGTCGGCTCGGTCCGCTCGCGGAGCGCTCGGTGGCCCTCGTGGGGGCACGGGCGGCCTCGCCCTACGGCGAGCACGTCACGGGCGAGCTCGCCGTGGGACTGGCCGAGCGGGGCGTCACCGTCATCTCCGGGGGTGCCTTCGGCATCGACGCCGCCGCCCACCGGGCCGCGCTGGCCGTCGGCGGGGCGACCGTCGCGGTGCTCGCGTGCGGGGTCGACCGGGCCTACCCGGTGGCCCACGAGCAGCTGCTGGCACGCATCGCGGCCGAGCACGTCGTCGTGTCCGAGCAGCCGCCCGGGTCGGCCCCGACGCGCTGGCGCTTCCTCGAGCGCAACCGGGTCGTCGCGGCGGCCTCCAGCGCCGTTGTGGTCGTCGAGGCGGCGTGGCGGTCGGGCGCGCTCAGCACGGCCACGCGTGCGGCGGGCCTCCTACGACCGCTCGGCGCGGTGCCCGGGCCGGTGACCTCGGCGACCTCGGCCGGCTGCCACCGGATCATGCGCGAGCTCCAGGCGACCTGCGTCACCGAGGCGGCCGACGTGCTCGAGCTCGTGGACGCCGTCGACGGGGCCTCCCGCGACCCGACGCTGCCCAGTGGGACAGGGCGACGACGACCCCTGGACGGGCTCGAGGGTGACGACCTCCGCGTCGCCGACGCGCTGCCCGTCCGGCGCGGGGCGCCGGCGCTCTCGGTCGCGCGGGCCGCCGGGCTCGACGAGCGGACGGTGGTCGGGGCGCTGGGGCGGCTGCAGCTGTCGGGGCACGCCGAGCAGGTCGGCGCGGACGACCGAGGGGCGCTCTGGCGGCGGGCCGCGCGGGCGAGGTGAGGCGCCCTCCTCGGCCGACGTCTGCTCCGTCTCGGAGATGTTGCGCCGCAACTTCTTGCGGACGCCGTCGGGCTGAGCCACCGTAGCGGCGTGGCTGGGAGCAGGGGTCGCCAGAGGTGGGGGTCATGACCGAGCGCGTCCCTGCGCCCGTGCAGCCCGTCGAGCGCGCGGCGCCCGCTGCCGCCGAGCAGCGGCCGAGGAGGTCGGTGGAGCCCCTGCCCGCCCGCGGCGAAGAGCTGCTCGCGCGGTTCGCCGAGCACCTCACGGTCGAGCGCGGGCGCTCGCCCCACACCGTGCGCGCCTACACCGGTGACGTCCGCCGTCTTCTCACGCACGCCGCAGCCCGCGGCTGCCTGGACGTCGCCGACGTCGACCTCGACGCCCTGCGCGCCTGGCTGGCCGGGGCGGCGGTGCCCCTCACCGGACCGGCTGCGACAGGGCCAGGGGCGGGGCGGGGTCTTCCGGCTGCCGCCGAGCCCTCCCGGGCGACGACCGCCCGACGGGCGGCGTCAACCCGCGCCTTCACCGCCTGGCTGGCTCGCACGGGCGCGAGCGACGGCGACGCGGGCGCCCGCTTGCGCTCGCCCGCTCGACGTGGCTCGCTGCCGCACGTCCTGTCCGGCGCGGCCGTCGGAGAGGTGCTCGCACGGGCGCGGGAGGACGCCGCAGGGGGAGACCCCGGTGCGCTGCGGGACCACGTCGCGCTGGAGCTCCTCTACGCCACCGGGGTCCGCGTCGGCGAGCTCGTCGGTCTGGACGTCGACGACGTCGACCGCGAGCGTTGGACCGTCCGGGTGATGGGCAAGGGCCGGCGCGAGCGGGTCGTGCCGTACGGCGCCCCGGCGGACGTCGCGCTGAGCAGCTGGTTGACGCTGGGCAGACCCGCTCTGGCCCAGTCGGACAGCGGGCCCGCACTGCTGCTGGGGGCGCGCGGCGGACGGTGGGGGCAGCGGTCCGCCCGGGAGGCCGTCGGACGTATCAGCGGGCAAGTTGTGTCACGACCGGTGAGTCCGCATACGCTGCGTCACAGCGCGGCGACACACATGCTGGACGGAAGGGCTGATCTGAGAAGCGTGCAGGAGATGCTCGGGCACTCGAGCCTGGCCACGACCCAGCTCTACACCCACGTCTCGGTCGACCGGCTCCGGGCGGGCTACCACCAGGCGCACCCTCGGGCGTGAGCTGGCGGCGTCCGCGCCGTGACGGCCACCACCCCGCCGCCTGACCTGCCTGACCACCCGCACCGCGAGAACCGCCTGACCAGCAGCACCGCCAGACCCGCCTCACCCGCCCGACTGACCACGCCCCCGTGCGGCCCGGGGTCCTGACGACCTGAGGAGGTCGTGTGAGCCAGCGCACCTCGCCCTCGGCACGGCGGCCCGGACCGTCGGCAGCCGCCGGGCCCGACCCGGCGGTCACCGACGAGCAGCGGGAGCCCACCCCCGCCGAGGTGGCCGAGGCCGCCGTCCGCGAGCTCTGGGTGCGCTTCAAGACGACGGGCGACGCCGCCGTCCGCGAGCGGCTGATCCTCCACTACTCGCCGCTGGTCAAGTTCGTGGCGGGCCGGGTCGGCGTCGGCCTGCCCTCCAACGTCGAGCAGGCCGACCTCGTGTCCTACGGGGTCTTCGGCCTCATCGACGCCATCGAGAAGTACGACCTCGAGCGCGCCATCAAGTTCGAGACCTACGCCATCCAGCGCATCCGCGGCGCCATCATCGACGAGCTGAGGGCGCTCGACTGGATCCCCCGCTCGGTCCGCAGCAAGGCGCGCGAGGTCGAGCGCACCTACGCCGAGCTCGAGGCGAGCCTGCACCGCACCCCGACCGAGCCGGAGGTGGCGGCCAAGATGGGCGTGCCCGTCAAGGAGCTGCACCACATCTTCAGCCAGGTCTCCTACGTCAACCTCGTGGCGCTGGACGAGCTGCTGACCGGCGGGGAGAAGGGCGACAGCCTCTCCCTGGGCGACACCCTCGAGGACACCCGCGCCGAGGACCCCGTCATGGCCTTCGAGGGCGAGGAGACCAAGTTCCTCCTCGCCCGGGCCATCGACCAGCTCTCCGAGCGGGAGAAGATCGTCGTCACCCTCTACTACTACGAGAACATGACGCTCGCGGAGATCGGCCGCGTGCTCGGCGTCACCGAGTCACGCATCTGCCAGATGCACTCCAAGGCCGTCCTCCAGCTGCGGACCAAGCTCGCCGACGCCGGCTAGCGGTCAGCGCGACGGCGCCCCGGGAGACCCGCCGGGCGGCAGCGGCAGCAGCACCGGTGGGGCCGCCGGCCGCAGGAGCGACAGCGGGTCCAGGTAGACGGCGTCGCGCCCCGTGCCGCGGCGCACCCCCCAGTGCAGGCAGCCCGGGCAGTGGGCGCCCTCGGCGCCCACGCGACCGACCGCGTCACCCCGGGCGACCGACGTCCCGACCGGGGGTGGGTCCTCGACCGGCTCCAGGCTGCTGCGCAGCCCGTCCTCGTGCTCGACCACGACGACTCCTCGGTCGACCACCCGGCCCGCGAAGGTGACGCGTCCGGCCGCCGGGGCCAGGACCTGCCCGCCCGCGACGGCCGCCAGGTCCACCCCCCGGTGCCCGGGTGACCACCGCTGCGCCGGCGCGACGAAGGGACGCTCGACGCGCGGCTCACCGGCGAGCGGCCACGACCAGCGGCTCGCGGGCGAGGGCCGGCCTGCCGGTGCGGCGCCGGCCGCGGCCGACGACGCCGGTGCTGCCGCCGGGCTGCCCACGCCCCGCGGCGCCGCCGTCGCACCGCCAGGCGCCACCAGCGCGAGCGCGCACAGCACGAGGGCCAGGGCGGTGCCGCGGCCGACGACGCCGCGCACGCCGGACGTCTGCGGGGGGTGACGCGCCGGGAGCCTGCGGGGCGGAGGGGGGAGGAGCACGTCCCCGACCCTGCCGTCGCCGGCCGGCGCCCTCGGGCTGCAGGGACGGGTCTGTGGACGACCGGAGGCCGGCGCCCCCTGTGGGCGCCGGCCTCCGGCTGCGTGGTGGTGGGGACCTCAGTCCGCGACGGCCATGCCCGCGAGGGCGTCCTCACGCACCATGACGGCGCACTTCTCGCCGATGACCATGGTCGTGATGTTGGGGTTGACGGTCGTCAGCTCAGGCATCACCGAGGCGTCGGCGACCCGCAGGCCCTCGACGCCCTTGACGCGCAGCCGCGCGTCCAGCGGCGACATCGCGTCGTCGTCGGCGCCCATCCGCACCGTCCCCGCCGGGTGGTAGACGGTGTTGTGCGTCCGGCGCACGTACTCCGCGAGGCCCTCGTCGCTCGTCACCTCCGCGCCGGGGGAGAGCTCGCGCCCGACCCACTCGGCCATCGCCGGCTGGGCCACGATCTCCCGGGCCTTGCGCAGCCCGGCGACCATGACCTCCATGTCGTGGGGGTCGGTGAAGTACCGGGGGTCCACCCGCGGCTTGTCGCGGAAGTCCCGGCTGCGCAGCCGCACGGTCCCGCGCGAGCGGGCGTGGGTGACGTTCGGCGTGAGGCAGAAGCCGTTGTCCGTGGTCGGGTAGCCCTGACGACGCGTGTGCATGTCGAAGGCCACCTGGCCGTAGTGGAACATCAGGTCCGGCCGGTCGAAGCCCTCCGCCAGCGCCCGCGGCGTCTGCGTGAAGATGCCGATCTCGAACCACTGCAGCGCCTCGCGCGTCATGGGCTGGCGCGCCTCCCACTGGATGACGCCCTCGGGGTGGTCCTGCAGGTGCTCGCCGACGCCGGGGGAGTCCACGAGCACCTCGACGCCCATCTCGCGCAGGTGCTCGGCCGGCCCGATGCCCGAGAGCATGAGCAGCTTGGGGGAGTCCACGGCCCCCGCCGAGAGGACGACCTCGCGCGCGGCCGGGACGACGTGGGTGTGCACCAGGTCGGGGTCGGCGACCTCGACGCCGGTGCAGCGGCCGTCCTCGACCACCAGCCGGGTGACCTGCCAGCCGGTGAGGACGTGCAGGTTCGGGCGGTCCAGCACCGGGTGCAGGTAGGACACCGACGAGGACGCCCGCGTGCCGTCGTCCTGGACGTTCACCTGGAACCAGCTCGCCCCCTCCACGACGGTCGTGCCGTCGTTGAAGCGGACGTTCGGGATGCCGGCCTCCTCGCACGCCGCCAGCAGCGCGGTGCCGCAGGCGTCGTACTCGCCGCCGGGGATGGTGCGCAGCCGCACCGGCCCGTCGTGCCCGTGGTGGGCGCCCTCGTCGGCGTTGTCCTCCAGCGCCGTGAAGAGCGGGAGGACCGACTCGGCGTCCCAGCCGGTCGCGCCGTGCTCGGTGGCCCAGGAGTCCAGGTCCTCCGCCGGCGCCCAGAAGGCGATGCACGAGTTGTGGGAGGAGCACCCGCCCAGGACCTTCGCCCGGGAGTGGCGCATGAAGGAGTTGCCGTTCTCCTGCGGCTCGACCGGGTAGTCCCAGTCGTAGCCGCTCTCCAGCAGCTTCATCCACTCCCGCACCGGCAGGATCGCCGGGTCCCCGACGTCGGTCGGCCCGGCCTCCAGCAGGACGACCGTCGTGCCCGGGTCCTCCGACAGCCGGGCGGCCACCACCGCGCCGCCCGAGCCGCCGCCGACGACGACGTAGTCGGCGTCCGTGGGGACGGCGCCCGGCACCGCGAACCGCGACCCCGTGCTCTCCGACGCGCTCATGCCTGCTCCTCCTGCTCGGCGAACCACCCGGTGACCTGCGGGTCGAGGTTCTGGTAGACGTGCTTGGTCTCCTGGTACTCCGCCAGGCCGGCCTCGCCCAGCTCGCGGCCGATGCCGGAGCGGCCGTAGCCGCCCCACTCGGCCTGCGCGAGGTAGGGGTGGAAGTCGTTGATCCAGATCGTCCCGTGGCGCAGCCGGTTGGCCACCCGCTGGGCCTTGCCGGCGTCCTGGGTCCACACGGCGCCCGCGAGGCCGTAGGTGGTGTCGTTGGCGATGGCCACCGCCTCGTCCTCGCTCGTGAAGGTCTCGACCGTGACGACCGGGCCGAAGGCCTCGTCCACGACGACGGACATGCCGCGACGGACGCCGTCCAGCACCGTCGGCGGGTAGAAGAAGCCCGCCTTGAGGTCGCCGTCCTCGGCGTGCTCGCCGCCGCAGCGCAGCACGGCGCCCTCCTCCACCCCGCGCCGGACGTAGGTGTGCACCTTGTCGCGGTGGGCGGCGGAGATGAGCGGCCCCGTCTGGGCGTCCTCGTCGAAGGGCCCGCCCATGCGGATGAGCTGCGCTCGGCGCACCAGCTCGTCGACGAACTCGTCGTGGATCGACTCCTCGACGACCAGGCGCGCCCCGGCCGAGCAGACCTGGCCGGAGTGCACGAAGGCGGCGTTCAGCGCGTTGTCGAGGGCCGCGTCCATCGCCGCGTCGGCGAAGACGACGTTGGGGTTCTTGCCGCCGAGCTCGAGCGCCACCTTCTTGACCGTCGCGGCCGCGGAGGCCGCGATCTTCGTGCCCGTCTCGAGACCGCCGGTGAAGGAGACGAGGTCGACGCGCAGGTCCTCGGCCAGCGGCGCGCCGGCGGTCACGCCGGAGCCGAGCACGAGGTTCGCGACGCCGGCCGGCAGCCCGCACTCGGTGAGCAGGTCCATCGTCAGGATGGCCGTCGACGGCGTCAGCTCGCTCGGCTTGAGCACGAAGGTGCAGCCGGCCGCGAGCGCCGGGGCGATCTTCCACGCCGCCTGGAGCAGCGGGTAGTTCCACGGGGAGATGAGCCCGCACACGCCCACGGGCTCGGTCTGCACCCGGGAGAGCACCATCGGGTCGCCCGCGTCGACCAGCCGGCCGGCGGAGTGCGGGGCGAGGGTGCCGAAGTGCTCGAAGCAGTCGGCGATGTCGCCCATGTCGACGCGGCTCTCGACCATCCGCTTGCCCGTGTCGAGGGACTCGGCGCGGGCGAACTCCTCGGTGCGCTCGCGCAGCCGGGCGGCGACGTCGCGCAGCAGGGCGCCGCGGCGGGCCGCCGTCCAGGTGCGCCACTCGCCGTCGTCGAAGGCCCGGCGGGCGGCCGCGATGGCGTCGCGGACGTCGTCGTCGGTGGCCTCGGAGACGGTCGCGACGAGGCTCCCGTCGGCGGGGCAGCGGATCTCGCGCGTGCCGCCGTCCGAGGCGGCCCGCCACCGCCCGTCGACGTAGAGGCTGGTGGGGGCGGGGGCCTGCGTGGCGGGGCCGCCCGTCGTGGTGGTCGTGCTCATGCGGTGGGTCCTCCGGTGGGGGTGGGGTCGTCGGGCAGCACCGAGGTCGCGTTCGGCGTGCCGGAGGTCCGGCCGAGGCGCAGGAACTCCAGGTGGCGCTCGTACTGGTCCAGGACGTCGCCGATGACCTGCTCGCGCGTGTAGCCCATGACGTCGTAGGACTGGCTGCCCTCGGTGAGGTAGACCTCGACGCGGTAGTAGACGTCCTGCGCGCTCTGGGCACGCTTGGCGTAGGACGGCATCGCCGCCGTGGTCGGCCACATCCGGTAGGCGAACGGCTGCTCCGTGCCCATGGCGACGACGAGGTCGTGGTGCGCGAGCCCGCCCGCGGCCTCGGGCCCCTCGGTGAGCTCGACGTCCATGCCCTGCGTGCGCAGCTCCTCCGCGACCTCCTCCAGCGCCGGCCGGCCGACGTCGCGCAGGAAGCGCTCGGTCGCCGCCCGGTCGGGGTGGCTGACCGCACGGGCGACGCGCTGGCGCCAGCTGCGGCCGGCGCGGTCGGGCGACGTCCGCTCCGACAGGGACGACCGCAGCACGGCGCGGTGGCTGGCCTCCCGGAAGCTCTCGACCCGCAGGGCCCGGTAGAGCCCGACCATCACCATGAGCATGACGACCGAGAAGGGCAGCCCCATGATGATCGTCGCGTTCTGCAACGTCGGGACGCCGCCGACGAGCAGCATCGCCAGCGTCAGCAGGCCGGTCGCCGCCGCCCAGAACACGCGCAGCCACACGGGGGCGTCGTGGGCCGAGGAAGGCAGGCGGCTCGTGAAGTTGCCCATGACGAGGGCGCCGGAGTCGGCCGAGGTCACGTAGAAGAGCAGGCCGATGAGCGTGGCCAGGCCCGCGGTGAAGAAGGCACCGGGGTGCTCGGCGAGCAGGGCGTAGAAGGCGCTCTCGGGCGTCTCGACCGCCGCCTGCCCGAAGGTGGCGTCCCCCGTGCGGAGCAGGTCCAGCGCGCTGTTCCCGAAGATCGAGATCCACAGCACGATGAAGCCGAAGGGGATGACGAGCACGCCGGCGACGAACTGCCGGATCGTGCGGCCGCGGGAGATGCGGGCGAGGAAGAGCCCGACGAAGGGGGCCCAGGCGATCCACCAGGCCCAGAAGAACAGCGTCCAGGCGTTGAGCCACTCGGTGGGCTGCTCGAAGGCGAAGGTGTTGAGCGTGAGGCTCGGGAAGCGGCTCACGTAGTCGCCGATGTTGAGCACGAGGCCGTCGAGCAGGAACCCGGTGCGGCCGCTGACGAGCACGAAGAGCATCAGCCCGGCGGCGAGCAGGACGTTCAGCTCCGAGAGGCGGCGGATGCCCTTGTCCACCCCGGCCACGGCCGAGATCGTCGCCATGACGACCGACAGGGCGATGAGGCCGATCTGCGCCGACCTGCCCTGCTCGATGCCGAAGAGCACGGTGAGGCCGAAGTTGAGCTGGACGACGCCGATCCCCAGGGACGTCGCGATGCCGAAGATGGTGCCCAGGACCGCGGCGACGTCGACGGCGTCGCCGAAGCGCCCGTGCACGCGCTTGCCGACGAGGGGGTAGAGCGCCGAGCGGATCGACAGCGGCAGCTCGTAGCGGTAGGCGAAGTAGCCGAGCGCCATGCCCATGAGGGCGTACATCGCCCAGCCCGTGACGCCGTAGTGGAAGAGCGTCCAGACGACGGCCTGGCGGGCCGCCTCCACCGTCTCGCCCGGACCGGTGGGCGGCTCCAGGTACTGCGTGACCGGCTCGGAGACGGCGAAGAAGACGAGGTCGATCCCGATGCCGGCGGCGAAGAGCATCGCCGTCCACGTGAAGAGGCTGTACTCGGGGCGGGCGTGGTCGGGCCCGAGGCGGACGTTGCCGAGCCGGCTGACGGCGACGCCCACGACGAAGACCAGGACGACGGTCGCGACGACGAAGTAGTACCAGCCGAAGGAGCCGGAGATGGCCCCGACGAGCCCGCCGATGACCGCGCCGGCGCCGTCGTTGTCCACCAGCGCCCAGAGCGCGATGGCCAGCACGGCGATCGCCGAGGCGGCGAAGACGAGCGGGTTGACGCGCGGCCGGTCGACCTCGACGCCGACCCCGCCGGCGTCCTCGTCCCTGCTGCTGGGTGCTTCGACCTCGTTGCTCACAAGTCCTCCTGCGGGCGGGTGCCCGTGCTGGTCGGGGGTCGCGGTGCTGGGGATGGTCCTCGGTCGAGCCGGTGGAGCCGGACCCGGTGCGGCGGGCGTCGGGCAGGACGCCCGTGGCTCGTGGTTGCGGCGTCGTGGTCTTGCCGGCCGGCGATGGACCGTAGCCGCCGGGAGGGTTGTTGTGCACTCGTGCAAGACGACTGATACATCTGGTGAGGACGACGAGGGCCGGTCGGGGCGGCTGGGGCGAGCGGTCGCCGAGGCCCCAGGGCGTCGCGGGCACCGGTGGCGGGGGCGTACTCTCGACTCGGGGTCGGCTCTCGCCGGCCTACTTCGCGCGCCCGCGGACCGTCGAGCAGACGGGGGCGCACCTCCCGGTCCGGGCCTCGACGTGGCGCGGAGCAGGTGCGCCGCGGGCGCCAGGGCGCGGCCCGCAGGGGGCTCGCGCGGTCAACCGGGACCTCCGCCCGTGGCGGAGGTCGAGAGGAGCACGTCCCATGGCCGTCGTCACGATGCGCCAGCTGCTGGAGAGTGGTGTCCACTTCGGCCACCAGACCCGCCGCTGGAACCCCAAGATGAAGCGCTTCATCTTCACCGAGCGCAACGGCATCTACATCATCGACCTGCAGCAGTCGCTGACCTACATCGACCGGGCGTACGAGTTCGTCCGGGAGACGGTCGCCCACGGCGGCACCGTGCTGTTCGTCGGCACGAAGAAGCAGGCCCAGGAGCCGCTGGCCGAGCAGGCCACCCGCGTGGGCATGCCCTACGTCAACCAGCGCTGGCTGGGCGGGATGCTCACCAACTTCCAGACGGTGAGCAAGCGCCTCGCGCGCATGAAGGAGCTCGACCTCGTCGACTTCGACGACGTCGCCGCCAGCGGGCGGACCAAGAAGGAGCTCCTAATGATGCGCCGCGAGAAGGAGAAGCTCGACCGCACCCTCGGCGGCATCCGCGACATGGCGCGCACGCCGAGCGCCGTGTGGATCGTGGACACGAACAAGGAGCACCTGGCCGTCGACGAGGCCAAGAAGCTGAACATCCCGATCGTCGCCGTCGTGGACACCAACTGCGACCCCGACGTCGTCGACTACCGGATCCCCGGCAACGACGACGCCATCCGCTCCGTCACGCTGCTCACGCGCGTCGTGGCCGACGCCGTCGCCGACGGCCTGCTGCAGCGTGCCGGCGGCGGCCAGCGCGAGGGCGCCTCCGCGTCCGAGCCGCTCGCCGAGTGGGAGCGCGAGCTCCTCGAGTCCGGGCCCGACCAGTCCGGTGCGTCCGAGGGGCACGCCTCTCGCGGCGGTGACGCCGAGGCCGAGGTTGTCGAGGGCTCCGTCGCCGGGGCCGACGCCTCCGCCGTCGCCGAGGCCGTCGCGGGCGAGCCCGCCGACGCGGCCCCGGCCGAGGCTGCCGCGGGCGAGCCGGCCCAGGAGCAGCCGGCCCAGGAGCAGTCGGCCCAGGCCTGACACCGAACCGGGCCGGGGAGGCGGGCACGAAGCTGCCTCCTCGGCCCGACCGGCCCCGCGGGGGCCGACCCCTCCCACCGACGAGGAGAGATGAGACCTCATGGCGTACACCGCCGCTGACATCAAGAAGCTCCGCGAGACCACCGGCGCGGGGATGCTCGACTGCAAGAAGGCCCTCGAGGAGTCCGAGGGCGACCTGGCCGCCGCGCAGGAGTTCCTGCGCGTCAAGGGCCTCAAGGGCGTCACCAAGCGGGAGGGCCGGACGGCCTCCAACGGGCTCGTCGCGGCGCACGTCGACGGCGGCGTCGGCACGCTCGTCGAGGTCAACTGCGAGACGGACTTCGTCGCCAAGAGCGAGCCCTTCGGCGCGCTGGCCCAGCGGGTGCTCGCGCAGGCCGTGGCCGTCGGCGCGTCAGACGCGGCGACCCTGCTGGCCTCCGACCTCGACGGCCAGAGCGTCCAGCAGGTGCTCGACGAGGGCAACGCCTCGCTGGGCGAGAAGATCGAGGTCCGCCGCGTCGCCCGTCTGGAGGGCGAGCAGGTGGTCTCCTACCTGCACCGCACGAGCCCCGACCTGCCCCCGCAGATCGGCGCGATCGTCGCGGCCAGCGGCGGGCGGGCCGACGAGGTCGGCCGCGACGTCGCCATGCACGCCGCGGCGATGAGCCCGACCTTCCTCACGCGCGAGGAGGTGTCCGAGGACGTCGTCGCCAGCGAGCGTCGTCTCGCCGAGGAGACCGCTCGCGAGGAGGGCCGCCCCGAGCAGGCGATGCCGAAGATCATCGAGGGCCGGGTCAACGGGTACTTCAAGGAGAACGTCCTGCTGGAGCAGGCCTTCGCCAAGGAGGCCAAGAAGACCGTCGGCACCTACGCCAAGGACGCCGGCGTCGAGATCACCGGCTTCGCGCGGTTCCGCGTGGGGGCCACGGCCTGACCTGACCTGACCGGCCGCCGTCAGGCGGATGCTGGACGACGAAGGGGCACCTGTCCAGGTGCCCCTTCGTCGTCGTCTGCACCCGTCCGTCACCTCGGTCGTCCCTCTCCGTGATGTGCGACCTTCTCGCGCCCACCCCTGCGACGTGTGACCTCGTCGCGCGGGCGCCTGACCGCGTCGAGGTCACACATCGCGGGGGAGGGGCGG
>NZ_JBBHZF010000007.1:23673-39417 GCF_037482365.1 Pseudokineococcus sp. 1T1Z-3
TGCGGCGCCTCCAGCGCCGTAAGGTGCCCCGAGCCGGGGACGACGACGAGCTCGGCGTCCGGGCGGACCTCCTGCATCTGCCGTCCGCGGACGTCCGCGGGTGTCGCCTCGTCGGCCTCGCCGAAGAGCAGCAGGACGGGCGCCGGGAGGTCACGCAGCGCCGCCGTCGTGTCCTCGCGCGCCGCCAGCGCCCGGCACACCCACGCCACGTCCGCTGGGTCCTGGCCGCGGATGGTCGCGGCGACCTTCTCGGCCAGCTCGGGCCGCTCACGGCGGGCCCGCGCGGACAGGCCCTCCTCGACCGAGCCCATGACGGCGTCGAGCCCCTCCGCGCCGAGGAGCCGCTCCGCCGTCGCACGCCGCTCGTCGGGGTCGTCCGGCGGCCCGACCTGCGTCGACGTGCTGAGCATCGCCAGCGCCGCGACCCGCTCGGGTGCCCGCCCGGCGAGCGCCGCCGCGACGTAGCCGCCCGTGGACAGGCCGACGACGACGGCGGACGACGCCTCCTCGGCGTCCAGCAGCGCCAGCGCGCCGTCGACGGCGACGTCCAGGCTCGGCGAGGCCCCGCCGGGGACGGGCGAGCCGAGCCCGGGCAGGTCGGCGGCGGCGACCCGGCACGTGGGCGCGAGCAGCGGCACGACGTCGTCCCACATCGAGCGGTCCAGCGGGAAGGCGTGCAGCAGCAGGACGAGAGGGGCGCCTGGCCCCGGGCCGTCGGTGACGCTCGCGGCGAGCGGCGACGCCGGGGGGTCGACGGGGGCCTGCGACGGGCTCATGGGTGTTCCTCCTCGTGGCTGGCCGGCGGGGCCCTGCTGATCGGGCACACTGCACCGGCACGACGTCACCGTCGCACGCCGCCGGGCGCGCGCAACGCAGCACCCGGCCCGGCCACCCGCCACCGGGCGGGCGCCCGTCCCGAGCGGGAGACCCCCGCGCCACCGGACCCGAGGAGCCCCGTGAGCACGACCACGACGCCGCCCCCCCAGGACGCACCGTCCACGACGAGCGGGGGGCAGGAGGGCGCGACCACCCATGAGGGCTCGTCGGGCGGCCCGGCCCCGAGCGCACGTCCCCGTCGCGTGCTGCTCAAGTTGTCGGGGGAGACCTTCGGCGGCGGGGCGACGGGCGTGGACCCCGACGTGGTCAACCGCGTCGCGGCCGAGATCGCCGAGGCGGTGCTCGACGGCGTCCAGGTCTCCGTCGTCGTCGGCGGCGGCAACTTCTTCCGCGGCGCCGAGCTGGCCCAGGCCGGCATGGACCGCTCGCGGGCGGACTACATGGGGATGCTCGGGACGGTGATGAACGCCCTCGCGCTGCAGGACTTCCTGGAGCAGAAGGGCGTCGAGACGCGCGTGCAGAGCGCCATCACGATGGGCCAGGTCGCCGAGGCGTACATCCCCCGCCGCGCGATCCGGCACCTGCAGAAGGGCCGCGTCGTCATCTTCGGTGCCGGCGCCGGCATGCCCTTCTTCTCCACCGACACCGTCGCCGCCCAGCGTGCGCTGGAGACCCACGCCGACGTCGTCCTCATGGCCAAGAACGGGGTCGACGCCGTCTACACCGCCGACCCGCGCAGCGACCCCTCCGCGGAGCGGCTGGAGCACCTCACCTACGAGGACGCGCTCGTGCGGGGCCTGAAGGTGCTCGACGCGACGGCCTTCAGCCTCTGCATGGACAACGGGCTGCCGATGGTCGTCTTCGGCATGGGGGACGGCGACGTGGCGGCGGCGGTCCGGGGTGAGAAGATCGGCACCCTCGTCGAGGTGGCCTGACCGGCCCTCGACACGTGGGATGTGCCGGGAGCGTGGGCGCCGCCCCGCAGCCGCCGGCACGACGACGCCAGACCGAAGGAGCCCGGAGTGATCGACGACACCCTTCTCGACGCGGAGGAGAAGATGGACCGGGCCGTCGAGGTCGCCAAGGAGGACCTCGCGGCGATCCGCACCGGCCGCGCCAACCCGGCGATGTTCTCCAAGGTGATGGTCGACTACTACGGCGCGCCGACGCCGCTGCAGCAGCTGGCGTCCGTGCAGGCCCCCGAGGCCCGCACCGTGCTCGTCAGCCCCTTCGACCGCAGCACCCTCGGCTCGGTCGAGCGAGCGCTGCGCGACTCCGACCTCGGGGTCAACCCGAGCAACGACGGCGTCGTCATCCGGCTGCAGATGCCCGAGCTCACGCAGGAGCGCCGCCGCGACTACGTCAAGCTGGCGCGGACCAAGGGCGAGGACGGCAAGATCACCGTCCGGGGCGTCCGGCGCCGGGCCAAGGAGGAGCTCGACCGCATCGTGAAGGACGGCGAGGCGGGCGAGGACGAGGTCGGCCGCGCCGAGAAGGAGCTGGAGCGGCTGACGAAGGCCCACGTCGACGCCATCGACGACATGCTCAAGCGCAAGGAGAACGACCTCCTCGACGTGTGAGCCGCCGGCCAGCCACCCTCGGCGCCCTGCGGCGCCACCCTCCCCGTCGACGGCGCCGGGGAGCGCAGCGCGAGAGGAGTCGCGTGCCCGACGACGGTCGGACGACCAGCAGCACCCCGACGGGTCCCGCGACGGACCACGGCCACGGGGCCGCGTCGCCTGCTGCGCAGGGGGCGGCCGCCGCGGCGACGACGTCGCCGTCCGAGGCGCCCCGCCGGCGCAGCGCGGGGCGTGACCTGCCGGCGGCCATCGGCGTGGGGCTGCTCATCGCGGGGGTCAGCGTCGGGACGCTGCTCGTGCTCCGGGAGGCCTTCCTCGTCCTGCTCGTCGTCGTCATCGCCGCGGGGGTGCTCGAGGTGTCGGCGGCCCTGCGCACCCGCCAGCTCGTCGTCCCCCGCACCCCCGTCCTCGTCGGGGGGACGGTCCTGCTCGTGGCCGCCTTCGTCCAGGGCGCCGAGGCGGCCCTCGTCGTCTACGGGCTGACGTGCGTGGCGGTCGTGGCCTGGCGTGTGGCCGAGGGCCGCGACGGCGCCGTCCGTGACGTCACGGCCGGCCTGCTCGTGCTCTCCTGGCTGCCGCTGCTGGCGTCCACGGCCGTCCTCACCCTGGCCGAGCCCGACGGGCAGCTGCGGGTCCTCGTCTTCGTCGCCGCCGTCGTCGGCAGCGACGTGGGCGGCTACGCCGCCGGCGCGACCCTCGGGCGGCACCCGCTGGCGCCGTCGGTGAGCCCGAAGAAGTCGTGGGAGGGGCTGGCCGGCTCCGTCCTCGTGTCGTTGACCGTGGGTGCCGTCCTCGTCGTCGTCCTGCTCGGCGGCCCGTGGTGGGCCGGCGTCGTCCTCGGCGCCCTCGTGGGGCTCACGGCCACCTTCGGCGACCTCGCCGAGTCCATGCTCAAGCGCGACCTCGGCATCAAGGACATGGGCCGCTGGCTGCCCGGCCACGGCGGGATCATGGACCGTCTCGACTCGCTCGTCGTGACGGCGCCGATGGCGTGGCTGGTGCTGGCCCTCCTGGTGCCGGTCCCGTGAGCGGGACGTCGTCCGGGACGGTGCTGCACCTCGTGCGGCACGGCCGCCCGCTCGTCGACCCCTCGCGCGAGCCGTCGACCTGGGGTCTGGACCCGGAGCACGTCGACGGGCTCGCCGCGCTGCGTGGCAGCGGGGTGCTGCCGATGGGGGCTCGCTGGGTCAGCTCCGACGAGCCCAAGGCGCGTGAGAGCGCCGAGATGCTGACCGACGGGCCCGTCGCCCTCGACGCGGCGCTGCGCGAGCAGGCCCGTCCCGCCGGGTGGCTGGAGGACTACGCCCTCCGCATCCACCGGTCCCTCGTCCACCAGGAGACCTCGGCGGCCCCGGGGTGGGAGACGGCGGCCAGCACGTGCGCGCGGGTCGCCGCCGCCGTCCGCGACCATCGCGAGCGGGCTGCCGCGGACGGCGTCCGGGATCTCGTCCTCGTGGGGCACGGGACGGCGTGGACGCTGCTGGTCGCCGACCTGACCGGTCGCCCCGTCGACCTCGCTGCGTGGGAACGGCTGCAGCTGCCCGACGCGTGCACGCTCGTCGGCGACCAGCTCCGGCGACGCTGGGGAGCCTGGCGAGAGAGCTGAGGCCCCGCCCTGGGCGGTCGCTCAGGCCGCCAGGGCGAGCGCCGCGCCCGCCAGCACGGCCGTCACCACCGCCGACGTGACGCGCGTCCTCGGGTGCAGCCGCCCGCGGGCGTCCGGGGCCAGCGCCGGCAGCGCCGGCAGCGCCAGCGCCCCGCCGACGAGCACGAGCGCGCCGGCCACGGCGGCCAGGCCCCACAGCAGCGTCGGGACGACGTCCCAGGGCACGAGCACTGCGGCCGCCACCAGCGCCAGCACGGCGCCCGCCACCTGCTCGAGCAGCTGCCAGCGGTCGCGCAGCAGCGGCAGCGCCCGTCCCTGCGGCGCACCGAGCAGGCGTCGGGCCGTCCCCACGGCGGGGACGAGGCAGAGGAGGACGAGGAGGCCGCCGGCGACGACGGCGGGGAAGAGCTCACGCACCAGGGGCCTCCAGCAGCAGCGAGAGGGCGGCGTCGTCGACGGAGCGCGTGGTCGTGGCGAGCACGACGACGGCGCGCCCCCGCTCGCGGTCGAGGCCGACGAAGGTGCTCGTGCCGCCCGTCCCGCCGTTGTGCCACGTGACGAGGTGCTCCTCGCCGGTGTCGTCCTCCAGGGGGGAGGTGATCCAGTGCAGGCCGATCTCGCGGTCGCCGGTGTACGCCGTGACGGGCTCCAGGGCGGCGGCCCCCGGGGCGCTGCCGTCGAGCAGGGCGGTGGCCAGGGCCGCGAGGTCCTCGGCGCTCGACCAGGGCCCGACGCCGGCGGGGGCGTACCCCGGCGCCGTCCAGGCCTCGACGGCGCGGCCGTTCGCCCGCACCGGCTGCGCGCCGCCGGCCGGCACCTCCTCGGGCGTCGTCGCGACGCTCGTGGCGCTCATCCCGACCGGCTCGGCGAGCCGCTCGGCGAGCAGGTCCGGCCACGGCCGGCCCGCCCGCTCGGCGAGGGCGAGCCCGAGGACGGCCGCGCCGAGGTTGGAGTAGGCGGGCTCCGACCCGCCGGGCGCACCGGCCTCGGCGGCCGCGGCCAGGACGTCGGCGGGGGTCTCGTCGTAGGGGTCGGCCCCGCTCCACCGGTTCAGGAGGCCGGGGAGGAAGGAGCCGGGCGGCAGCCGCGGCAGCCCGGAGCGGTGGGTCGCCAGCTCGACCAGCGTCGCGTCGGCGCCCACCAGCGGGGTCCCCGGCAGCAGGACGCCGACCGGCTCGTCGAGGTCCACCTCACCGCGCTCGACCATGTCGGCGAGCAGGAGGCCGTCGAGGGCCTTGGCGACCGAGCCGGTCTCGAAGGGCGTCGCCGGGTGCACCGGGTCGCTGCCGGCGCCGGCGGTCGTGCCGACGGCGGCGAGGCGGACCTGCTGGCCCGCCGGCGCGGCGGTGTCGACGACGGCCACCGACAACGCGCGGACGCCGCCGGCGCCGAGGGCCTGCATGGCCCGGGCGGCGAGGTCGACGTCGCCGGTGACGGGCGCGTCGTCCAGCGTGGGGGGTCTCGGGCCGACGGCCAGGGCGGCGCCGACGCCGAGGGCGAGCGACGCGCCGAGGGCGACGGCGAGGAGGCTTCTCGGGCCCATGGCGGCTCCTTCGGTGCTGTGGTCCCGCGCGACGGCGGGCGGAGAGGGAGGCGGTCAGCGCCGGCACACGGCGAGGACGGCGAGCAGCGGCACGACGCGGGCGACCGGCACCTCGTAGGCGCCGCGGGGCCCGGTGGCGGCCCGCTGCAGCCAGCCGGCGGCGACGAGCTGGCGCAGGTGGTGGTTGGTCTGCCCGCTGGTCCCGACGCCGGGCAGCCCGGTGAGCTCGGCCGCCGTCACGCTCCCGTGCAGGACGGCGTGCAGCAGCCGCAGCCGCACCGGGTGCCCGAGGGCGGCCAGGACGGGCGCGCTGGCCTCCCAGTCCCCGTCGAGCACGGCGCTCGCCGGGTAGCCCTCCTGCCACTCGGCCCGGCCGCCGGTCGGCAGCCGCGTCAGGCCGGTGACGAGGACGCCGTCGCCGTCGCTGCGGGCTCGCAGGCCCTCCAGCGCCCAGAACGTCGACCCGTCGGTCGCCGCGGACCCGCCGACGGGTCGTGCGGTCTCCCGCTCGGCCTCCAGAGCGGCGAGACGGGACTCGACCCGGGCCAGCCGGTCGACCAGGTCGTCGGCCGTCGCGTCCACGACGACGAGCCTGACGCAGTGACGTCAAGACGTCAAGACGTCAAGATGACGTGCTGACGTCTCGCGGTGGCTCGTCGCCGCGGCGCGCGGGCGAGCGTCCCCGGTCGGTCTCCCTCGTCGGCGTGCGGGGACGTCGGCGCCCGGCTCGTCGCGTCGACTCCGACCGGTCGACCGCCGCGTCCGTGGGACCCTGGAGGGGCCATGAGCCCTGCCCCCGGTCAGCTGACCTTCTCCGCCCCGCGCCGCGGCAAGCCGCCGCGCCACCTCGCCGACCTGACGCCCGACGAGCGCGCCGCCGCCGTCGTCGAGCTGGGCCTGCCGGCCTTCCGCGCCAAGCAGCTGTCGACGCACTACTTCGAGCGGCTCGTCGTCGACCCGGCGCAGATGACGGACCTGCCGAAGGCGCGCCGCGAGGAGCTGGTGTCCGCGCTGCTGCCGCCGCTGCTGACGCCGGTCCGGGAGATGGCCGCCGACGGCGGGGACACGCGCAAGAACCTGTGGCGTCTGCACGACGGCGCGCTCGTCGAGAGCGTGCTCATGCGCTACCCGGGCCGGGTCACGCTCTGCCTGTCGAGCCAGGCCGGCTGCGGCATGAACTGCCCGTTCTGCGCTACCGGCCAGGCCGGGCTGACGCGCAACCTCTCGACGGCCGAGATCGTCGAGCAGGTCGTCGCCGCGGCCCGCTCGCTCGTCGCCGAGGCGGCGGGGCCGGGGGACGCGGGGGAGGACGGGGCCGTCGCCGAGGCGCTGCGGGTCAGCAACGTCGTCTTCATGGGCATGGGGGAGGCGCTCGCGAACTACCGCAGCGCGCTGGCCGCGGTGCGCCGCATGGTCGCGCCGGCGCCGGACGGCCTGGGGATGTCGGCGCGCGGCATCACGATGTCGACGGTCGGGCTCGTGCCGGCCATCGACAGGCTGGCCGCCGAGGGCATCCCCATGACGCTCGCGCTGAGCCTGCACGCGCCCGACGACGAGCTGCGCGACGAGCTGGTGCCCATCAACACGCGCTGGAAGGTGGGAGAGGCCCTCGACGCCGCCCGCCGCTACTTCGAGGCGACCGGCCGCCGCGTCTCCATCGAGTACGCGCTCATCCGCGACGTCAACGACCAGGCCTGGCGCGCGGACCTCCTCGGGACGGAGCTGAACCGGCGCGGGCGGGGCTGGGTGCACGTCAACCCCATCCCGCTCAACCCGACGCCGGGCTCACGGTGGACGGCGTCCGACCCGCGCGTCGAGCGCACCTTCGTCGAGCGGCTGCGCGCCCACGGCGTCCCCACGACCGTCCGGGACACCCGCGGCCGTGACATCGACGGCGCGTGCGGCCAGCTCGCCGCGAGCGACCTGGCCCAGCCGGGACCAGACGCCGGCGCAGGTGGGCCGGGGCCGAGGACGTCGGGTCCGGTGTCCGTCGAGCTGGGCACGCCCGCTCCTCGCTGAGTCGTTGCTCTCCTGCGCCTGGCACCTCTGGCAGAGTCCGACGCCGTGAGCCTCTTCCCCCGCGTCGGCCGGCTCGCGCGCGGGTACGACGTCGAGGAGGTCGACGCCTTCTTCGCCGGCGCCCGGGAGGCCTACGAGCGGGTAGGACCGGTTCCCGCGTCGCCTCCCACGGCGGCGTCCGCCTCGGCCGGCGCCCAGGCGCCGACCTCCTCGCCACCAGGCGGCACGCTCGACCTCAGCGCCGCCGAGGTCCGGTCGGCCACCTTCGGCCTGCGGCGCCGCGGGTACGACGTCACGCGCGTCGACGCGGCGCTGGCCCGCCTGGCCGACGCCGTCGCCCGGCACGAGCGCGAGACCTCCATCGCGCGGCGCGGCCGCGAGGCCTACCTGGAGGAGCTGGCCGCGCTGGCTCGCGTCGTCGCCCGCCGGGTGCGCCGGGTCCCGGGCGAGCGTGTCTCCCGGGCGACGGGCCTGCACCGCGGGTACCACGTCGGCGACGTCGACGAGCTCTGCGACCGCCTGAAGGCCTACTTCGACGACGGCGAGGCCCTGGCCGTCGAGGACGTCAGGGGCGCGGTCTTCCGCAGCCGGCGCGGCCGGCGCGGCTACGCGGAGGCGTCCGTCGACGCCCTGCTCGACCGCGCCGTCGCCGTCATGGTCACGGCGCCGGACTGAGTCCCTGCGGACCGAGGGGGTCGTCCAGCACGGAGGCCATGAGCGCCATGTCCGCACGGTAGTCCGCCGCCGACCAGATCGGCGCTCGTCGGCCGACGAGAGCGCGGCTCACCCCTGCGGCGCCGGCACCCGCCCGAGCACCCGGTCGACGGTGATGGCGAGGACGACGCGGCGCGGGTTCTCGCGCGGCACCCGGTAGCGGGCGGCGTAGCGCTCCTCGCCCTCCCGGACGTCGGCGGCGCCCGTGAGCACCGCGACCGGCCCTTCCAGGGTGAGCCAGCGCCCGCCGTCGACCTGGCACACGGCCGCGCGTCCGCCGCGGCCCGCCAGGCGGGCCTTCACCGAGTCGCCGGAGGTGATGACGCGCGCGAGCCCGCGCTCGTCGTCCCACGTGAAGCCGACCGGGACGACGTGCGGGCTGCCGTCGCGCCGCAGCGAGGTGAGCGTCGCCAGGTGCCGCTCGGCGAGGAACTCCAGGACGTGCGGCGGCAGCGCGGCGGGGTCCAGACTCACGAGCCCGAGCCTGCCACCCGCAGGTCGGCCGAGGTGACGGTGCTCAGCGCCCGACGGCGTACCCCTGGTCCCCGCGCGGGTTGGCGGCGGCCTGGAGCAGCCCCGTCGCGGGGTCGCGGGTGACGACCGACAGGCGTCCCAGCGACCAGTCCCCGGCGCGGGTGACGACGTGCCCGCGCCGCTCCAGCGAGGCGATGACGTCCTCGCCGAGGCGGTCCTCGACGACGGCGCCGCCCGGGGTCCACGTGCGCGGCCAGAAGGAGCCGGCCATCGACGTCGTGTGCAGCGCCGGCGCGTCGATCGCCTGCTGCGGGGTGTACCCGCCGAGCAGCGTCCGGAGCAGGTAGAGCAGCTGCCACTGGTCCTGCTGGTCCCCGCCGGGCGAGCCGAGCCCCGCGACGCACCGGCCGTCGCGCAGCACCAGCGTCGGCGTGAGCGTCGTGCGCGGGCGCCGTCCGGGTCGGAGCGTCGACGGCGACCCGGGCTCCAGCCAGGTCATCTGCAGCCGGGTGCCCAGGCAGAACCCGAGGCCGGGCACGACGGGGGAGGACTGCAGCCACCCGCCCGACGGCGTCGCCGAGACGACCGTGCCCCAGCGGTCGACGACGTCGAGGTGGCAGGTGTCCCCGCGGGTCTCGCCCGAGCGGGAGACGGTCGGCTCGCCCGTCGCGCCGCCCGCGCCCGAGGCGTCGTAGCTCTCCCGCAGCGGCGGCAGGACGGGCGTGCGGCCGTCGGGGGAGCCGGGCCGCAGCTCGTGGCTCGCCTCCTCGCCGACGAGCTCGCGCCGCTGCGCCGTGTAGGCGCGCGAGAGCAGCGTGGCGAGCGGGACCTGCTCGTTGGCGGGGTCCTCGGGGCCGGGGTCGCCGTACCAGCAGTCCCGGTCGGCGAGGGCGAGCTTCTGGGCCTCCAGCACGACGTGGGCGCCGTCCGGGGTCGAGGGGTCGACGTCGGCCGGGGCGAAGCCCTCCAGCAGCGCGAGCGACTGCAGCAGGGCCGGTCCCTGCCCCCACGCGCCCGTCTTGGCGACGGTGACGCCCATGACGTCGAGGGTCGCGGCGTCCTCGAAGCCGGCGGAGAACTCGGCCATGTCCTCCCCGCGCAGCACCCCGGCGTGGTCGGTGCCCGTGGAGTGGCGGTGCGGACGGCGGACGAAGGCGTCGACGGCGTCGGCCACGAAGCCCTCGCCCCACGCCGAGCGCGCGCACTCGATGCGCGCCTCCCGCGAGGGCCGGCCGCTCCCGGCGTGCACGAGGCGGTCGAGCACCTCGGCGTAGGCGGGGTTGGTGTGCAGCGACCCGGGCGTCGGGGGAGCGCCGTCCACCAGCCACAGCTCGGCCGACGTCGGCCAGTGCTCGGCGAACAGCGGTGCGACGGCGGAGACCGTGGCGCTGACCCGCGGCAGCACCGGGTAGCCGTGGCGGGCGTACCCGGTGGCGGGGGCCAGGACGTCGGCGAGCTCCCACGTGCCGAGGTCGCGCAGCAGCACGAGCCAGGCGTCGACGGCGCCCGGCACGGCGGCGGCCAGGGCCCCGGCCCCGGGCACGAGGTCGAGGCCCTCGCCGCGGTAGTGCTCCGGCGTGGCGCCGGCCGGTGCGGGCCCCTGGCCCATGAGCACCCGGACGGGCGCGCCATCGGCGGTGGCCACGAGCCCTATCACGTCGCCGCCGGGCCCGTTGAGGTGCGGCTCGACGACGTGCAGGACGAAGGCGGCGGCGCACGCGGCGTCGACGGCGGTACCGCCGCGCTCCAGGACCGACATCGCCGTGCCCGAGGCAAGCCAGTGCGTCGTCGCCGCCATGCCGAAGGTGCCCTGCAGCGTGGGGCGGGTCGGCTGCTCGGCGGCCGACGGCGGGGTGACGAAGGCCGACGTCGTCGTGCGTGCTCCCACGGTGGTGGCTCTCCTCGTCGGTCGTGCGGCTGGTCCGCCCCTGCGGCGCGCGACGCTACGTGCTCCTGCCCTCACCGCGGCTCGGGCGGGGCAGGTCCGTCCTGCGGTCCCTCCCCGAGCGTCCGGCTGAGCCACGCGACGTCGTGCCAGCCGTCGAGCTTCCAGCCCGCCCGCGGCAGCAGGGCCACGCGGCGGTACCCGAGGCTCGCGTGCAGGGCCTCGCTCGCCGGGTTGGGCTGGGCGACGGCGGCCATCGCCGTGAGCAGGCCACGGTCGGTGAGGCGGCGCAGCAGCTCGCCGTACAGCCGGCGGCCGGTGCCGCGCCCGGTCGCGGCGGAGGCGAGGTAGACCGTCGTCTCGCAGGTCCAGCGGTACGCCGGGCGAGGCCGGAAGGCGCTGGCGTAGGCGAAGCCGACGACGCGCCCGCCCTCCTCGGCGACCAGCCACGCGTGCCGCTGCTGCGCGACGGCGATGCGCCGGGCGGTCTCGGCGACGCCGGGCGGGTCGACCTCGAAGGTCGCCCAGCCGCCGAGCACGTGCTCGGCGTAGATCTCCGCGCAGGCCGCGGCGTCCTCGGGCGTGGCGTCGCGCACGCGGGCATCCTCGCTACCCGCGGTCGCGCCGGCACCTGGCGGGGGAGCGGCCATGTCGCCGACCCGCCGTAGCGGGGAGCTGGAGGGGAACGTCGCCGCTTCGCCCCCTCGCGTGCCTGACGCGCCTCACCCCGGGGTCTCCCAGGGCGCGGTGGCACCATCGCGGTCGTGAGCGTGACGACGTCCGACGCCGACCCGGTGATCCCTGCGACGCCGCGGCGGGTCGTCGTCCTCGGCTCGACGGGGTCCATCGGCGTCCAGGCGCTCGACGTCGTCGCCGCTGCGCCGGGGCGCTTCCGCGTCGTCGCGCTCGCCGCGGGCGGGTCCGACCCGGCGCTGCTGGCGCGCCAGGCGCTCGCGAGCGGTGCCGAGCACGTCGCCGTCGCCGACGAGCGCGCGCTCCCGGCCCTGCGCGAGCACCTCGCGGACGCCGCGCGCGCCGCCGGCCGCCCCGGGTGGTCGCCGCAGGTCGACGCCGGCGCGGACGCCGTCACGCGGGCGGCCGCGCTGCCCGCCGACGTCGTGCTCAACGGCATCACCGGCTCGGTCGGGCTCGCGCCGACGCTCGCCGCGCTGGACGCGGCCGCACCTGGCGGAGCCGCGGAGGGCGCCGTCCTCGCGCTGGCCAACAAGGAGTCCCTCGTCGTCGGCGGACCGCTCGTGCTGGCGGCCGCCGAGCGCGCCGGGGGGATGGCCCGCGCCGTCGTCCCGGTCGACTCCGAGCACTCCGCGATCGCCCAGTGCCTGCGCGGCGGACGCACGCAGGAGGTGCGCCGGCTCGTGCTCACCGCCAGCGGCGGGCCGTTCCGGGGCTGGTCGCGCGAGCGGCTCGAGGGCGTCACGGCGGCGCAGGCCCTGGCGCACCCGACGTGGGTCATGGGCCCGGTGGTGACGACCAACTCGGCGACGCTGATGAACAAGGGGCTCGAGGTGCTCGAGGCGCACCTGCTCTTCGGCCTGCCGATGAGCCGGGTCGACGTCGTCGTCCACGCGCAGTCCGTCGTCCACTCGATGGTCGAGTTCTGCGACGGCTCGACGCTGGCCCAGGCCTCGCCGCCGGACATGCGCCTGCCCATCGCGCTCGGCCTCGGCTGGCCCGACCGGGTGCCGGACGCCGGCCCCGGCTGCGACTGGTCCACCGCCCAGTCGTGGACCTTCGAGCCGCTCGACGACGACGCCTTCCCCGCCGTCCGCCTCGCCCGCGCCGTGGGGGAGGCCGGCGGGACGGCGCCGGCGGTCTACAACGCCGCCAACGAGGAGTGCGTCGGGGCCTTCCTCGCCGGGCGCACGTCCTTCCTCAGCATCGTCGACACCGTCGCCCGGGTGGTCGACGACGCCAGCTCGGCGCCCGACGCAGCCGCCGACGTCACGGGCGAGCTGCTGACCCTCGACGACGTCCTCGGCGCCGAGCGGTGGGCGCGGGCCCGCGCGCGCGAGCTGCTGGGCGTCGGACCTGCCTCTGCACCTGAGGTCGAGACCCGTGCGACGGCGGGGAGCACGCGGTGACCGTCACGTGGAGCCTCGCGACGGTCGGCTTCCTCGTCGTCGGCGTGCTCGTCTTCGTCGTCGGTCTCGCGCTCTCGATCGCGCTGCACGAGGTCGGGCACCTGCTGCCGGCGAAGAAGTTCGGCGTCAAGGTCACCCAGTACATGGTCGGCTTCGGCCCGACGATCTGGTCGCGGCAGCGGGGGGAGACCGAGTACGGCGTCAAGGCCATCCCGCTCGGCGGCTACATCCGGATGATCGGGATGTTCCCGCCGCGGCGCGGGGAGGACCCGGGCGTGGTGCGCGAGTCCTCCACGGGCATCTTCCAGACGATGGCCGACGACGCCCGGCGCTTGTCCGCCGAGGAGGTCGGCCCGGAGGACGCCCACCGCGCCTTCTGGCGGCTACCGGTCCACCAGCGCGTGATCATCATGCTCGGTGGTCCGACGATGAACCTGCTCATCGCCGTCGTGCTGCTCGGGATCCTCACGAGCGTCATCGGCGTGCTGTCGCCGACGACGCGGGTCGCGACGGTCAGCGAGTGCGTCCTGCCGGCGACGTCGACGGCGACGTCCTGCCCGCCGGACGCCCCGCCGACCCCGGCCGCCGAGGCGGGGATCCAGCCGGGGGACCGGATCGCCTCCTTCGACGGGGCCCCGGTCGAGGACTGGGACACCCTGCGCCTTGACATCCGCGACGCCGCGGGGCGGCAGGTGCCCCTCGTCGTCGAGCGGGACGGTGAGCTGCTGGACCTCGTCATCACGCCGATCGCCACGCAGGTGCCGCAGCTCGACGGGGACGGCGCCGTCGTGGTGGACGACGACGGCACGGTGCTCACGCAGGAGGCGGGCTTCCTCGGCGTCTCGCCGGTCTCCGAGGTGACGCCGCAGCCGGTGACCGCGGTGCCGGAGGTCGTCCTCGATCAGGTCGTCGCGGTCGGCGGTGTGGTGCTGACCCTGCCGGTGCGGATGATCGACGTCGCCCAGGCCGCCTTCGGCGACGCCCCGCGTGACCCCGAGGGCCCGATCGGCATCGTCGGGGTGGGGCGGCTGTCGGGGGAGATCGCGGTGATCGACCAGTTCGACCTCACCGACCGGGTCGCCGGTCTGGTCGGGGTGCTGGGCAGCCTCAACGTCGCGCTGTTCGTCTTCAACCTGCTGCCGCTGCTGCCGCTGGACGGCGGCCACGTCGCGGGCGCGCTGTGGGAGGCGCTGCGCCGTCAGGTCGCCCGGCTGCGACGACGGCCCGACCCCGGGCCGGTCGACGTCGCCAAGGCGATGCCGGTGGTCTACGTCGTCACGAGCCTGCTCGTGGTCATGTCGCTGCTGCTGCTGTACGCCGACATCGTGAGGCCGATCTCGCTGCTCGGGTGATCGGAGAGCGAGATGACGCGGAGACTTGTAGGCCACGGTGCGCGGTGAGCCGCCCCGGCGCCCTCGGCCCACCGGAGGCACGAAGAGCCCCTCGCTGACGCTCCAGGTAGGCCACTTCAGACCGACCGCAGACCGCTGACTGAGTCGTCGATGTCCTCGTTCCCGACGCCGAACTCCTCTGGTCGCAACAACTGCTCAGAGGAAACCATCTTCCCTCAAGAGCTTTAGGTAGCCTTGGCTTGTGAAGGCTTGGCAAAAGCTAACGGCAGAACCTGCTGGCGCAAGGTGGAAGATGGCGACGTGGTCCTCGGTGACCACGAATCGAACGATCTCGCTACCCGACCAATCAATTGTCCCCTGGAGAGTGTGTTCTCCGGGTGGGACGTCGACACGGAGCTCGGAGCCGGCGGTGAGTTTCCCGACTACTTTTCCGTCCAGTCGCACCTTATACCGGCGCATGGCATCTCTGTAGCCGCCCGGCGGTCTTCTGACCACGACGGTTGCAGTCATCTTTACCGCCAAGTCAATCGAGTGCTCGGAGGCTTTGAGCGGCCAGACCTGCATCCGCCCCACCTACGGCTGTATAAGCAAGAGCGCCCATGGCTCCCTTTGTGCCGTCAGCGGTACGGCCAGCCTAAGTACTTCTGTTCGACCCGCAGGCGCCCTGAACAAACTCCCCCCCTGGACTACCTCTTATGCAGTCGAGACGGTCAGCCACACGCCAAAGGCCAAAGTCAGGGGTGTGCTGACTGCCATAAGAATTGCGATGGTCAGTGCAGCCCAAGCTAGTCGCGGCGTGGCTTTACGTGCCTGCCTGTCGCTGCGAACGCGATGGATAGCCAAGTAAAGGCCGATGGGCCAGAACATCATGGCGAGAAGCACCATGGCTAGCGGCGAGTTGGCTGCGTCTAGCAGGCTGCTCGACGTTGGGAACTCTCCTTGCTTCTCGGAACTCTCCCCCGAAATTCCGTGCCGCTGCTCCTCGATCAACTGCGCCCAGGTCCGCGGCTGGCGCACTCGGAAGACGTGCATGTCGCCTGCCAGGTCTATGACGGCAAGGCGCAGGAAGGCGCCCCCCCTTCTCAACGCCCTGATGGACCAATCCCTGCCTAGAGTCTTCGTCGATCTTACTTCCGACAGGTGGATTCGCCAGGTATTTGCCGAAAGGGCGACGCTCCGTGTCAGAGCGTTGGGGCGATGCTCGAGCCAGAATGCACGTAGCTCAAGTTCGCCAGGGAGCTCCCAGCGTGGTGTCGAGCGTGTGGCCGGCGTCTTGAAAGTTTCCTCCATGAGGCCCTGCCTAGTTCTTCGTGGGAAGTGGCGAGTGCGGATGCAGCAGGAAGCCCCTTGTGCAGTCGTTGCCCCTTTGGCACCTTGACATCTGCGCAGCTTCTCCGCGGACGATCTGGTCAGCCTTAGCGCTGACGATGCCGCCCGAGCACTGTCCGGCGGCCCTGCCAAGGATGCCAACTGCAATAGCGCCGACTGCGTGTACGGTCGTGCGGCCGTCGACGTAGGCCCCCGCCACCGCGGCGGCAGACGTCACGATTGAACCCCGGGCATTAACGGTGGCCTGTTCGGCCGCATAACCGGGTGTAGGTCGTCCTTGAGTTGGCGGGTGCGCCGGTCCTG
>NZ_JBBHZF010000008.1:0-180 GCF_037482365.1 Pseudokineococcus sp. 1T1Z-3
GCGGGGCCCTTCCTCGCGCTCACCCCCACAACGGTGGGGAACACAACCAATCAAGCACCCACGGTCGGGGCCCTCCAGGCTCACCCCCACAACGGTGGGGAACGCAGCCAGTTCAGCGCCCACGGTCGAACGCCACTCGGCTCACCCCCACAACGGTGGGGAAGTCCTCACGCTAGCGGA
>NZ_JBBHZF010000008.1:314-826 GCF_037482365.1 Pseudokineococcus sp. 1T1Z-3
CCTCGACGTCCGCGCCGCGCACCGTCCGCAGGGAGCGCCGGCCCCACGAGACGGAGCGACCACCGCTTGACGGAAGAGGCTTCTAACGGTAGCATTACTACCGTTAGGACGTCGAGAGAGGGAGCGGACATGGCCAGCAAGAGTGAGGCGGGCAGGGTGCCGAGCGTGTGCCCGGAGCACGGCGACACCCTCGACGTCATCACCGCCCGGATCACCGACTGCACCACCCCGGGGTGCGGACGCTGGTGGGAGGGCGAGCCGCCCGCCGAGGTCATGCGCCGGAGCGCTCTGGCCGAGACCGCAGGGCAGGACCCCGCGTGATCACCCACGGGAGCAGGCACACGCCAGCGCAGCCCAAGCTGATCACGGCCCTCAAGGGCGGCCGACTTGCGAAACGCCGCGAGGGTCAGCTGGTCCCGAGTTCGTACCAGGCGAGCTCTCGGTCGGGCTCGTCGAGGAACCACGCGAAGGTGCCAGCCGCGAGGTCACTCAGCCGCTTCCGGGCGATGGGG
>NZ_JBBHZF010000008.1:923-1077 GCF_037482365.1 Pseudokineococcus sp. 1T1Z-3
ATGCCGAGGTCGGCCAGATGGGCTGCGTCCGCGGTGTAGACCTTGGCGCCGGGCTCGGAGATGGCCAGGACGGTTGGCCGGTGCAGCCGGGCCGGGGCCCACTGCTCGATCACACCGACGAGCAGGGCCGAGCTCTCGGTCGGCTCGAGGTGAC
>NZ_JBBHZF010000009.1:0-69314 GCF_037482365.1 Pseudokineococcus sp. 1T1Z-3
CCCAGTCACCGACCACCGGCACATCACCAGCACGCCCGTACCGGTAGCTCACCGTCTGTTGCGGACCCATCCGCAGGGACACCCACCCGTCCCGGTACCACCCCAGCTGAGCACCGCCACTGCCGTCCCAGTCCCCCACCAACGGCACACCCACCGGAACCGGAACCGGCGCAGGAGCCGGAGGCGCGGGAGCAGGAGCAGGAGGGGGCGCAGGAGCCGACGTCGACTTGACGTAGGCGGCCGCCTTGGCGCGGATCGTGCTCAGCTGGCCGTTCAGGTAGACGCCGGGGCAGGCGGTGTACCCGACATCGCCGTGACCGAAGACACGCGGCAGCGTGGCCTGCGTCCCCTTGCGGAAGCGGGAGGAGCCCCCGGCCGAGGTGAGCGTCGTCCGCCCGGTCACGTCAAGACCTTGACCGCCAAGCCTCCAGGCGACCACCTTAGAAATCGACTCCACCATCGCAGAGCTCGGCCTGGCCGCCTCGTAGTTGCCGAGGGCCGAGATGCCCATCGTGCTCGTGTTGAAGCCAGAGGCGTGGGCCCCCACAGGGTTCGAGGTGATACTGCCGCGGCGGCCCTCGTAGATGTTGCCGAATTTGTCGACGACGAAGTTGTAGCCGATGTCCGACCAGCCCTGGGTCTTCGTGTGGTAGCTGTAGATGGATCGCAGCTGGGCCATCGCGCCGGCGGCGCTCGTGTAGGCGTTGGACGACGCAGTGTGGTGAATGGTCATCGCCGTTACCGTACGATTTTGCGACGCCGTACGGGCCATCGACTCGTCGGCCCCCCACTGCGCACGAGAGATGATCGTGGGGCGAGTACTCGACGTCGAGGCCGACGCCATGACCGAGGCGGACGCGGACGCAGACGGGTCTGCGTCCAAAGCTTCCCTGCCGGCGAGCGCCGCGCCCTGACCGCCGTCGACGAGGGCGAGCTCCACGCCGCTGGGCGCCTGCCCGTCCGGGCTGTCGAGCCGCACCTGTACCGCGTCGGCGCCCAGCGTCAGGAGTGGCTCGGTGGCGACGATCTTGCGAGAGCGCTCGTACTCCTCACTGCCCGGGGTGGGCCCGCCGTCCTCGACGTCCAGGGCCTCCCACTCCGTCCACCCGCCGCTCTCGCGTACCCGCACCTGGACCTGGACGTCCTCGGTGCGCTCTCCGACGACCTCGGGCCAGGTCACCCCCACCAGGTCGAAGGTGTCGACCTTCGTCTCGGGCGAGAGCAGCTCCGGCTTGATGGCGGGGCCTCCCTCCTCCCTGAGAGCGGCGAGCGCCCCCCGGTCGACACCCTCGACGCCGACCTTCTGCTCGGTCGCCTCCACCGGCGCCGTCTCGACAGCCACAGGGCCAGAAGGTCCCGGTACGGCCGAGACTGGGTACGCCGAAGCGGGCGTCGCCAGCGACATCAGCGGGAGGGCAAGCAGGGCGCTGCTAGCGGCTGTCAGCCGGCGTGAGTGTGTGCGGCGCATAGGTGGTGCTCCTGTCGGCTCGTCGATCTCGTCCGTCCCGTCGTCTCTCGTCAGTGCCGATAGGTGCCTTGAGCGCACTCATCGGTGCAGAGGCAAGCGCTGCATCGACGCGCCATCCTCCCTCGTGAGGGCCCATACCGTGCCCTCCCGCCCCACACCTGGGAGATCTGCCGTCCTCGTGAGCCAGCGACCGGCCAGAGGGCTGTCACCCGGTCGGCCGAAGGGGATCGCGCCTGCGCCGGACCGGTGGAAGGTGTTCCCGCGCCGGGCGCCTGGCTCGTCCCGTCCGTCGCCGTCCCAGTCGCCGGGCACCATGGCGTCGCCACGCCGGCCGTAGGAGAGGACGGCGGTCGCGGCCCCGGACGTGGTGGACGGCCGTAGCAGCCAGTGGTTGCCCCGCACGACGCCGAGACCGTCCGCAGACCCGGCGGCCCAACGACCTGGGGCGGGTAGGTCGCCCGACGTCCCGTACCGCACGGTGCGCTCCAGTGCACCGGAGGAGCTTGCGTCCCCTAGGTACCACCAACCGTCGTCGAAGACACCGATGCTGTCGCGGCCGTCACCCTCCCAGTCGCCCGCCACCGGGACACCGCCCTTCGGGCCGAAGGCGACCGTTCTCAACCCGCCGTCGCGGGCGCGCAAGGTGAAGACCCCCGCGTGCCACCAGGCGACCTCGTCCAGGCCGTCGCCGTCCCAGTCCCCCGCGATCGCCACTCCCTCCGTCGTGGAGGGGACGCTGAAGGTGAAGCCGCTCGAGCGGACGGCTGGGTCGACCGTGGCGAGTCGGTCCCGAGCCTGCTGGCCCGTGAAGGACGCACGGACAACACGTCCGTCCCGCACACCTGTGACGGTCACACCACCCGTACGCGCTGCACGACCCCGCTCCGGCAAGGAGACCGCGTCCACTCGGCTGAAGCCGAAAGCCCTCGCCACCTGCTCCCAGCTGAGCCCCACGGTCCAGCTCCGGTAGGGGTTGCCCGATGCCTCGTCCCACCGGCTGTCGTCCACGGGCCGGAGATGAGGTACCTGCGTGCTGCCCCAGACATAGGTGTTGCTCTCCGACCACCCGCCGTGGGACGAGGCATAAAGAAGGTCTCGCGCCACCGACCCGCCTGGAGTCGTCATGACGGTGCCCGAGCCGCCGCTCGACGTAGTGGCGACGGCAGCCGCCAGCTTCCCCCCGTACCGCCGGTCCTCCTCCTCCTTGTCGGCACCCAACCAGACCTGGTCCGACGTCGTCGGACGGACGACGTAGGCACCTTCCGACCCACGCCACTTGCCCAGCAGGAAGCTCCTCGCCGCCACGACCTGGGCGGCCTGCGCCTCGACCGGCCAGGAGACGGGCATCTCACCCAGGCCCCGGAGGTACTTCTCGACCGCCCGTCCCCGACGGTCGTCTCGCATCACCTCGTGGACGGTCAGCCCCGTCGGGCCTCCCACGAGTCGCGTCACGTCGCCGCGGCTGCGCCTCACCAGCCCGGTGGTCCCTGATGCGGACCACGTGCTCGTCCGGGTGACCACACCGGGGTGGTCGACGGTGAGAGGGGCACCGGGCGCTGTCCGCAGAGCCGGGACCTCCGGCGCGCTCGCCTCCGTCCCGGAACGGACAGCCAATCCTGACCCCGCACGGACGACAGACCACGCCGTACCGGCCGGCTGGGTCACGGCAGCAGCCCCTGAGCGCCAGGTGACGGGTCCACCTTCCGCCCGCACCTGCGCGCGCAGACCACCGACGAGAAGTTCGACGGCGACCTGGCCAGCCAGTGGGACGTCACGGGGCGTCAGGCCGGGGTAGTAGGTCCGCAGGATGGTCCCGGCGGAGCATCCCAGCAGGGCAGCACCCCGCGCGCCGTACTGGCTGAGTCCCATGCCGTGCCCGTAGCCGTGCCCGTGGACGACGACATCGGCGTCCGCTGGCCCCGCGTCGTCACGAGGCGCAGCGCCAGCGGGCGCCGGGCACGACGCCGCCTCGGCCCCCGTGGCTCCTGCCAAAGGCAGCAGCGGCATCAGGAGGACGGCGATGAGGACGAGCGCGACGTGGCGCCGACGGACGGAGGCCGCATTGAGGTGGGCAGTGATCGAGCGCATGGCGCTCGTTCGGCAGCCCCGAGCGGTCGCTGGAGACGACCAACTTCCCTCGTCCCTGAACGGACCAGAAGTGCTATCGGACGAGCAGCTTCCCTGTCAGCCCCTTCGACGGCGCGCGACGAGCGCGGCGTCGAGGAGCACGCGGGCCCTGGCCTCGAAGGAGTGCTCACGCGCGACGCGGGCGGCAATTCCAAGACGAGTAGCCTCGTCGGGAAAGCCGTCAGCGCCCTGCCGGACGAGATCCACCAGCTCGTGCGGTCCGCTGTAGCTCCGTACGAGGCCACCGAAGATGTCGTCCACGCCCTCGACGGCGTCGCTCACGATCCTCGCACCGACCGCTGCGGCGTCGAAGAGGCGGTTGGAGGCGAAGCCCAACTGTCGCATGTCCTCCCAGTGGTCGTTCAGGAGAATTCCAGCAGCTCGGTACTTGGCCGGGAGGTCAGCGTTATCGACGCGTGTCCCCTTGAGGACCTCTTCACCCAGGATCCCCTCCCACCCACCGCCGTAGACGCTCATCGGCACGCCCGCCTCCACGAGGTGGCGCACGACCGGCCGGTAGACCCCCCGCGAGTTCCCGACGAAGAGCACCTTCTCCCCGGTGTCCGCCGGGGCCGCCGAAGGGGTAAAACGTGCGGGGTCAGTCGCCTGCAGCAGCGGTGTGACGACGCGGCCCGACCAAGCACTCGCCCAGCGTGCCCACGGGATGCTTGCCGCGAACGCCGCGTCGACACCCGCTAGATCTTGCTCGGTGACCCTCTGTGGATGACTGATGACCCACAGGAGATTGATCGCTCCAGGCTGCGGAGGAAGAGGCAGCTTGCCTCGGATGGAAAGCGTGACGTCGTCCAGAGGCGTGCTGGCGCGCCATAAGGACGCGCGACCGTCTAGGACGACATCCTGTCCGAGCTGCAGCAGCGCTGCCTGTAGGGCTTCCGCGAAATGAAGATCCCCCCAGTGCAGCCCTTCGACGCCAGGAGGGGTGGCCGTCCTGATCGCCCACCTCAGCTTCTCGGGGGCTTCATGGACGACACGGACATCGCCAGGGCGCCGGACGACGACTGGGACCGGCACTCGAAGATGCAGGGGGACGCCCTTGAGCCGTCGGGGCGCGTAGTGACTGACGTCGAAGCCGGCGGCGCGCCAGAGAGGACGGCCGTCGAGGGGCTCGTTCCCGGCCCAGCGCATGAGGAAGGCGGTCCGAGAGGACCGGACGAGCGCGGGCGAACGACTCAGGTGCCCGCGAGGAACTGACACCTGCGTGCCGGGCACCAGGAGCAGTGCACCGCGGTTGGAGAGTCTCAAGCTCAGGTCGACGTCCCACAGGTCGTCCGCGAAAAGTGGGTCCGCACCGCGGACCGAGACCACCGCTTCCGCGCGCACCATCAGTGCTGAACCGTCGAGCGCAGGCACCTCCACGACGTCACCGAGGCGGCGCGCGTCCTCCCGAGGGTGCTCCCACAAGAAGGGGCTCGGGAGCGTGCCGCGCTCAGGGAAAGTCCAGCCGGCGCTCGTGATGACGTCGGTCTCGTCGAGGACGAGCGGCTGCACAGCGACAGCGGCGTCTCGCTCGAGCCGAGCCCGGAGCTCACGCGCGTCCTGCGGCGAAACTACGGCACCTGGGGCGAGCAGGAAAAGGACATCACCCGACGTCCGCGCTAACCCGAGGTCGATACCCAACGCTGTCCTGACGTCGTCAGGGGCGTGCTCAATCAAGATGCGAGGGTCGCCCAGGGCGATTACATCCAAGATCCTGCCGACGGACGGTCGCGAGGACCACTCGACGATGACCGCCTCTCCGGCGCCTCCCTCACCGAGGACGCCTCGTGCCGACCGCACCGCTGGGGACCAGTCCTCTCGGGCAACCACGATGGCCGAGGTCAGACCTTCCGTCCGCCCCCTGCTGCCTTCACGGTCCCAGTCGACGAGGTGCTTCCCTCTGACCACGTCCTTCCACGAGTAGAGCTCCCGGACGGTCACCCGGTCGGCAGCCTCATCGTCGTCGTAGACCACACCGACGAAAGGGAGGTGGTGCAGGTGGGCGAGCTTTCCTACTCGCCACACCAAGTCGTAGTCGACCGTCCGACGCAGATTCTCGTCGAAACCACCGACCGCTTCGAACAACGCACGCTCAAGGATCAGGACGTTGAGGTCGACGTGATTACGGACAGCGAGGTGGTCAACTTGGGCGTCCAAGTCGCGGAAACGCGACCCAGCCGCCGTACGCAGCTCAGAGGTCGCGTAGCCCACACGGCCGCCGACCGTCTGCAACCCGGCAACCGCTGTCTGCAGGAAATCCTGCCTCCAGATGTTGTCGGAGTCGAGAAAAGCGAGGTAACGGCCGCTGGCATGGGCAGCCGCGGCATTACGGGCGATCGAGATACCCTCGTGCGCGCCGGGCAGGATGACAATACGCGAATCGCTGGCCGCCAGTTCCGCGAGGACGGCACCGGTTCCGTCGGTGGAGCCGTCGTCGAGGACGAGAAGCTCCCACGCCTCGAGTGTCTGCGCCTGCAGGGAAGCGATGGCCGCGACGACCGTTGTCGCCCGGTTGTAGACCGGCATGACGACACTGACCAGAGGTCCCCCGTCGACCTCTCTTCCGAGATCCTGACGCGCGGCCGCCGCGACGTAAGCCCGGTCAGCCTCCCAGTCGTGTCTGTCATTGATCCGCTGCGCGGTCCGCAGCTTGTCCCCCCTCCGCCGTTCGGCGACCGACGTCGACAGGTGAGAGCGCAGGTCGCCGTAGGTAAGCGGCCCTAACCCGGCAGCAGACCGCACCTGGACGAGCGACGGAGGGAGAGGCAGAAGCGTCTCGGAGGTCGCGTGCGCCACGAAATGACCAAGAGCACCTCCCTGCCAGCTAATCGCACCAGGGTTCTCTGAAAGCCAGACGGCCGGGTCGAAGAGAGGGTGCGGGGAGACCTCTTCGCGGCTTCCATACCGCAAGTAGGTGGCAAGAGGGTCTCTGTCGGCTTTTCGCCACACGGCCCCCACGTACCACTCCGGCTCGAAGAGAGGATGGGGGCTGAGACCCGCGAAGCGACCGCGTGCGACGTAGTGAGCGGCCGCCGCGAGAGGACTCGACATCGAACGGCCCAGCTGCTCCTCGTACCAGTCCTGGTCGAAGAGCCCGGACCGGAGCACGTCGATCGCGGACGTTCCACGGCCTGCTGCCTTGACGAGCGGTCGCGCCGCCTTGGAGTTGCGGACCGTCCGCTGAGCAATGGTTCTCAGGTCGACCACAGGTTCACCACCCTCTTGCTGCGAGGCAGAGCCTCACTTGATAGCCGGTGCAGATAGTCCCTGACCCCTGTCATCGCCTCCGGGTGCGCAGCCTCGAGAGTCGTCAGCATGTGCTCACGACCAACTCGCGCCGGGTCCTCGAGCAGGACGCTGAGGTCGAGGTAGGGCAGCGACGTGTCGATAGCGCGGTACCAGTGCTCAGTCATGGGGTCCAGCAGGCGGACGGGTGGCCGACGCAGACTCTCCATCGCCGCTCGCCGCTGCTGGCCCCGCTTCGTGACGGCCTGCCCCAGGGACCTCCGCATACTCAGCGCTCGAGCTCTCACTCGGTCACTCCTTCGAGGTCGGAAGAGAGGCTCCACGTCGAGCCCGGAGGCAGAGACGACCCGACTGAAATTTCGTTGGAGCAGATGTGCATCAGGTCGAGGCCCGAGAGCCTCGACACCTGTCCAGAAGGCGTGGACGGCAGGTGCTGCAAGGACCTCCGGGGAGAGGTCGAGCAGCTGCGACTGGAGGTAGGGGCCGGTCGAGCAGACGCCACGAGCTGTACCAGGCACGACGTCCCCGAGGACGTCACCCAGCGGACGGAACGGACCGGCGACAGCGCTGTCGACGAGCAGCAACCGGTCAAGGTTGCGCCAGTCACCGAGGCGAGACATCCCTTCTCGCCACGACACCCAGCAGCTTGACGACCCGGTCACGGGCACCACCTCGGCGATCGAGCCGAGCGCTGCGGCCGCCTCCGGCCGCAAGGGCGCCGACGAGGCGACGACGAGAGTGTCGACGACGTCGGCGAGGGCACGCGCGTGCCGGAGGACGAACGCCGGCACCAAGCCATGTTGATCGGCATGGGCGAGCAGGGCAGCTGTTGGCATGCAGTGGCACCACCTGTGTGAGGGGACGGCCGCAATGTACGGGGACCCACGCGTCACTCGGCCCACCTCCATCGGCGGGTTGCGAGGAGGTGGCAGACTCCCCGGGCCGTGGGCCGCCCTCGAGCGATGCCCAGTGACCGTGAGCCGATCTAGGAAGGGATGAGACGTGGCGCACGACGACCTGGCTGCCCGTCACGCCGTCGTACAGTCGGTCGCGTTGCCTGCTCTGAGCAGGTGCCACGGGGCCGCAGACGACGCGTCTAGGAGACTCCTTGATGGGTCCTCGCCGATGACCGTTGCCGCACGAGTCGTACGGCTGTGACCGACGCCGTCTCTTCGCCGTCCGAGATCGCCCGGCGGGCTGGGCTTCCTCGTCTCGGAGGACGTCCACCTTTCCTCCAGTATGTCGGGGCCCTGTCGGGCCGACGCGCGCTGCTGCTCGAGCTGGCCCGCTCGCGGTTCAGGGCGAGCAACGAGGTCAACCGCCTCGGCATGGCGTGGGTCGTCATCAGACCGTTGCTCAACGCTGGGGTCTACGGCCTCGTCTTCGGGCTGCTCCTCCCGGCCGGCACCCGCCCGGACAACTTCGTCCCCTTCCTCGTCGTCGGCATCTTCGTCTTCCAGTTCTTCGCCGGCTGCCTCAACGACGGGGCGAAGGCGATCACGGGGAATTTGGGCCTCGTGCGCACCTTGCACTTTCCGCGAGCACTGCTACCTCTGGCGACGACCTTGCAGCAGCTGCTCGGTCTCGGGCCGATGATGGTCGTCGCCGCGGTGATCTGCCTCGTCTTCGGGGAGCCGCTGGCGCTGCGGTGGCTGGGTCTCCCGCCGGCGCTCGCTCTCCTCGCCGCCTTCAGCACCGGCGTCGGTCTCGTCGCCGCACGCGCCACCTTGCACATCCGGGACGTCACACAGCTGCTTCCCTTCATCACACGCCTGCTCTTCTACACCAGTGGGATCTTCTACGCGGTAGACCGCGTAGGGCTGCCGCGGCCTGTCGAGGTCGTCGCGCTGCTCAACCCCGTCCACGTCTACATCTCTCTCGTGCGAGGGGCCCTCGTGGATGGCCAAGCGGTCGACGGAAGCACGTGGCTGCTCGGTCTCGGCTGGGCGCTCCTCTCCGTCATCGCAGGCTTCCTCTTCTTCTGGCGAGCCGAGGAGCGCTACGGCCGTGAGTGAGCCTCGGACCTCCTCGACACAGGAGAGCCTCGAACGTCCCACCGTCGTCGTGGACGACCTGGTCGTCGACTACCGCGTCCTCGCCGGCGGGAGACGCGCCGACAGGGCCTCGAAGGTGGCACGACGACCAGGCGCGCTTAAGAGGTCTCGGGTGGTGCACGCTCTTCGCGGCGTCAGCTTCACCGCGCACGAGGGCGAGAGCATCGGTGTCGTCGGCCACAACGGGTCGGGCAAGAGCACCCTGTTGCGGGCCATCGCCGGCCTGGCGACGCCGACGCGCGGGGCTGTCTACGCCAAGGGACAGCCGACGCTCCTCGGGGTCAACGCAGCTCTTATCAACGACCTCTCAGGAGAACGCAACGTCGTCCTCGGCGGGCTCGCCCTCGGCATGACACCGGCGCAGGTCTCGGAGAAGTACCAAGAGATCGTCGACTTCTCCGGGGTGGGTGAGGCGATCGACCTTCCCATGGCCACGTACTCCGCCGGCATGGGTGCACGTCTGCGCTTCGCGATCGCGGCCTCTGCCGAGCACCAGGTTCTCCTGGTCGACGAAGCCCTGGCGGTCGGGGACGCCGAATTCCGTCGGCGCAGCGAGGAGCGCATCCGCGAGCTGAGGGCCGCCGCCGGCACCGTTTTCCTCGTCAGCCACTCGATGGGCGCCATCAAGGAGACGTGTACGCGCGCCCTGTGGGTCGACCACGGCCTCCTCCGCATGGACGGGCCGGTGGAAGAGGTCCTCCCCGCCTACAAGGACTCCACCAGGTGAGCGTCGTGGACGGGACGCACGTCCTCGTCGTCACCGTCGTCCATGACCCGCAGGACGCGCGGATCCGCCACCGCCAACTGCTCTCGCTGCTGGAGGCCGGGCACGAGGTCACCTACGCCGCACCCTTCACGGCCTACGGCCGAACCCCGCCAGACGGCGTCATCCCAGTGGACCTCCCCCGTGCGACAGGTCGTCGGCGGGCCCGTGCGCTCCGAGCCGCCACGGCAGTGCTGCGTGAGCTCGGACCTCGGCACGACGTCGTCCTGCTGCACGACCCGGAGCTGCTGGTCGCCGTCCTCCTCGCCCGGTTGGCGGTCCGACGCCCGGGTACCCAGGACGCGCGCGGTCGACCCGTGATCGTCTGGGACGTCCACGAGGACACCGCCGCGGCTCTCTCGATGAAGACATGGCTGCCCGGGCCGACGCGGCGCCTCCTGCCGGCGGTCGTGAGGGCGGTGGAGCGGACGGCCGAGCGGCACCTGCGCCTGACGCTCGCGGAGGAGGGGTACGCCGGTCGGTTCCGACGCGACCACCCAGTGGTGCCCAACAGCGTCCTCGTCCCCGAGGGCGACGTGCCGCCGCCCGGGACCGACCGAGTCGTTTACCTCGGCCGGGTCACGGCTCCCCGCGGAGGCCTCGAGCTCGTGGAGCTGGGCCGGCTGCTCGCCGGCGAGGTCTTCGTGGAGGTCGTCGGGCCCGCCGACGCCGACGTCCGCGAGCAGCTGCAGGCAGCGCACGACGCGGGTCTGGTGCGTTGGCGCGGATTCGTGCCCAACGACGAGGCGCTCGCGGGCCTGCCGGGAGCGCTGGCAGGGCTCTCGCTGCTGCACGACGAGCCCAATTACGCCCACTCGCGCCCCACGAAGGTCATGGAGTACATGGCATACGGGCTCCCTGTCGTGACGACACCGAACCGCGCGGCCATCGAGCTGCTCGAGCGGGCGGGCGCGGGTGTCGTCGTCCCCTTCGAGGACCCAGCGGCGGCCGCAGCTGCCGTCCGGGCGCTGCGGGACGACCCTCCCCACCGCGAGGCGCTCGCCACCGCCGGCCGGGCCTACGCCCTCGCCGAGCTTGACTGGCGTCGCGACGGGCAGCGCTTCGCGGCCCACCTCGAGGCTTGGGCCTCGAGGTGACCATGGGTCGAGGCCCTCACTCCTCGTCACCGCGGCCGCCCACTGGCCCGGCCAGAGCGGCTGGGCTCGTGAGGAAGCCGGCGCCCCAGGCTCCGTGCATGAGGCCGTAGACGCCCGCGAGCGCGAGGCGCCCACGTAGCCCCAGACCCCCGCCGAGGACGGCGCCGCCCCCCAGCAGGAGCGCGGCGTACGCGCCCGGCAGCCCCAGCGCGGGCCGCCATCGCAGCCCGACGAGGGCTCCCGCGGTCGCGCCGAGCACCGCTGCGGGCGGCGCGAGGTAGCGCACGGAGAGGGTGCTCGGGTCGCGCCGCACAATGGCGCGGCGCCAGCGGCCGTAGTGGAAGTACTGACGGGCCAGCGCCGCCGGCGTCGAGCGGGGGCGGTAGGAGACCTGCAGGCGCGGGTCGAACCAGACGACGCCCCCCGTGCTGCGCAGCCGGTGGTTGAGCTCCCAGTCCTGCGCGCGAAGGTAGTGCTCGTCGTAACCGCCGACGCGCTCCAGGGCGCTGCGGCGGAACACACCGAGGTAGACGGAGTCGGCTGGCCCCGCGCGCCCGCCGGTGTGGAAGGGCGCGCTGCCGACGCCCAGCTTGGTCGTCATGGCGCGCGCGACCACGCGCTCGAAGGGCGTGCTGCCCTCGGCCGCCATGACTCCGCCCACGTTGTCGGCGCCCGTCGCGCGGAGCGCCTCCACAGCGGTCGCGACGTAGCCGGGCGGCAGCATCGAGTGCCCGTCGACGCGCACGAGCACGTCGTGGGAGGCGGCCGCGACGGCGGCGTTGAGCCCCGCGGGGGTCGCGCCGCGCGGGTCGGGGTTGTCGACGACCACGACACGTCCGCCGGAGGAGGCCGCGAGGGCGTCGGCCACCCCCCGGGTGCCGTCGGCGCTGCGCCCCACGGCGACGACGACCTCCAGCTCGCCGTCGTATTCCTGCGCCAGCGAGCGCTCGACGCTCTCGGCCAGGTGGTGCGCCTCGTCCAGGACCGTCATCACCACCGAGACCGGCGGCGCCGCAGCCGCTCCCGGCGCCGTCTGCGGACGCGCGGTCGTCGGCGTGGAGGAGGGATCCATAAGGGCGCTCACGGTAGCGTCCGCACCATGCGAGGGATCATCCTGGCCGGAGGCACCGGCACGCGCCTGTGGCCGATCACGCGAGCCATCAGCAAGCAGCTGATGCCCGTCTTCGACAAGCCGATGATCTACTACCCGCTCTCGACACTCATGATGGCGGGCATCCGCGAAGTCCTCGTCATCACCACCCCCGAGGACTCGGACTCCTTCCGCCGGCTGCTGGGCGACGGCTCCGACCTGGGCATGGAGATCTCCTACGCCGTCCAGCCGCGACCCGAGGGACTCGCCCAGGCCTTCATCATCGGCGCCGACTTCATCGGCGACCAGCCCGTCGCGCTCGTGCTCGGCGACAACATCTTCTACGGCACAGGACTCGGCACCGCGCTTCGACGACTCTCCACCATCTCCGGGGGCCACGTCTTCGCCTACCACGTCAGCAACCCCAAGGCCTATGGGGTCGTGGAGTTCGCCGACGACGGACGGGTGCTCTCCTTAGAGGAGAAGCCTCAGCAGCCCAAGAGCTCCTACGCCGTGCCGGGGTTGTACTTCTACGACAGCGACGTCGTCGACATCGCGGGCAGCGTCGAGCCAAGCGCCCGCGGAGAGCTGGAGATTACGGCCGTCAACGAGGCCTACCTGCGTCGCGGAGACCTCGCCGTCACGGTCCTGGAACGCGGCACCGCCTGGCTCGACACCGGGACGGTCGACGACATGATGGCCGCCTCGGAGTTCGTGCAAGTGGTCGAGGCTCGACAGGGCTACAAGATCGGCTGCATCGAGGAGATCGCCTGGCGCGAGGGCTGGGTCGACGATGACCAACTGCGCGCCCTGGCCGAGCCGCTGCGTAGGAGCGGCTACGGCGAGTATCTCCTCGGGCTACTCGTCGACCCGCGGTGACGGCCGCGTGGGTGGGCGCGCTGAGAACAACCCACCCACGCGGCATCCGTCAGCGCTCGATGCGCACGACCCCGAAGAAGGAATTCTCGCCACGGAAGGGCTCACCTGCGACGGGGACGTCGCTCGCCCTGCCGTACTGGAAGGAGCTGGAGGTGGAGAGCAGCTGGCCTGGCCGCCCCTGGGAGACGAAGAAGGCGCTCCCCCGACGCACGGCGACCGTGTCGTAGCCCTGCCCCGTGAAGTCACCGGCGACCGCGATGTCCAAGGGGCGGCCGTAAGAAGACGTGCGGACTTCACCTCCGCCGTCCACGTTGGCGGTCGCGTAGAAGATGGTGCTGCCCCGGCGCACGGCGATGGTGTCGACCCCGTCGCCGTCCCAGTCCCCGACCAAAGCCTGGTCCGTCGCCCGGCCGAAGACGAAGCTCCTTACGGCAGCGCCGCTGGCGTTGAAGCGAGCCGGCTGGTCGGAGATGAAGTACCGGTTGCCCCGGCGCACGGCGAAGGTGTCGGCAGCCTCTTCCTCGTCCGCGTCCACGACGCCGAAGTCGCCGCACAGCGGCACGTCACCGGCGCGTCCGAAGGTGACCTCGCCGTCCGCGCCGGGCGAGAACCACGCACCGTCGTTGAAGATGACCGGGACGGCGCCGTCGGCGTCGTCGACGATGTCGCACACCAGCGGGACGTCGCCCTCGAGTATGTTCCCGATGTCGAGAGCCTCGAGGCTCTCGCTGCGGTCGGCCGGGTTGGCCAGGTAGAGGTCGAGGTCGCCCGTCGCCGCCGAGGCGGCAGGTGCTGAGACGACAAGGCCCAGGACAACCGCTGCGGACGCGGCGAGGACCGACAGACTGCGCTTCATGCTTCTCCTTCGAGCTGTGAGCACCCCGCGGTGGGTAGCTGGCCGAAGCATGCCGTGGGAGCACGCCGCGGGGAAGCAGTTGTCGCCAGGAAGTCAGACGAAATCACGGACAGTCACCTCAAACGGTGCTCTAACCGCCGTAGCGCTCGGCGCGCTCGCTCGACCGCCGAGAGACAGACGTCGCCCCCGGAGGCGAAGGCCTCGAGGCCGCTCGCGAGGGCACCTTCTACTGCGTCCTCGACGACGCAGAGGACGTCGTCCGCCGCATAGCTTTTCCTTGCCTCTCGCACGGTCTCGGCGAGACCATACGGACCCACCAGCTCCACGACGTACCCCGCTCGACGCACCGGCGGGAGAAGGTCGGGGTTGTCCACCACAAGTACTGGGGTGAAGCTGTCGCGAGCCGACTGCACCTCCTTCACCACTGCAAGAGCCCGGTCGACGGCAGGGGTACCGGCGCCGAGGAGGACGACGAGCACGACGGGCACGTCGCGCGGCACGAAGCCGTGACCTCGACGCAGTCCCGGCGGCGGACCTCCCGCTACACGGGCGAGACGAGTCATGACCGGTCCGGCAGCCCGTCGAGCCGCACGGTCGAGCAGTGCGCGTCTCATGGCACCACGGACGTGGCGAGCAGGTCTCCGACCTCAGCCCCGTCAGCGACGGCCTCTACGGCTGCCATGGCGTCGGCGGCGCCGTTGCCTGGCCATAACGCCTGGCACCTCTCGCTGACCATCGCCGCTCTCCGTGGGGACGCCAGCAGTGCTGCAGCGCGAGCGACAGACGCAGTCTCCCGGGGACGCAGGTCCAGTCCGACACCCTCGCGCTCGGCCCAGCGCGCTCGCTGTGGCTGGTCGTCAAGCTGCGCCTCGACGCCGACGAAGGCACCCGGTCTCGAGAGCGCGACTGTCTCGTGGAAGGTGTTGTACCCGGCGGCCGTGACGACGAGGTCGAAGGCCTCGAGATAGCGGCTCAGCGGGTACACGCTAAGCGCGCGGATCCCCTCCCCCAGCTCGGCGCTCGAGCGGGCGATGCTCGGTCGCACGAGGTGCAGCTGCGCTTCGGGCACGCCCACGCGGAGACCGTTGACCAGCGAGCCGAGATCGCTGTCGACGTCCTGCCACGCCCCCGCGCCCATCGTGAGCAGGGCAGCTGGCGCCTCCGGGTCCATGCCGAGCGCTGACCGCGCCTCGGCGCGTCCGAGGACGTCTTGTCTGTCCATCAGCGTGACCGGTCGCACCTTCAGCGCGTCGTCCCTGCTCGCCGTCAGACCGCGGTCGAGGTCGGCTGCCAGCTCGCCCGGCTCGATGACGAGGTCAAAAGCCCCGGAGAGCCCGAGCTGTCGAGCTCCCATCCCCGGCTTCCACATGGGCCGTCGCGACCACACGGTTCGCAGCCTCGGGTGACGCCGCTTGACCTCGGCCACCGCCCGGTAGGGGTAGGTGCCGTCGAAGACGAGCACGTCGGGGGCGTTGTGGGCGATCTCGCGGTCCAGGCGTCTCTGCAGGATCGGGTTCCAGCGCCGGGCGGAGATGCCGAGATCGTCTGCGGACGGCACATACTCGTAGGGGACGACGCCTTCAGCCGCCAGCGCCACGGCCGAAGACATGGAGATCAGGCGTAGTCGCGTGCCGCTACCCGCCCGTCGCGCCATCGCGACAAGTCGGGTGAGGTGACCCATGCCTGAGCCGTTGGAGCTGACCAGGAGGACCCGCCTCCGGGCGACTCCGCCGCTCTCTGCTGGCTCGATCGACGTTGCATCTGGTCGCACCCGTGGACCTTAGATGTACCGGGCACGAACTGACCCACGTTGGTTGACCTGCCACCCCGGCGGGCCGGCCGGGCGGCTAGGCGGAGCGCGTCAGTCTGCTTCGCAGAAGACGCAGCCGTCGGAGGAGGCCGGCGGCCACTCGTACGGGAAGCCGGCCTCGCATCTTCTCGTACGCGCGCCGCCAGCGGCGCGCCTCCTCGCGTGCTGCGCGTAGCTCTCGGTCTCTCGCTCTCAGCTGCCGGCCAAGTTCTCTTGCGCGACGCTCGACCTCCTCCAACGCGGAGACCTGCGACATAGCCTCGTCGCGTGCCTTCACGAGCGAGGCGTCGTGACGACGTTCGCGTGCTCGAGCCTCGGCCACGAGCCTGGTCAAGAACGCCGTCGAAGATCCCTCAGCCCCTTCGACGGCGTGCCAGGACTCATCGCCCTGGCGTCGGGGACGCACCACCCAGACCGCCTCGTCCTCCACGAGCCGCATCAGCTGACAACCCAGGCGACCGAGCACGCCTTGCGGGGTGAGGCGGGTGACGTCGAGGCCTGCCGCGACCAGCCGGTCGTCGAAGTCCTTGCCGTAGTGGCGGACGTGGTCGGACTGGCCGAAGCGACGAACCCGCTCCTCTACCGAGGCGCTCGGATCCTCGTCGGTGGCTTGATCGCCGCGCCAAGGCACCTGGATGAGCGCCAGGCCTCCGGGCTTCAGAACTCGCGCGATCTCCTTCATCGCAGTCCTATCCTCGGGGACGTGCTCTAACACGTGGTAGCAGAGAAGCAGGTCCACGCAGTCGTCCGGCAGCGGCAGAGCTGTGAGGCTGGCGCGGATGTCGACCCGCCGGCCGTCGGCCGCCGGGTCGAAGTCGAGACTGGCGTAGCCCCGAGGGCAGAGCCGAGCCATGCGCCGGGCCATCTGCCGACTGGGAGCGACGTCCAGGACGAGGGAGGCGCCCGTCAACCACGGCGCCAGGCCGTCGAGGAGGACCGCGAGAAATCTGTGCCGCTCGTGGGCGCCACAGGCCGGGCAGGTGGCGTCCGGCCGCCCGCTGGGTCCAGGAGCGAAGTGCTCGATGTCCCCATGGCAACTGGGGCACCAGCGGAGGCTGGGTCGCAAGGACGTCGCCGACATGGCCAGTACTTCCTCCTGGGTTGTCCCCCGTCGCACGCTTTCGAGCGGGAGCACGACAAGGTAGTCAGCCCGACCGCCGTCGGCGAGGACATGCCCTCGTCATGCTCGTGCCGTCACGGCTGATGTCCGCCGAGAACGAGGTCAGCAGCCGCTGCCCACCGGTCACGCCACTCACCAATGGGCTCGACCCCGGCGGCGGCCAGCGCATCGTGCCCCAGCACGCTCCAGGCCGGGCGCTCGGCCGGGGTCGGGAAGTCCGCCGAGGTGGTGGCCAGCACCCGCGCCGGGTCGGCCCCGAGCGAGCGCGCCACCTCCTGCGCGAGGTCGCGCCACGTCGCCCGCCCCCCCGAGGTGGCGTGGTAGGTGCCGCTTTGGACCTCCGCGTCGACCAGGCGCACGAGGAGCCCCGCGACGTCGCGCGTCCACGTCGGCTGCCCGTGCTGGTCCTCGACGACGGAGATCGTCTCCCGCTGGCCGAGCAGCCGAGCGATGGTCCGCGGGAAGCACGGCCCGTCGCCGTACAGCCAGGCGGTCCGCAGCAGCACATGGTCCGGGCAGGTCGCCGCCACCGCCCACTCGCCCGCCAGCTTGGTACGCCCGTAAGCCGACCGCGGCCCGGTGACGGCGCCCTCGGCGTACGGCGCGTCCGCCCGACCGTCGAAGACGTAGTCCGTCGACACGTGCACGAGGCGGGCGCCGACATCGCTCGCGGCACGCCCGAGGTGGGCCGCGGCCTGGGCGTTGACGGCGAAGGCCTCGGCCTCGTGCTCCTCGGCGGCATCGACGGCGGTCCACGCCGCCGCGTTGACGAAGACGTCCGCACCCTCCAGGGCGGTCCTGCAGGCGCCCGCGTCGCTGACGTCGAGCTGGGCGCGCGTGAGGCCTCTGACCACTCGTCCCTGCGCTCGCAGGAGGTCCACGACCTCGCGCCCCAGCATGCCGCCGGCTCCGACCACGACCCAAGTCCGCTTCTGCACCGGGCGATGCTCGCACCACCGGAGGCGCGAGGAGGTGCGAGGAGCCAGGGCTGGACGAGTGACAAGCGGGCCGGATTGAGCCGAGGACAGGTGCCGTGGCTCGATCCGGCCGATGGGTCGAGCAGAAGCCTCAGCGACGACCTCAGGGAGAACCGATGCGCAACCCTCATCTCCGACGCCATGCCGTCGCGGCCATCACCGTGGGTGTGCTCCTGCTCGGCGGCGGCGGCGCCGCCGTCGGCGCGACGCCGACGTCCGCCACAGCCACGGGCAACGGCTCGGCGTCGGTGCTTGCGACGAAGCAGGCCGAGCAGATCCGGGCGACCGACGCGCCGACGCGCGTGCACGTCAGGGCGGCGCAGCAGCGCGTCGTCATCACCGTGGTCACCGACCAGCGCATGGACGGCACCGGCGTCGCACTGACCGACCGCCAGGGCCGCGTCATCGCGAACGGCTCCTCGACGACGCTCCACTGGGGTCGGCCGACTGTGCAGAAGGTGGGGGTGAATCTGCGTGCGCGCAGCCTGACGCACTGGGGCCAGCAGACATGGAAGGTGGACGCCTGGCGCACCAGCGACGGCTCCTGCACCCTCCTCGACCGTCAGGTCACGGTAGACATCCGCGCTCACTCCTCGCTGCGGCTGTCGGCGAGTCGCCGTGGAGACGCCGTGCAGGTCAGCGGTACCGCGCAGGCGTTCCACAGCACCGCCGGCCGTTTCGTCCCCTGGACCGGCCGACCGGCAAGCCTCCAGCGCCTCGTGAACGGCCGATGGACGCAGGTCGCCGCGCTCAGGACCGACAGCAAGGGGAAAGTCTCGCACCACCTCAACCTCCCCAAGGGCGCCCAGCTCCGACTGGTGACCTCGGACACCGCCTCGATCTGGGGTGGGACGACGCGCCCCGTCACGACCTGACGTCAGCGCGTACGCGGCGTCCCTAGGGTGGCCGCCATGCCGGTCGAGCCTCTGGACATCGAGGGCGCCTTCGTCGTGCGCCCGACCCAGCACCGTGACGCGCGTGGCGTCTTCATGGAGTGGTTCACCGAGAGCGCCTTCGCGGAGCAGACGGGTCACCCGCTGGGCCTGGCCCAGGCCAACTGCAGCGTCTCGGCCGCAGGTGTGGTCCGGGGCATCCACTTCGCCGACGTGCCGCCCGGGCAGGCCAAGTACGTCTTCTGCGCGTCTGGTGCCGTCCTGGACGTCATCGTCGACATCCGGGTCGGGTCCCCGACCTTCGGTCGCTGGAGCTCGGTACTCCTCGACGACGTCGACCGGTGCGCCGTCTACCTGTCCGAGGGGCTCGGCCACGCCTTCATGTCGCTCGCCGAGGGCAGCACGGTCGTCTACCTCTGCTCGGAGGGCTACTCCCCCGGTCGTGAGCACGGCATCGACCCCCGCGACGCCGACCTGGCGATCACGTGGCCGACGACCGGTCGGGACGGCGAGCCGCTCGAGCCGCTGCTGTCCGAGAAGGACACGGCCGCCCCGACGCTGGCGCAGGCGCGTGAGCAGGGTCTGCTGCCCACGATGAAGCAGGTGACCGAGCACGTCGCGTCGCTGCGAGCACCCTGAACAACGGCGCAGCGCTCTCGCAGCCCCGGACGCCGCCGAGACCTTGGCGAGGCGTGTCTGGAGGTCACACCTGGTCCCGCAGCGTTGGCCGAGCCGGCCGATGGACGACGACGCGCCGGCGCCGGCCGCCAGCAGCCCTCGGGCAGCCGCCTTATCCTCTCCCGCATGCCCAGCCAGCCCGACGCCCGCTGCAGCGCCGCCGCGCCGCGTGAGGAGCCGCGCTGGGGACCCTCGACGACCTACCGGGCCAAGAAGCGGCTCCGGCGCTCGCCGACGGACGGGCGCCCGGCGACGGCCGCGGACCGTCGGCCCCCGAGCCCGGTGGGGGCACGCAGCGGCCAGACCCGGGAGGACGGGCTCAGCGGCGTGAGGGAGCGCAGGCAGCAGGAGGCAGGGCACGGACGTCCGGGCCCGCTGCAGCGCACTGCCGCTGCCGCACCTCCGCCCCCGGGTCACGGCGGCGCCGGCACGACCGACGGGCACCGGCGCCCGGGGCGCAGCCGGGCCCGTCGCCGCCGGGGCGGCGTCCTCCTCGTCGCCCTGCTCGTCGTGACCGCCCTGGTCGTCTACCCCGTCACCCTGGGGCTGTCGGCGCTCGGCAATCTCGACCGTGTCGAGGCGCTCGGGGACTCGGCCGTCGCGGACACCCCCGGCACCAACATCCTGCTCGTCGGCTCGGACAGCCGTGAGGGCACGACCATCGGCGGCGACGCCCCGGGAGCCCGCACCGACTCGATCCTGCTGCTGCACGTCCCCAGCGGCGGGGGTCCCGACGTCCTGGTCAGCCTGCCGCGCGACTCCTACGTGGAGGTCCCGGGTTACTACGACACCAAGATCAACGCCGCGTACTCCCTCGGCGGTGCCTCCCTGCTGGTCGACACCGTCGAGACGAACACGGGGTTGCACGTCGACGACTACGTCGAGACCGGCTTCACAGGCTTCGCCGGGCTGGTCGACGCCGTCGGCGGCGTCGAGATGTGCCCCGAGACGTCGATCGAGGACCCGAGAGCCCGCCTCGACATCGAGGCGGGGTGCCAGATGATGGACGGCGACACCGCGCTGGGCTACGCCCGCACGCGGTACGAGGACCCGACCGGCGATATCGGTCGGGGCGGGCGCCAGCGCGAGCTGATGGCAGCCATCGCGGAGGAGGGCACCTCACCGGCCCTGCTGCTCAATCCCTTCCGCGCCTTCCCGACCGCCTCGGCGGGTGGCCAGGCCCTCACCGTGGACGAGTCCACGGGCCTGTGGGACCTCCTGACCTTCGCGCGGGGCATGCGCGGCGCGACCGGACCGGACGGTGTCTCCATGACCGTGCCGGTCGCTAGCACCGACCGCATGACCAACTCGGGGCAGGTGGTCGACTGGGACGAGGAGCAGGCAGACGCCTTGTGGTCGGCCCTCGCCGAGAGCGACACCGATGCCGTCCGGGCCATTGCAGAGGCTCAGGCGGCGGACTGAGGCCGCGGGTGGCCACAGACCGACCAAGGAGCACCAGCATGACCCCACACCGCAACGACGACGCCGTGATGCGCCGCCTGCTCACCGAGCCGGGCCGCTGGGCCGTCGTGGGCCTGTCGAACGACGAGAGCCGCCCGGCCTTCGGCGTCGCCCGCTTCCTGCAGGAGGAGCTCGGTGTCGTCGTCGTGCCGGTGCACCCGCGGGCCGAGGACGTCCACGGCGAGCACGGCGTCCCCGACCTCGACGCGGCGGCAGAGCACGGCACGCTCGACGTCGTCGACTGCTTCGTCGGCAGCGCCCGGGTCGGCGCCGTGGTCGACGACGCGATCCGGCTGGGGGCGCGGGCGGTGTGGCTGCAGGTGGGCGTCGTCGACGAGGACGCCGCCGCACGCGCCGCGACGGCCGGGCTCGACGTCGTCATGGACACGTGCCCGGCGATCGAGGCGCCGCGGCTCGGGCTCCTCTGAGTCCCAGGTCGCGACAGGAGCGGCTCAGCCCTCGCCGACCCGCTCCCGCAGCGCCGCGCCCTTGGTCTCGGCGGCGACGCGCAGCTCGTCCTGGAAGGTCGCCATCCGCGCCCGCAGGGCGACGCCGCGGTCGTCGTCGCCCGCGGCGAGGACCCGCACGGCGAGCAGCCCGGCGTTGCGGGCCCCGCCGACCGACACCGTCGCGACCGGCACGCCGGCCGGCATCTGCACGATCGAGAGCAACGAGTCCATGCCGTCGAGGTGGGCCAGCGGCACCGGCACCCCGACGACGGGCAGCGGCGTCAGCGCCGCGAGCATCCCCGGCAGGTGCGCCGCTCCCCCGGCGCCCGCGACGACGACCCGCAGGCCCCGCTCCGCGGCGCCCCGGCCGTAGTCGACCATCCGCTCCGGCATCCGGTGGGCCGAGACGACGTCGACCGCGTGCGGGACGTCGAACTCCGAGAGCGCCTGCGAGACGGCGGACATGACGCGCCAGTCGGAGTCCGAGCCCATGACGACGCCGACGACCGGCGCACCGTCGCCCACGACGGCACCGAGCGGCGGCGCCTCGGACCGAGAAGAGCTGCTGGGCAGGCTCACTCGTCGATCTCCCCCGCGACGAAGGCGGCGGCGTGCCGGGCCCGGGCGCGCACGTCGTCGAGGTCCTCGCCCCACGCGGTGACGTGGCCGAGCTTGCGCCCCACCCGGACGCCCTTGCCGTACAGGTGCACCTTGACCTCCGGGTCGCGCGCCATGACGTGCAGGTAGGAGCCATACATCGCCGCCGGGTCCTCGGCCGCCCGGTCGGGGCGGGCCGAGCCGAGCACGTTGACCATGACGGTCCACGGCGCCCGCGCCCGCGGCGAGCCCAGCGGGAGGTCCAGGACGGCCCGCAGGTGCTGCTCGAACTGCGACGTCGCCGCGCCGTCCTGGGTCCAGTGCCCGGAGTTGTGCGGGCGCATCGCCAGCTCGTTGACGAGCACCCGGCCGTCGCGGGTCTCGAAGCACTCGACCGCCAGCACGCCGGTGGTCCCCAGCTCGCCGGCCACCCGCAGCGCCGCGTCGACCGCGCGGGCGGCGACGTCGTCGTCCAGGCCCGGGGCCGGGGCGGTGACCTCGTGGCAGACGCCGCCGCGCTGCACCGTCTCGACGACCGGCCAGGCCGCCACCTGCCCCGAGGGGCTGCGGGCGACGAGGACGGCGAGCTCGCGTCGGAAGTCCACGGCCTCCTCCACCAGCAGGGGCCCGTCGGTGGTCTCGAACCAGTCCTGGGCGCCGGCCGCCGCCGCAGCGTCGGCGAGCACGCGCACGCCCTTGCCGTCGTAGCCACCTCGGGGGGTCTTGAGGACGACCGGCCACCCGACGTCGTCGCCGAAAGCCACGAGGGCATCGGTGTCCGCCACGGCCGCCCACCGCGGGCACGGCACGCCGAGCTCGGTCAGCCGGGCGCGCATGACGAGCTTGTCCTGGGCGTGCACGAGAGCCTCGGGCCCCGGGCGCACGGCGACGCCGTCGGCCGCCAGCGCGCGGAGGTGCTCGGTGGGCACGTGCTCGTGGTCGAAGGTCAGCGCCGCCGCACCGGCCGCCACCGCGCGCAGCGCGTCGAGGTCGGTGTGCGCCCCCAGCCGGACGTCGGGCACGGCGAGCGCCGCGCTCTCCTCCAGCCCCGCGGCGAGCACCCGCAGCCCCACGCCCAGCTCGACCGCGGCCGGCTGGAGCATCCGCGCGAGCTGTCCCCCGCCGACGACCGCGACGACGGGGAAGCCCGGGCCGGCGCCGGTCCGCCCGCTCGCGCCGGTCGTCGGGTCGCCCGGCCCGTGGGTCGTGGGTGCGGTGACGGAGGTGCTCACGGGCGGGCAGGCTAGCGCCGCGGCGAGGTCCGCCGCGGCGCCCGGTTAGCCTGCGCCCGACGGCACCGGCACGGCGAGCGGCACCGGCACGGCGAGCGGCACCGACGAGGCGAGCGGCACCGGCCGGTCAGCGGCACGACGAGGAGGGGCATGGCACGGCGCACCTCCCCCCGGGCCACCGCGGTGCCCCGCCGGGGGCTGAGGCGCCGCCCGCGCGGGGTGTCCGAGGAGCTCGCCCGCTTCCTCGTCGTCGGCGGCGCCGGCTTCGTCGTCGACGTCGGGCTCTTCACCCTGCTGCGCACCGGGCTGCTCGACGACCGCCCGCTCACCGCCAAGGTCGTCTCCGCGGCGGTGGCGACCGCCGTCACCTGGCTCGGCAACCGGTGGTGGACGTGGGGGCACCGCTCGACCGGCTCGACCCGCCGCGAGCTCGTCCTCTTCGTCGTCATGAACGTCGTCGGCATGGGCATCGCCCTGGTGTGCCTGGGCGTCTCCCACTACGTCCTCGGGCTGCGCTCCGTCGTCGCCGACAACGTGGCGGCCAACGGCGTCGGGCTCGTGCTGGGCACGGCCTTCCGCTTCGTGGCCTACCGCACGGTCGTCTTCAGGGACGCCCCCCGCCGGCGCCTGCCGCCCGTGCTGCCCCGTGTCGACCCGCTCGACGTGCCCGCCTCCGACGCGCTGCTCGTGCCGGCCGAGGTCGCCGGGCGGACGACCTGGGCCGGCGGGCCCCCCGCAGCAGCGGACGGCGGAGCCGGGGAGGACGCAGCCGGGGGGGACGCAGCCGGGGAGGACGCGGCCAGGGACCGTGAGGCCGACGACGAGGCGCGCGACCACGAGGCCCTGCCCGGACGCAGCGGGTGAGCGAGCCCCCGGTCGGCACCGGCGCGCTCGTCGTCGTCCCCACCTACGACGAGGCCGGGAGCATCGGCGCGCTGCTCGACGGCGTCCTCGCGGCCGTCCCAGGTGCGCACGTCCTCGTCGTCGACGACGCGAGCCCCGACGGCACGGGCGACCTCGTCGCGGCACGGCCCGAGCCCGAGGTGCACCTGCTGCGCCGGGCCGGCAAGGACGGCCTCGGCGCCGCCTACCGCGCGGGCTTCGCGTGGGCGCTCGAGCGCGGCTACGACGTCGTCGTCGAGATGGACGCCGACCTCTCCCACCCGCCCGAGCGCCTGCCGGCGCTGCTGTCCGCGGTGGGCCCCGGGGGCGCCGACCTGGCGCTCGGCTCGCGGTACGTCGACGGCGGCGCGACGGTCGGCTGGCCCCTGCACCGGCAGCTGCTCTCCCGGGGCGGCAACGCCTACATCGGCGCAGCCCTGCGGCTCGGCGTGGACGACGCCACGGCCGGCTTCCGGGCCTTCCGCGCACCGCTGCTGGCGCAGATGGGCGCCACGTCGATGCGCTCCACCGGCTACTGCTTCCAGGTGGAGACCACCCTGCGCGCGGTCCGCGACGGCGCCCGCGTCGTCGAGGTCCCCATCACCTTCACCGAGCGCGCCAGCGGCAGCTCGAAGATGGGCGCCGGGATCGTCGCCGAGGCGGTGGCCCGCATCACCTGGTGGGGCGTGCTGGACCGGGTCCGCCGCCGCTCTCGTCGTCAGGCCGGGCCCGGCCGGGCGCGGAGTCGCTGACCGGCCCGGGTGCGCGCCCACCCGGCCGACGGGGGCGCCGGCAGGGGCCGTCACCGGGCGGGCGTGCGGTGCTCCTCGCGCAGGCCGTCGAGGCGGACCAGCCGGCCCTCGTCCACCACGGCCGCGGCGGCCTCGACGTCGCCCCGCTCCTGCCCCGCGCGGCGCAGCAGCCACGGGCGGACGGGGCCGAGACCTCGGAGCGAGCGCTCGCGCAGCGGCAGCACCTCCAGGTCGGCCCGGCGGTCCAGGAAGCCGGCGGTGGGGTCGTCGACGAGGACGGTGCCCGGGGAGGCGATGGCCGTCAGGCGCGAGGCCCGGTTCACGGGGGTGCCGAAGAGGTCGCCGAGCCGGGCGACCACCTGGCCCGTCGCCACACCCACCCGCACCGGCGGCAGCTTGCGGTCGGCGCTCAGCGCCTCGGCCAGCTCGAGGGCGAGACCGGCCGCCTGCTCCCCCGGCGGGCAGGAGAAGAGGACCTCGTCGCCGATCATCGTCACGACCCGTCCGCCGTGGCCGGCGACGACGTCGCTCGCCGTCTCCTCGAAGCGCTGGACGAGGCGGCCGAGGTCGGCCTCGGGCAGGCGCCGGCTCATCGAGGTGAACGAGACGATGTCGGCGAAGCCGACGCTGCGCACGACCGTCGACGCGGCGCTCGCGGCGAGGCCGTCGGCGGCCAGCTGGTCCAGCGCCGAGGCGAGGTGGCGGCGCCAGGTGTAGTCGACGAGCGGCTGCAGGTCCTCCACGAGCTTGACGACCATCGGCGGGACCTGCTCCGCCGAGCCGGTCTCCTCCAGCAGCAGCTGCACCTGCCAGGAGGCGAGCCGGTCCATCGTGCGGCCGATCGCCCGGGCCAGCTCCAGCGCCAGCCCCTCGCCGAGGCGCACGTCGTCGACGAGCCGCGTCACCTCGGTGAGCGCGGCGACGTCGCGCCCCGTGAAGGCGGGCACGGAGGACTCCACGTCGGGCAGCCCCAGCGCCCGCCACAGGGCCCGGGCGTCACGCAGCCGGACGCCGGCCGCCGTCGCCACCTCCCGGCGGGACAGCTCGGGCTCGCCGCCGAGGAGCTCGGCCTCGGCGGCCAGCGCGGCGCGCCCGAGGGCGTCGGCGCCCCGGGCCGGCGGGTCCTGCTGCGGGCTGGTCACGACGGGCCCGCGTGCGGGCGGACGTGCTCGACGTCGCCGGCGAGCAGCGTCCGGGTGCCGGAGGGGGTCCGGACGACGAGCGCGCCGTCGGCGGCGAGGGACTCCGCCCGCCCGGCGACCACCTCGCCGCCGGGCAGCAGCACCCGGACGTCCTGGCCGAGCGTGGCGCAGACCTCGCGGACGGGGTCGGTCAGCCCCGCCAGCGCGGCACCAGGGGGGGCGGGCCCGCCGGACGGGTCACCGGGCCCAGGCCCCGGAGGCAGCGCCCGCCAGTCCGCCCAGAGGTCGGCCAGGCGCCGCAGCAGCGCCCGCAGGAGGGTGTCGCGGTCGGTGGTCGCCGCGCCCGCCAGCCGCAGCGACGTCGCGCCGGGAGGCAGCTCCTCGACGGAGGCGTCGACGTTGAGGCCCACGCCCAGGACGACGGCGAGCCCGCCCGCCCCGGACCCGACCTCGGCCGCGCTGTCGTCCGGGACGGAGGGCGGCAGCACCTCGGCGAGCAGGCCGCAGACCTTGGCCGGCGGGGGCGCCGCGTGCACGCCAGCGCCTCCGGAGCCGGCCGGCGGGGGCGGCAGCAGGACGTCGTTGGGCCACTTGAGGACGGCCTGCACGCCGGCCCGCCGTCGCAGCACCTGCACGACCGCGAGCCCCGCGAGCAGCGGCAGCCAGGGCAGGTGCGGGGCCGAGCCGGCGGGGGTGCGCAGCAGCACCGAGAAGGTGAGCGCCGCGCGGGGCGCCGTCGCGAAGGCGCGGCCCCGGCGGCCCCGGCCGGCGTCCTGGTGCTCGGCGAGCAGGACGGACAGGTGCGGCCAGGCGGCCGGGTCCGCGGTGGCGCGCTCGGCGAGCGTCGTGCTCGTCGACCCCAGCCGCCGCTCGACCTCCAGGCGCGCGAGCGGGCCCGCGGGCGCCACGAGCCCGCCGCGCAGCGCCGCGGTCCGCAGCGGGGGACGGGCCAGGTCGGCCCACGGGCCGGGGGGCTCCGAGGGGGTCCGCGAGGCGCCCGCGGTCGGGGACGACGCGGGCAGGGAGGGCTGCGGAGGGGACGACGGGCGAGAGGCTGCGGCCGCCGTCCGGCTCGCCGGGCTCGTCACGTCCCCAGGGTAGGCGCACTACAGTCGCCGACCGTCGAGCGCAGGGCGGTCCGCCCCGCTCGGCGGACCCGCCCGCCGACGGTGCAGCGCCGCGCGCCAGCGCCGCCGGGGGCACCGCGTACCCGGGAGGCCGTCCGTGCAGCCAGCAGCAGCGTCCACCACGGCAGGGTCGCCGGGGCCGGGAGGGGCGCCGCACACGACCGCGGGCAAGCTCGCCGACCTGGAGGCGCGCCTGGAGGAGACCGTGCACGCCGGCTCGGCGCGGGCGGTCGAGCGCCAGCACGCGCGGGGGAAGATGACGGCGCGCGAGCGGCTCGACGCGCTGCTGGACGAGGGGTCCTTCACCGAGCTCGACGCCCTCGCCCGGCACCGCTCGACGCAGTTCGGCCAGGAGCGCAGCCGCCCCCCCGGCGACGGCGTCGTCACCGGGTACGGGACGGTCGACGGCCGGCCGGTCGCCGTCTTCAGCCAGGACGTCACCGTCTTCGGCGGCTCCCTCGGCGAGGTCTACGGCGAGAAGATCGTCAAGGTCCTCGACCTGGCGCTCAAGACCGGCTGCCCCGTCGTCGGCCTCGTCGAGGGTGGCGGCGCACGCATCCAGGAGGGCGTCGCCTCCCTCGGGCTGTACGGGGAGATCTTCCGCCGCAACACCATGCTGTCGGGTGTCGTCCCGCAGGTCTCGGTCGTCCTCGGCGCCTCCGCGGGCGGGCACGTGTACTCCCCCGCGCTCACCGACGTCGTCGTCATGGTCGACGGCACGTCGCAGATGTTCATCACCGGGCCAGACGTCATCCGCACCGTCACGGGCGAGGACGTGACGATGGAGGACCTCGGGGGGGCCCGCACGCACAACACCCGCTCGGGCAGCGCCCACCACCTCGCGGCGGACGAGCACGCGGCCATCGCCTACGTCAAGGACCTGCTGGCGCACCTGCCGAGCAACAACCTGGCCGAGGCGCCCGTCGTGCCGCCCGAGGAGCCGCGCGGGCTGGAGACCACGACGGAGGACCTCGAGCTCGACACGCTCGTGCCCGACACCGCCTCGGCGCCGTACGACATGCACCGGGTGGTGGAGCACCTGCTCGACGACGGGGACTTCCTCGAGGTCTCCGAGCTGTTCGCGCCGAACGTGATCTGCGGCTACGGGCGGGTCGAGGGCCGCTCGGTCGGCGTCGTCGCCAACCAGCCGATGCAGCTGGCGGGGTGCCTGGACATCGACGCCAGCGAGAAGGCCGCCCGCTTCGTGCGCACGTGCGACGCGTTCAACGTGCCGGTCCTCACCCTCGTCGACGTGCCCGGCTTCCTGCCCGGCACCGACCAGGAGTACAACGGCATCATCCGGCGCGGAGCCAAGCTGATCTCCGCCTACGCCGAGGCCACGGTGCCGCTCGTGACGGTCATCACGCGCAAGGCCTACGGCGGCGCCTACATCGTCATGGCCTCCAAGCACCTCGGGGCCGACGTCAACCTGGCGTGGCCGACGGCGCAGATCGCCGTCATGGGCGCCCAGGGCGCGGCGAACATCCTCCACCGCGGACGGCTGAAGGCCGCCGCCGAGGCGGGCGAGGACGTCGAGGCGCTGCGCGCCGACCTGGTCACCGAGTACGAGGACACCCTCGCCAACCCCTACGCCGCGGCCGAGCGGGGCTACGTCGACGCCGTCGTCGCGCCCTCGCGCACGCGCGCCGAGGTGGTCAAGGCGCTGCGGGCGCTGCGGGGCAAGCGGGAGCAGCTGCCGGCGAAGAAGCACGGGAACATCCCGCTGTGACGGCGAGGGGGGACGCCGGCGCGACCAGGGAGGCGGGCGAGGCCCGGCGGCCGGTGCTGCGCGTGGTGCGCGGCCGCGCGGACGCCGTCGACGTCGCCGCCCTCACCGCGGTGCTCACCGCGCGGCTGCAGGCGCCCGGGCCCACGCGAGCGCCTGCGCCGGTGGCGGTCTGGGACTCACCGGCGCACCGGCTGGGGGTCACCGCCCCCGGGCCGGACGCCTGGCGCACGAGCGGGTGGGGACGGCGGTGACGGTGGCCCGTCGCCTCGCCCGGCCGGGCCCGGCCAGCCGAAGGTCGTCGGTCGTCGCGTCGCTCGTCGCGGTGCTCGCGCTGGCCCTCGCCCCGCTGCTCGCCCTCGCCCCGACGGCGTCGGCGCAGGAACCCTTCCGGCTGGCCGAGCAGGTCACCGACCAGGTCGGCGCGCTGGAGGGGTCCCAGGCGCAGGTCGAGGCCGCCGTCGCGGACCTGCGGGAGGAGACCGGCATCCAGCTGTTCGTAGTCTTCGTCGACTCCTTCGACGGGCTCGGCGGGCAGGAGTGGGCCCAGGAGACCGGGACGCTCTCCCAGCTCGGGGACGGGGACGGCGTCCTGGCCGTCGCGGTCGGCGACCGCGCGTACGGCAGCCAGGTCGACGCGGACGTCGACGTCCTCGCCGCGAACGCCGACGCCGAGACCTTCCTGGCCGACGACGACTGGGCCGGCGCCGTCGAGGCCTTCACCGCGACCCTCACGAGCACGGCCGGGACGTCGGGCGCCGGCTCCGGCGACGACGCCGGGAGCGGCTCGGGCACGGGCACGGGCACGGGGACGGGGACGGGGACGACGGCGGGGAGCGCCTCCTCCGGCGTGTCGGCGCTCTCGGTGCTCGTGCTGCTGCTGGTGCTCGGCACGGGCGTCGCCGTCGTCGTCGCGCTCGTGCGGGGGCGCAGGCAGCGGCGGGCCGACCGCCGCGCCGCGCAGGGCGAGCCGCCCGAGCCCCTCGAGTCGCTGGAGCAGCGGGCGGGCTCGGCGCTGGTGGCGGTCGACGACGCCGTGAGCGCCTCGGCCACCGAGGTCGAGTTCGCCCGCGCGGAGTTCGGCGACGAGGCCGTCCTCCCCTTCGAGCGGGTGCTCGCCGCCGCGCGGGCCGACCTGGCCGCCGCCTTCGCCGCCCGGCGCCGCGCCGACGGCGAGGACGAGGACGGGGACCGGGCGGGCAGCCCGCCGGACGAGTCGACGCGGCGCGCGGCGCTGGAGGAGGTCGTGGGGCGCTGCGAGCGGGCCGACGCCGCCCTCGACGAGCAGTCGGACGCCTTCGACGAGCTGCGCCAGCTCGGCCACCGGGCCGGGGAGGTGCTGGACGCCCGCGAGCGCGACCTGGCAGCCCTGCGCGGGCGCGTGGACGAGGAGCGAGCACGGCTCGCGCGGCTGCAGGAGCGGTACGTCGCGTCGGCGCTCGCCGCCGTGGCGGGTGCGCCGCAGGACGCCGAGGCCTCGCTGGACCTCGTGGCGGAGGAGGTCGCGGAGGGCCGCGCCGCCGTCTCCGCCGGCGACACGGGCCGGGCGGCGCTCGCCGCCCGGGGTGCGGACCAGGCCGTCGGGCGGGCCCGGCAGCTGCTGGACGCGGTCGGCCGGCTCGGCCAGGACCTCGCCGAGGCCGAGGGCCACCTCGGCGACGCCCGGGCCGAGACCGAGCAGGACCTCGCCGAGGCGCAGGCGCTGCTGGAGGCCACCCGCGACGGCGGCTCGGGCGGTGGTGACGACGCGCGCCGCGCGGCCCGCGACCTGGGGCCGCTGCTGGCCCGCGCCCGCGCGGCCGTCGAGGACGCCGAGGCGGCGCAGCGGCCCGGCCGCCGTGACCCGGTGACGGCGCTGCGGCGCCTGGAGGAGGCGGGCCGGGCGCTGGACGACGCGCTGGCCGACGTCCGGGAGTCCCGCCGGCGCGTGCAGCGCGCGCAGGAGTCCCTCGGCCACACGCTCGTCGCCGCGCGCTCGGAGGTGGCCGGCGCCCGGTCCGTCGTCGACGCCCGGCGCGGCGCCGTCGGCCAGCGGGCCCGACAGCTGCTGGCCGAGGCCGAGCGCGCGCTCGCCCGCGCCGAGCAGCGGCGCGAGAGCGACCCGGTCGAGGCGCTGGGGCAGGCCCGGCGCGCGGCCGAGCTCGCGGAGCAGGCCCGCCGCCAGGCCGAGGCGGACCTCGACCGCCACGACCCCTGGGGCGGCGGCCTCGGCGGCGGCGGTCGCCGTGGCGCCTCGATGGAGGCCGCGGTCCTCGGCGGCATCCTCGGCGCCGTCCTCACCGGCGGCGGTGGGCGCCGCTCCGGTGGCGGCTTCGGCGGCGGACGAGGAGGCCTCGGCGGCGGCGGAGGGGGCTTCGGAGGGCTCGGCGGTGGGGGCGGCTTCGGCGGGGGCGGCGGCTTCGGCGGGTCGGGCGGCGGCGGCCGCTTCTGATCCCTCGTGCCGCCCCCGGGCCCCACCCCTTCGCGAGTGACCTGGACGCGCGGGCCCTCGACGTCCCCGCGGCCGGTCGCCGTCGCTCGCGCACCCGGCCGTCCGTGGCAGGCTCGCGGGCACGAGGGCACGCCTGCCGCGAGCGGGCCCGGACGGCGAGGAGTGGGCGAGATGGTGCAGCAGTCGTTGCTCGGACGGGTCGGGCAGCTGGTCCGCGCGAACCTCAACGCGCTGCTGGACCAGGCCGAGGACCCCGAGAAGATGCTCGACCAGATGGTGCGCGACTACACCGACAGCATCCGTGAGGCCGAGGACGCCGTCGCGCAGACCATCGGCAACCTGAGGCTGCTGGAGGCCGACGCCGAGGAGGCGCGCCAGAACGCGTCGCAGTGGGGCGGCAAGGCGCTGGCCGCGAGCCGGCGCGCCGACGACCTGCGCGGGCAGGGCAGCACCGCCGAGGCGGACCGCTTCGACAACCTCGCCAAGGTCGCCCTGCAGCGCCAGATGTCGGCCGAGTCCGAGCTGCGGGGCTTCGAGCCGCAGATCGCCGCGCAGACCGAGGTCGTCGCCAAGCTCAAGAAGGGCCTGGAGGGCATGCGGGGCAAGCTCTCCGAGCTGCGCGCCAAGCGAGACGAGCTCGCCTCGCGCGCCAAGGTCGCCGAGGCGCAGAACCGCATACACGACGCCGTGCGCGGCATCGACCTCATGGACCCGACGAGCGAGGTCTCCCGCTTCGAGGAGAAGGTCCGCCGGGAGGAGGCCCGTGCCGCCGGGCGGGCCGAGCTCGCGGCGTCCTCGATCGACGCGCAGTTCGAGGAGCTGGAGGCCGACTCCGACGCCCTGGAGGTCGAGGCCCGCCTGGCCGCCTTGAAGTCCGGCGGCGCCTGAGCGACGACGGCGGTCCGGTGCCCCGTGGCACCGGACCGCGGGCCGTCACGCCTCTCGCCGGGGGTGACGTCGGCCGCGCCGGTCGTCCTCAGACGGCCACGGCCCGCCCAGAGCTCGCCGCGACGGGCGCTCGGCCCTGCAGGTACCAGACCCCTGCCTTGAGGACGGCGAAGTCGGCCCGCCCGTCACCGGTGTAGTCGGCGGGCACGGGCTGGGCACCGGACATCCCGTAGCCCACGGCGGCTCGACCGCGCACCGACCACGTCCGTGGACCCGGCCGGAACACCGCCACGTCCGCCCGCCCGTCTCCGTCGTAGTCCGCCGGCACCGGGACGTCACCGCGTTGCCCGTGCCGCACCGTCGGGCGGCCCCGCACGAGCCACTCCCCCGTCGACGGCCGGAACATCGCCACGTCCGCCCGCCCGTCGCCGTCGTAGTCCGCCTGCACCGGGACGTCACCCCGCGCGCCGTACCGCACCGTCGGGCGGCCCCGCACGAGCCACTCCCCCGTCGACGGCCGGAAGACCGCCATGTCGGCCCGGCCGTCGCCGGTGTAGTCGGCCACCACCGGCACGTCACCCCGCGCGCCGTGCCGCACCGGCGGGCGACCCTTGACGTACCAGTCACCCGTCGACGGCCGGTACACCGCGACATCGGCCCGCCCGTCCCCGTCGTAGTCGGCCGCGACGGGGACGTCGCCGGCGACGCCGTGCCGGACGACACGCCCGGGCAAGTCCCAGCGCCCGCCCTCGTAGCCGGCCGGGTCGGCGACGCCGTCGCCCGTCCAGTCCGACAGACGCCCGAAGGCCTCGGAGCCGCGCACCGTCCACGTCGTGGTCCCGACGGCGCTCCAGGTGCCTGCGGGGTCCCTGAGCTGCACGGCAGCGGTGTGTCGGCCCTGCGTGAGCCGGGGGCTCTGCCACGGCGAGCGGCACGCCGTCCACGCGCCCGCGTCGACCCGGCAGCGGGCGGTCAACGCCGGGGCGGCGTCGTCGGGGTCGGACTGGGTCCACCGGACCTGCGTGCGCGGGCCCGTCACCGGGGCGACGACCGACACCGCCGGCGTGGCTGGCGGCGCAGAGCCGACCTGGTCCCAGGCGAGCTGGGCGAGGCGCGGCCCTGGCAGCAGGCGGGTGCTGCCCGTGCGCACGTCGACGACCGCGACGCCGTGGTCGCGCTCCGCCACCTGCTCGCTGCGGGCGACGAGCAGGTGCTGCCCGTCCGGGGAGTACCTCACGTCGCGGTGGAACCTCAAGCGACCGTCGACGGAGGTCACCGTCCGTGCCGGCGCGCCTGCCCGCTGCTCGAGGACGGTCCACCTGTCCGGGTCCTGACGGACGAAGGCGACGGCCCCGTCCCGTGAGACCGCGGCGTACTCCACGCCCTCGGTACCGGGCACGGGAGTGCGGACACCTGTCGCGATGTCGAGCCACAGCAGTCGGACGCTGCCGGCCGACGGGAGGCTGCCCGCGACGAGCACCCGTGCTCCGTCGGGCGACCACCCCTGCACGACGTCTCCGTACGCGTCGACGACCCGCCGGACGCCGCTGGCGACGTCGACGAGCACGACGCCGCCCGGCCCCGAGGTCGTGAGCGCCACCTGGCGCCCGTCCGGGCTGAAGCGCGGTCGCCGGACGTTCTCGTACTCGGTGAAGGCGACCTCGCGGACCAGGGTGCCGTCACGTCGCTCCAGGCGGAGCGTCGAGGAGCCCGCCGCGACGAGCGCCCGCGTCCGTCGGTCGGAGGAGACGTCGACGCCCGAGACGTCCTCGCGCAGGACCGCTGCGCCGGCGTCGCCGTCGCTCGAGGAGCTCAGCCGTCCGTCGGCGGCCAGGTAGGCCGTCGTCGCCGCCCGGGCGCTGACCGGCTCGGACACCAGCCGCCCCAGCGCTCCTGTCGCCTGGTCGCGTGTGCTGAGCACGGAGCGCAGCGTGACCTCCTCGCCGGGCGCCAGCCCCTCGACCGTGCGGTTGAAGGGGTCCGGCCCCTCGGCGAGCGGCGCCCACCCTCGCGGTCCCAGCCGCTCGACGACCACGCCCAGGTCCTCCGCCGCCCCGCTCTCGCACCCGTGGAGCCACACCCCGACCGCAGCAGTCCCGCGACCCGAGACCTGCGTGGTGCAGGCGGCGGCAGGCCACACCGGGCGGTAGGTGAGAACCCCTCGCGTCCCCACGCCCCCCGGGCTGTCGACCGGCACCACGACCCCGTTGTCGGGACCGATCAGACCCGCGTCGTAGCCCCGCACCTCGCGCTCGATGCGGCAGCTCTCGCCCGGTGCGAGGACCTCCGGGCAGTTGCTGCCGGCCGGGGCCACCAGCGCAGCCGGCGCCGTCCCCGTGCTGCGCACGTCACCGACCACGACCTCGGTGACCTCGTTGGGGACACGGGTCACGTACGGCTGGGAGACCTCGAGCCGCGCGTAGGGCACCGCCGAGGAGATCCGCACGACGGCGGCTCGGTCCTCGCCCGCCGACCCGCAGCGCCAGGTGAGGTCGACGGCGAGGACGTCCGGGATGCCGTCCTGGCCGGCCGAGAGCTCGTGGACGACGACCTGCCCCTGCACCGGCGTCCCGGACGAGCAGCTGCCGAAGCGGACCTGCCCGGCGTCCGGGTCCTGCTGGACGAGGTCGAAGGTGCCCGTGCCGGGCAGGTCACCGAGGACGAGCTGCCGCATGTCGTCGAGCACGCCCGCCGGGCGGTAGTCGAGCAGCCCGGGCAGCACCCGGCGCACCTCGACCTCCCGGCCGACGGCGTCGTGGTCCCGGGCCCAGCCCTGGCTCCAGCCGACGAGCAGCACGTCCTGCGGCGTCGCCGTCGCCGTCGCCGTCGCCGTCGCCGTCTGGCTCGCCGCGGCGGGGCTCGCCGTGGTGGGGCTCGCCGTGGCGGCCGGCGCACCGAGCACGAGGGCCGGGAGGAGCCCCGCCAGGACAGCGGCGGGTCGGGCGCTGCGGCGCAGCAGGGGCATGGCGGACCTCCGGGACGGCGGGCGCGTCGGTCGTCCTGCGACCGGCAAGGGAGTGTCGCCCGTCCCAGGCCTGCGTCGCAGGCAGACGAGGGCACATCCACCGTCCGGGTGCCTCGAGGTCGAGACGGCGTCGGCCCGCCGGGACGGCGGCAGCGCCACCCAGGGCCTGGCCAGGCGTCGCGCGTGGCCCGGCCTGCCACGCCTACTGTGCTCGCGATGCCCGACCAGACGACACCCCGGCCCACCCGTCCCTCCTCGGCGGTCGACGCCCTCGCCGACGCCCACGTCGAGGCCTACGCCGCGCTGGACCCGGTCGACGCGACGGCGATGGGCCTGCCCGGCCACGACGCGCAGATGACCGACTACTCCCCCGACGGCGAGGCGGCCCGCGTCGACCTCGCGCGGGCCACGCTCGCCCAGCTCGACGCGCTCGGGCCCGCGGCGGTGACCGACGACGTCGACGTCGTCACGGTCGCGGCGATGCGCGAGCGCCTCGGCCTGGAGGTCGAGCTGGCCGACGCCGGCATCGGCGCCGGCGAGATCAACGTCCTCGCCTCGCCCCTGCAGGGCGTGCGCGAGGTCTTCGACCTCATGCCGGTCACCACGGCGCAGGACTGGTCGGTCGTCGCGGACCGGCTGGCGCTCGTCCCCTCGGCGCTCGCCGGGTACTCGGCGGCGCTGCTCGCCGCCTGCGCGGACGGGCGCCCGCCGGCGGCGCGCCAGGTGCGCGCCGGGGTCGAGCAGGCCGAGGAGTTCGCGGCCGCCGGCGGCTTCTTCGCCGACCTCGCGGGCGGTGCACGCCCGGACGGCGGCGCGCCGTCGCCGGCGCTGGCGTCGGACCTGGCGCGCGGCGCGCAGGCGGCGGCGGGTGCCTACGCCGACCTGGCGCGGGTCCTGCGCGAGGAGGTCTCGCCGCGGGCGCGCGAGGAGGACGCCTGCGGCCGCGAGGAGTACGCCCTGCGCAGCCGCTCCTTCGTCGGCGCCGCCGTCGACCTCCAGGAGACCTACGCGTGGGGCCTGGAGGAGGTGGCGCGGATCGAGGCCGAGATGGCCGACGTCGCGCAGCAGGTCCGTCCCGGCGCGACGCCGGAGGAGGCCATCGCGCTGCTCGACGCCGACCCGGCGCGCCAGCTGGCCGACTCGGACGCCTTCCGCACGTGGATGCAGGACCTCTCGGACCGCGCCGTCGAGGAGATGGGCCGCGAGCACTTCGACATCCCCGCGCCGCTGCGGACGCTGGAGTGCCGCATCGCGCCCAGCTCCTCGGGCGCCATCTACTACACCGGCCCGAGCGAGGACCTCACGCGCCCGGGGCGCATGTGGTTCTCCGTGCCGACGGGGCAGACCTCCTTCACGACCTGGCTGGACACGACGACGGTCTTCCACGAGGGCGTCCCGGGCCACCACCTGCAGATCGGGCACGCGCTGCTGCGCACCGACGTCCTCAACCGGTGGCGCCGGACGATGGCGTGGTCCAGCGGCTACGGGGAGGGCTGGGCGCTCTACGCCGAGCGGCTCATGGCCGAGCTCGGGCACCTCGACGACCCCGGGGATCGGATGGGGATGCTCGTCGGCTCGGTGCTGCGGGCCTCGCGCGTCGTCGTCGACATCGGGCTGCACTGCGGCTTCCGGGCGCCGGAGGAGGTCGGCGGCGGCACGTGGGACGCCGACGCGATGTGGCGCTACCTCACCCTCCACGCCCGGCAGGAGGAGCCGACCCGCCGCTTCGAGCACCTGCGCTACCTGGGCTGGCCGGGGCAGGCGCCTTCGTACAAGGTCGGCGAGCGGCTCTGGCTGCAGATGCGCGACGAGGCCCGCGCCCGCGAGGGCGAGGCCTTCTCGCTGAAGGACTTCCACCGTCGTGCGCTCGACCTCGGCGCCGTCGGCCTCGACGTCCTGCGCGACGCGCTCGCCGCACCCGACCGCGGCTGACGCTGCCCGTCAGGGCGACGAGCCGGATTCCCGACCGCAGCGGTCGGGATTGCCGGGAATGCCGCGGTCGACCAGGCTCGTTGCGAGGCGCCGTGACACTCCTCCGCCGCGCCGCGCGCGTGCCCTTCGGCGCCCAGATCCTCCTCGGCCTCGTCCTCGGGGTCGCCCTCGGCGTCCTCGCCCGCTCCCTCGGCGGGACGCCCGAGGACCCGAACGGCCTCACGACCGTCCTCGACACGATCGGCAGCACCTTCGTGCAGCTGCTGCGCGTGGTCGTCCCGCCGCTCGTCGTGACGGCGATCATCGTCTCCGTCGCCAACCTCCGAGAGGTGACGAACGCGGCCCGCCTCGCCGGGCAGACCCTGCTGTGGTTCGCCATCACCTCCCTCGTCGCCGTGTCGATCGGCATCGGCCTGGGGCTGCTGACGAACCCCGGCGCCAACGCCAGCATCAGCACGGAGGACGCCCAGGCCTCCAGCACCCAGGGCGGGTGGACGGACTTCCTCGACCAGCTCGTGCCCGGCAACGTCCTCGCCCTCGGCGCGAGCACCGACGTCACGGTCGACGGCGGCAGCGCCACCGCCTCGACGTCGCTGTCCTTCTCCGTCCTGTCCCTCGTCGTCCTCGCCCTGGTCGTCGGCCTGGCCGCGCTCCGGACCGGCGAGAAGGCCGAGCCCTTCCTGGGCGTCGTGCGCTCCGCGCTCGCCGTCACCCAGACCGCCCTGTGGTGGGTCATCCGCCTGACGCCCCTGGGCACGCTGGGGCTGCTCGGCAACGCCGTCGCGAGCTACGGCTGGGACCTCGTGGCGCCGCTGGCCGTCTTCACCGCCGACGTCTACGTCGGGTCGCTGCTGGTCATGCTCGGGGTGTACCCGCTGCTGGCGCGCCTGCACGGGCTGTCGGCGCGCAAGTACCTCTCGGGGGTGTGGCCAGCCATCACGCTGGCCTTCGTCTCGCGCAGCTCGGTCGGCACGCTGCCGGTGACCCAGCGCGTCGCCGAGCGCAACCTCGGCGTCCCGAGCTCCTACGCCTCGTTCGCCGTGCCGCTCGCGGCGACGACGAAGATGGACTCCTGCGCGGCGGTCTACCCGGCGCTGGCGGCCATCACCGTCGCCCAGCTCTTCGGCGTCCAGCTGGGCGTCACCGACTACCTGCTCATCGCCTTCGTCTCCGTCGTCGGCTCGGCGGCGACGGCGGGCCTCACCGGCGCCGTCGTCATGCTGACCCTCACGCTGTCCACGCTCGGGCTGCCCCTGGAGGGCGTGGGCCTGCTGCTCGCGATCGACCCGGTCCTCGACATGATCCGCACGGCGACCAACGTGGCGGGCCAGGCGCTCGTGCCCGCCGTCGTCGCCAAGCGCGAGGGCATCCTCGACGTCGAGGCCTACCACGCGCCTCGCGGCCGCGACCCGCTCGCGCCCCGAGAGGACCAGCGCGAGGACGCGGGCGTGCGCACCGGCGAGGCCGAGACGGCACGCGGCAGCAGCGACGACGCCACCCGCACCAGCGCCTTCGCCTGAGGACCTCCGCCCGGGGGGCGAGACGCGCGGCGGCTACGGTCACGTCGTGCGTCTCGTCCTCGCCTCGGCGTCCCCCGCCCGGCTGCAGCTGCTGCGCTCCGCCGGGGTCGACCCGCTCGTCCTCGTCTCCGCCGTCGACGAGCCGGCGGTCGTGGACCGCTACGGCGTCCAGGACGCCGAGGACGTGTGCCTCGTGCTGGCGCGGGCCAAGGCCGAGGACGTCGCCGCCCGCCTCGAGGACGTCGAGGAGCTCGGCGGTGCAGGCGCTCTCGTGGTCGGGTGCGACTCGGTGCTCGAGCTGGACGGCGAGGTCCACGGCAGGCCTGCCGACGCCGCCGAGGCGGCCGCCCGCTGGCGCCGGATGCGCGGGCGCGCGGGCGTCCTGCACTCGGGGCACTGGCTCGTCGACGCGCGCCCCCCCGAGGACGGCGGCTCGGGCGCGACGCTCGGTGCGGTCTCCTCCACGACCGTGCACTTCGCGGACGTCGACGACGCGGAGGTCGACGCCTACGTCGCCACGGGCGAGCCGCTGCGCGTCGCCGGGGCCTTCACGCTCGACGGGCTCGGGGCGCCCTACGTCGCCGGGGTCGAGGGCGAGCCGTCGGCCGTCGTCGGCCTGGGCCTCGCGACGCTGCGCGGGCTGCTCGCCGACGCCGGGGTCCGCTGGTCGGACGTGCGAGCGCCCCACCCCGCCGCGACGCGGACCTCGTAGCCCCTCCGCCGCCAGGACCGGCCACCACGGACGTCGTCGGTCTTCTCCGCCGTCGGAGCCCTCCGCGACGGACCTCGTCGCCGTCCTTCGCGCTCGACGGGTGCCCGGCGTCGACGACGCGCGTGCGCGGCGCGCCGGGGCGCGCCGGCCACGCGGCTAGGCTCCCCGGCGGTCCGAGGGCGGACCCCGCACCGACGGCGATCCGCGGGGCGAGTGATCGCGGCACCAGGAGGCGGAGCACCGGATGACGACGGCGGCCGAGGGCAGGCGGACCATCACGAAGGTGCTCGTGGCCAACCGCGGCGAGATCGCCGTCCGGGTGGCCCGGGCGTGCGCCGACGCCGGCATCGCCTCGGTCGCCGTCTACGCCGAGCCTGACCGTGACGCCCTGCACGTGCGGACCGCCGACGAGGCCTACGCCCTGGGCGGCAGCACGCCCGCCGACTCCTACCTGCGCCAGGAGCTGCTCCTGGACGTCGCCCGTCGCAGCGGCGCCGACGCCGTCCACCCCGGCTACGGCTTCCTGTCCGAGAACGCCGACTTCGCCCAGGCCGTGCTCGACGCCGGGCTCGTGTGGGTCGGCCCGCCGCCGGAGGCCATCCGGGCGCTCGGGGACAAGGTCGCCGCCCGCAAGATCGCCGAGAAGGCCGGCGCGCCGCTGGCCCCCGGGACGTCGGACCCGGTCTCCGGGGTGCAGGAGGTGCTCGACTTCGTCGACGAGCACGGGCTGCCGGTCGCCATCAAGGCGGCGCACGGCGGTGGCGGGCGCGGCCTCAAGGTGGTCCGCGAGCGCAGCCAGGTCGACTCGGCGCTGGACTCCGCCGTCCGCGAGGCCGTGACGAACTTCGGGCGCGGCGAGTGCTTCGTCGAGCGCTTCCTCGACCGCCCCCGCCACGTCGAGACCCAGTGCCTCGCCGACGCCCACGGCGACGTCGTCGTCGTCTCGACGCGGGACTGCTCGCTGCAGCGGCGCAACCAGAAGCTCGTCGAGGAGGCGCCGGCGCCGTACCTCTCCCCCGAGCAGGAGGCCGAGCTCTACCGCGCGTCCAAGGAGATCCTGCGGCTGGCCGGGTACGTCGGCGCCGGCACGTGCGAGTTCCTCGTGGCGCCCGACGGCACCGTCTCCTTCCTCGAGGTCAACACCCGCCTGCAGGTGGAGCACCCGGTCTCCGAGGAGGTCACGGGCCTCGACCTGGTCCGCGAGCAGCTGCGGCTCGCCGCCGGCGAGCCGCTGGGCTACGACGACCCGCCCGTGCGCGGGCACTCCTTCGAGTTCCGGATCAACGCCGAGGACCCTGGCCGCGACTTCCTGCCGGCGCCGGGGACGGCGTCCCGCTTCGAGCCGCCGAGCGGGCCGGGCGTGCGGGTCGACTCCGGCGTCGTCGCGGGGGACGCCGTGGCCGGCGCGTTCGACTCGATGCTCGCCAAGCTCGTCGTCACGGGAGCGACCCGCCGCCAGGCGCTGGAGCGCTCCCGCCGGGCGCTGGCCGAGTTCGTCGTCGAGGGCATGCCGACGGTGCTGCCGTTCCACCGCGCCGTCGTCGTCGACCCGGCCTTCGCGCCCGAGGTCACCGGCGGTGAGCCGCCCTTCACCGTGCACACGCGGTGGATCGAGAGCGAGCACGACAACCGGGTCGAGCCGTACGCCGGGCCGACCGAGGACGCCGCAGGGCCCGCGGAGCGCGAGGCCGTCGTCGTCGAGGTCGACGGACGCCGGCTCGAGGTCGTGCTCCCCGCCGGTCTCGGGAGCGCCTCCGCGGCTGCGCCTCCCGCCCGGGCCAAGGCCCGGCGAGGTCGCAGCGCCGGGGTGGCGACCAGCAGCCAGTCCCTCACCTCCCCCATGCAGGGCACCATCGTCACGGTGGCCGTCGCCGAGGGGCAGGAGGTCGAGAAGGGCGACGTCGTCGTCGTCCTCGAGGCCATGAAGATGGAGCAGCCGCTCACCGCCCACCGCTCCGGCGTCGTCCGCGGCCTCGAGGCCAAGGTCGGCATGACGGTCACCTCCGGCGCCGTCGTCTGCGACGTCGTCGACCCCGCCTGAGCACCTCCCCCTCCCCGGCACTTCGACGACTATCCGCCGCCACCACGGCTCTTTTCCCGGCACCTCGACGACTACCTGCCGCCGTCAGGGCCTATGTCCGGCGTATAGACGACACTGTGACGAGGCGACGTCACCACGCGGCGGCGCCCTCGCCGTCCACAGGTGCCCCGTACGAGCGGTCGACGTCGCGGAGCTGTGGACGGCGCCGGCGAGCGCGTCCTCGACGTCATGGTTCGGCCATGACGACCCGCGCACGCCGCGTCGCGACCGACGACCTCGACCTGCCTCTCGTCTTCCGCGGCGCCGACGCCCTCGAGGCCGGCGTGCTGACCCAGCGCGAGCTCCGCGACGGACGCTGGGTACGCCTGCTCCGCGGCGTCTACACCCGACGCGACGTTGAGGTGACGCATCCGCTGCGGTGCGAGGCGGCCGGCCTTCTGCTCCCTCCGGCTGCCCAGATCACCGGGGCCTCCGCGGCAAGCGTGCTGGGCCAGGACTGGCTCGCCGCGCGCGACGACGTCGAGGCCGTCATCGAGGACGTGGGCCTGCATCCGACGGTCAGGGGCGTGTCGACCCGACGAAGCAGGCGCCCGCTCGACCGCGGTCGGGCATGGCGGACGACACAGCTGGCCGCCCCCGAGCGCATCGCCTTCGACGCGGCGGCACGCACCTCCCTCCCCTGGGCGGTCGCCCGGCTCGACGCCCTCGTCCGTGCGCGACTCGTCACCGTCCCCCGGCTGGAGGGCTGGCTCCTCGACCGTCGCGACGGCGGTGTCGTCCGCGTCCGGGAGGCCGTCGCCATGGTCGACCCGCGGGCGGAGTCCCTCCCGGAGTCGGTCGTCCGGGTGCTGCTGCACCTCGCGGGCATCGACGCCGTGCCCCAGGTCGAGGTACGGCACATGGGGCGGTTCGTCGGCCGGGTCGACCTCGCTCTCGTCGCCCTGCGGATCGCGGTCGAGTACGACGGCGCGTGGCACGCGCTCCCCGAGCAGCTCGTCAAGGACCGCGACCGGCTCAACGCCCTCCGGGAGGCCGGCTGGGTCGTCGTCCACGTCACCGCGGCCGACGTCGCCGAGCCCGGCCGCGTCGTCGCACTGGTCCGGGCCGCCATGGCCGGGCGCTCACACACCGGACGCGACACCTGGCCCTGCAGCTAGTCGTCGACGTGCCGGTTCTCGCCTCTCGCTCACGCCACGTCGTCGTCGAAGTTCCAGAGCATGGGGCCGTGGGCGGCACATAGTCGTCGAAGTGCGGAGCGAAGAGCCCAGAGTGCGGCACGTCGTCGTCGACGTGCCGGGCAGGGGAACCGGTCAGTCGAGCTGCGGGGTGGTGTGCAGGCGCCGGGCGGCCTCGGCGAGGGAGCCCGACAGGGACGGGTAGACGCTGAAGGCGTGGGCCACCTGGTCGACCGTGAGGCGGTGCTCGACGGCGAGCGTCAACGGGAAGACCAGCTCGCTCGCCCTCGGGCTGACGACGACGCCGCCGATCACCGTCCCGGAACCCGTGCGGCAGAACAGCTTCACGAAGCCGTCGTGGATGCCCTGCATCTTGGCGCGGGCGTTGCCCGCCAGCGGCAGCTTCACGACCTCGCCCTGGGCCTCGCCCGACTCGATCTGCTCCTGCGTCCACCCGACCGTCGCGATCTCCGGCGCCGTGAAGACGTTGGCCGCGACGGTCCGCAGCTTGAGCGGGGCGACGGCGTCGCCGAGCGCGTGCCACATCGCGATCCGCCCCTGCATCGCCGCGACCGAGGCCAGCGGCAGGACGCCGGTGCAGTCCCCCGCCGCGTAGACCCCGCGCACCGACGTCCGCGAGACCCGGTCGACGACGACGTGCCCCGAGTCGCTGAGCACGATCCCGGCGTCCTCGCACCCCAGCCCCCGCGTGTTGGGGATGGACCCGACGGCCATGAGGCAGTGCGAGCCGCGCACCTCCTGCCCGTCGGAGAGCGTGACCACGACCTCGTCGCCTTCTCGCACCACCGACTGCGCCCGGGACCGCGCCATGACGGTCATGCCGCGGCGGCGGAAGACGTCGTCGATGACCTCGGCCGCGTCGGCGTCCTCGCCCGGCAGCACCCGGTCACGGCTGGAGACGAGCACGACGTCGGAGCCCAGCGCCTCGTAGGCGTTGGCGAACTCCGCCCCCGTGACCCCCGAGCCGACGACGACGAGCCGCTCGGGCAGCTCGGTGAGGTCGTAAAGCTGCTTCCACGTGAGGATGCGCTCCCCGTCCGGCATCGCGTCGGGGAGCTCTCGCGGGTGGGAGCCCGTGGCCAGCAGCAGGACGTCGGCCCGCAGCTCCGTGGACCCGCCGTCGGCGAGGTCGACGCCGACCCGGTCGGGCGCCAGGACGCAGCCCCGCCCCACGAGCACCTCGACGCCCTCGCGCTCCAGGCGCTCGCGGATGTCGACCGACTGGGCGTGCGCGAGCGCCCGCACCCGGGTGTTGACCTTGTCGAGGTCCACCGTCACGGCCGACTCGGCGTCGGTGCCGTCACCGGCCCCGGCGAAGCGCAGCCCGAGGTCCACCGACCCGGTGACGGTCGCCATCACCTCGGCGGTCGCGATGAGCGTCTTGGAGGGCACGACGTCGGTGAGCACCGTCGACCCGCCGAGCCCGTGGCTCTCGACGACGGTGACCCTCGCGCCCAGCTGCGCCGCGACGAGCGCCGCCTCGTACCCCCCGGGGCCACCACCGAGGACGACGACGCGTGTGCTGGCGACGTCGGTCACCGCCGAGCGCACCGGCAGCGCCGCGTCGGCGGCGCGGTGCGCGGTGGCCTCGCTGGACGTGGCCTCCGGCCGCAGCGACTCCTCGGGGAGCCTCTCGGCGGGGGCCCCCATGCCGTCCACGTCGGTCACCGTCGCGGCCTCGGCGTGGGCCCCGTCGTGGGCCCCGGTCACGCCGTCGCCCGGCGGCGAGGAGGACGGCGGCTGGTCGGGCGCGGGTTCGGGCACCGCCCCATCCTGCCCGCCGACGTCCTCGGGCACCGGCCCGGGTGCCCTCTGCCGACCGGGCCGCCCCCGGCTGCGACGGGGCCGGAGCAGCAGCCGCGCGTCGATACAGTCCGAGCATGGCCCAGTACGCCGCCTACGGCAGCAACCTCCACCCGGCCCGGATGGCCGAGCGGGCGCCCCACTCGCCGCTGGCGGGCACGGGCTGGCTGCAGGGCTGGCGCCTGACCTTCGGGGGCGAGGACCGCGGCTGGGAGGGGGCCCTGGCCACCGTCGTCCAGGACCCCTCCCCCGGCGCCGCCGTCTACGTCGGGCTCTACGACCTCACCGACCTCGACGCGCGGGCCCTCGACGAGGTGGAGGGCGCCGACATCGGCCTCTACCAGCGCCTGCGGGTACGCGTGGACACCCTCTTCGGCTCGGTCCTCGCGTGGGTCTACGTCCTCGACGGCTACGAGGGCGGCCTGCCCTCGGCACGCTACCTCGGCATGGTCGCCGACGCCGCCGAGGCCGCCGGCGCCCCGGACGAGTACGTGACGTCGCTGCGGGCCCGCCCCTGCCGTCCCTCGGCCGACGGCGCGGTGCCCCCGGGCTTCACCGACGACCGCTGACGGCACGTCCGTCCGCTCCCCGCCCGCGGGCCGCCGTCACCACGAGACCCGCCGGTAGCGTGCCGGCCATGCCGAGCCCCGCACCCGCCGACGTCCTCGCCGACCCGGCCGACGCGGCCCGCCGCGCCGCCGACGTCCTCGCCGAGCGCACCGGCGCCGAGCGGCACGACCTGGCCCTGGTGCTCGGGTCCGGCTGGGGCACGGCGGTCGACGCGATGGACGTCGTCGCGGAGGTGCCCGCGCACGAGGTGCCCGGCTTCCTCGCCCCCGTCGTCGAGGGCCACGTCGCCGTCTTCCGCTCGGTCCGGCTGGACGAGACCGACCGCCGGGCGCTGGTCCTCGGCAGCCGTACCCACCTCTACGAGGGCCGCGGCGTGCGCGCCGTCGCCCACGGGGTCCGGACGGCGGCGGCGGCCGGGTGCCGCGGCGTCGTCCTCACCAACGGGTGCGGCGGGCTCGACCCGGACGTCGCGCCCGGCCAGCCCGTCCTCATCAGCGACCACCTCAACCTCACGGGCACCTCGCCGCTGGAGGGCGCGACGTTCGTCGACCTCACCGACCTCTACAGCCGCCGGTGGCGCGACGTCGCCCGCGAGGTCGACCCCTCGCTGACCGAGGGCGTCTACGCGCAGTTCCCCGGGCCCCACTACGAGACGCCGGCCGAGGTGGCGATGGCGGGGGTCCTCGGCGCCGACCTGGTCGGCATGTCGACGGCGCTGGAGGCGATCGCCGCGCGCGCCGCCGGCCTGGAGGTGCTCGGGCTCTCGCTCGTGACGAACCTCGCGGCCGGGGTGGGCAGCTCGGCGCTCAGCCACGAGGAGGTCGTCGAGGCCGGCCGCGCGGCGGGCCCCCGGCTCGGGGCGCTGCTGGCGAAGGTCGTGGTGCGGCTGTGACGACGCGCGAGGAGGCGCTCGCCGCCGAGCGCACCGCCCGCCGCGAGCGCGCCGTCGCGTGGGCGGAGGCCGACCCCGACCCCGCCACCTCCGAGCAGCTGCGCGACCTGCTGCGGCGCAGCGACGGCGGGGACACCGAGGCGACCGCCGAGCTCGACGACGCCTTCGCCGGCCCCCTGGCCTTCGGCACCGCGGGCCTGCGCGGGCGCCTGGGCCCGGGCCCGAACCGGATGAACCAGGTCGTCGTGCGGCGGGCGGCCGCCGGCCTCGCCCGCTACCTGCGAGAGCGCGAGGGCGGCCCCGAGTCCCCGCCGGCCGTCGTCGTCGGGTACGACGCCCGGCACGGGTCGCACCGGTTCGCGCTCGACACCGTCGCCGTGCTCGTCGGCGCCGGGCTGGCGGCGACCCTGCTGCCCCGCCCGCTGCCCACGCCGGTGCTGGCCTTCGCGGTGCGCGCGCTCGGCGCCGACGCCGGCGTCATGGTCACCGCCAGCCACAACCCGCCGCAGGACAACGGCTACAAGGTCTACCTCGGCGGCCCCGGCGAGGAGGGCGCGCAGATCGTCCCGCCGGCCGACGCGCAGATCGCCGCCCGCATCGCCGAGGTCGGCGACGTCACCGACCCCGCGCAGGTGCCGATGGCCGAGGACGGGTGGGACGTCGCGGGCGAGGACCTCGTCGAGGCCTACGTCGCCGCGGCGGCCGCCGTGGCGGCCGCCGGCGGGCCGCGGGACGTGCGCCTCGTCCTCACCCCGCTGCACGGCGTCGGCGCCCCGCTCGTCGAGTCCGCCCTGCGCGCAGCCGGTCTCACCGACCTGCACACCGTCGCCGAGCAGGCCGAGCCCGACCCCGACTTCCCCACGACCCCCTTCCCCAACCCCGAGGAGGAGGGCGCGCTCGACCTCGCCCTCGCCCTGGCCCGGGAGCGGGGCGCCGACCTCGTCCTCGCCAACGACCCCGACGCCGACCGGTGCGCCGTCGCGGTGCCGCTGCGGCCGGGCATCGACGCGGGCGCCGGCGACGCCGCCGACCCGCGGTGGCGCCAGCTCACGGGCGACGAGGTCGGTGCCCTGCTCGGCGCCCACCTCGCCGACCGGGGGCTGCCACCCGGCGCGGTGCTGGCCCGGTCGGTGGTCTCCTCCGAGCTGCTCGCCCAGGTCGCCGGCGCGCACGGCCTGGAGAGCGCCGTCACGCTGACCGGCTTCAAGTGGATCAGCCGGGTGCCCGACCTGGCCTTCGGCTACGAGGAGGCCCTCGGCTACTGCGTCGACCCCGCCTCGGTGCGCGACAAGGACGGCATCAGCGCCGCCGTCCTCGTCGCCGAGCTCGCGGCGGCCGAGAAGGCCAGGGGCCGCACGCTGCTCGACGCCCTCGACGACCTCGCCCGCCGGCACGGCCTGCACGCCACCGCACCGTTGACCCTCCGGGTGCCGGACCTCTCCCTCATCGCCGACGCCATGGCGCGGCTGCGCGCCGAGCCGCCGGCCACGCTCGCCGGCAGCGACGTCGTCACCGCGGTCGACCTGTCCGCCGGGGACGACGACCTCCCGCCGACCGACGGGCTGGTGTACCGGACCGCCGACGGCGCCCGCGTCGTCGTCCGCCCGTCCGGCACCGAGCCGAAGCTCAAGTGCTACTGCGAGGTGGTCCTCCCGCTCGACGCCGGGGCGGACGCGGGCGCCGTCACGGCCGCCCGCCGGGAGGGAGCCCGACGGCTGGAGGCGCTGCGGGAGGACCTGCGCGCGCTCCTCGACCTGCCCGCGTGAGCCCGGCCGACGGCCTCCCGCGGCACGCCCGGCCTCCGCGCCCGGAGGACCTCGCGGTCGACGGCCGCCAGGACGCCCTCTTCGCCGAGCCCGCCGGCGCCCGGCGCCCTCCCGCCCGCCGGGTCGTGCTCCTGACGGGGCCGAGCGGCTCGGGCAAGACGTCGCTGGTGCGGCGGCTCGGGCTGCCGGTGCTGGCCCTCGACGACTTCTACCGCGACGGCGACGAGCCCGGCCTGCCGCGCCGCTTCGGCATCGTCGACTGGGACGACCCGGGCAGCTGGGACGCCGCGCGCGCCGTCGCGGCGCTCGAGCGCCTGTGCCGCGAGGGCGAGTGCGACGTCCCCGTCTACGACATCCCGACCAGCCGCCGGACGGGAGCCGTGCACCTGTCCGTCGGCACGGCGCCCGTCGTGGTCGCCGAGGGCATCTTCGCCGCCGACCTCGTCGCCGCCTGCCGCGAGCGGGCCCTGCTCGCGGACGCCGTCTGCCTGCAGCGCCCCGCCGCGGTGACCTTCACCTTCCGGCTGCTGCGCGACCTCGCCGAGGCCCGCAAGCCCCCGCACGTCCTGGTGCGCCGCGGCCTCGCCCTCACCCGCGCGGAGCCCGGGCTGCGGCGCCGCTGGACCGACCTCGGGTGCCGCCCGCTCTCCCCCGCCGACGCCGAGGCCGCCGTCCGCGCCCTGCTCTGACCGACCGAGGGCGTCCGCTTGCGGACGTCGGCCGTTACCGGACACGGATCGTCCGTACGGTCACCCGATCGGCCTACGCGCACCCGGCGCGCCCTGACTCCTCGGAGGTCCTCCGTGTCCCCACGACCGCGCCCACGACGCGGCCCTCGGTCCCTCGTGGCGACCGCCGTCGCCTCGACCCTGCTGCTGGGGGGCGCCGCCGCCCTCCCGGCCGCGGCCTCGACGCCCGGGCCGCCTCCGGCCACGGCGCCGGACGGCCAGGTGCCCGAGACCCTGACGCGCGAGTCCCTCCCCCTGCCGGACGGGTCCACGGCGACCGACGCGGCGTCGGCGCTGGAGGACCTCCCCGCCGGCGAGCTGCTGCGCCTGGACGACGACCTCGACCTGACCCCCTCGGCCGACCTCGTCGAGCAGTTCGAGGAGGGGCGCCACGTCGTCGTGCTCGCGGCCCCGCCGGTCGCCGAGGCCCTGGGCGAGGACGGCACCGGCCCGGCTGCGGCGCAGGACGAGCAGGCGCTGGAGCAGGCGCTCGTGCAGGCGCAGGACGACGTCGCCGACGAGATCGGCGCGACCCCGGTGGACAACCTCACCCTCGTCACCAACGGCTTCGTCGCCGACCTCACCCCCGAGCAGGCGGCGCGGGCCAGCCTCGACCCGCGGGTGCTCGAGGTCGTCCCCGACGAGATCCTCCCGCTGGCCACCACCGGCACGGAGTTCCTCGGCCTCGAGGGCCCCGACGGGGTCTGGGCGGACCTCGGCGGTCCGGAGGGGCTCGGCGACGGCGTCGTCGTCGGCATCATCGACACCGGCATCGCGCCGGAGAACCCGTCCTTCGCCGGCGAGCCCCTCGCCAGCATCCCGCAGGACGGCGAGCCCTACCGCGACGGCGACGAGGTCGTCTTCACCAAGAGCGACGGCGGCACGTTCCGCGGCACCTGCCAGGAGGGCGCGGGCTTCACCGCTGAGGACTGCAGCACCAAGGTCGTCGGTGCGCGCTACTTCGTCGAGGGCTTCGGGGACATCGGCGGGGAGTCCGTCGGGGAGTACCGCTCCCCCCGCGACGGCAGCGGCCACGGCTCGCACGTCGCCGGCACGGCGGCCGGCAACCCGGGCGTGGACGCCGACGGCACCGCCATCTCCGGGGTGACGCCGGGCGCGCGGATCGCCGCCTACAAGGTGTGCTGGACCGGCCCGCTGGACTGGGCCTCCTTCGACGACGGCTGCGCCCTGAGCGACCTCGTCGCGGCCATCGAGGCGGCCACCGCCGACGGCGTCGACGTCATCAACTACTCCATCGGCGGCGGCGCCGCGGAGAGCACCGCGACGCTCGTCGACCGCGCCTTCCTGGCCGCGGCCTCCTCGGGCGTCTTCGTCGCGGCGGCGGCCGGCAACTCCGGCCCGACCGCCTCGACCCTCGACAACGCCTCGCCGTGGATCACCACGGTGGCCGCCTCGACCCTCCCGCCGCCGCTCGGCACGGTCGACCTGGGTGACCAGAGCCTGCTCGGCGCCTCGACCACCGTCCCCGAGGGCGGCGTCACCGGGCCGCTGCGCCTGGCGGAGAATCTCGCCCGCGAGGACGCCGACGTCGCGAGCGCCCGGCTCTGCCTGCCCGGGTCCTTGGACCCGGCCGAGACCGCCGGGGCGGTCGTCGTCTGCGAGCGCGGCATCGTGGCGCGCACCGAGAAGTCGGCCGAGGTCGCCGCGGCCGGCGGGGCCGGCACGGTGCTGGTCAACCCCTTCCCCGACTCCGTGGACGCCGACGCGCACACCCTGCCGACGGTGCACCTGGACGTCGACGCGGCGCCGGCGCTGCGCGAGCACGCGCAGGCGCAGGACCCGACCGTCACCCTCCTGCCGGGCAACCCCCAGGGCCTGCCGGCCCTGCCGGCCCCGGAGATCGCCGGCTTCTCCTCGCGCGGGCCCGTCGTCGCCGACGGCTCGGACCTGCTCAAGCCGGACGTCGCCGCCCCCGGGACGACCGTGCTGGCCGCGACGAGCAACGCGCCCGGTGGCGAGCCCGGCTTCGAGTACCTCTCGGGCACGTCGATGGCCTCCCCGCACGTGGCGGGGCTCGGCGCGATGTACCTCTCCCAGGACCCGCAGGCGAGCCCCGCGGAAATCAAGTCGGCCCTCATGACGACGGGCTCGGACCTCGTGCGCCGCGACGGCTCGGCGCCCGACGTCTTCGCCCAGGGCGCAGGCCAGGTCGTGCCCGGCTCCTTCCTCGACCCGGGCCTGCTCTACCTGAGCGGCACCGAGGACTGGCTGGACTACCTCGGCGCCCTCGGCCTGGCCGGTGGCCGCGAGGAGCTGGACCCCTCGGACCTCAACCTGGCCTCGCTCGCCATCGGCTCCCTCGCCGGCGAGCAGACCGTCACCCGCACGCTCACCGCGACCCGGGCGGGGAGCTGGAGCGCCGTGGTCGAGGGCATGGAGGGCGTCGACGTCACGGTCGAGCCGGCGCAGCTCACCTTCACCGAGGCCGGGCAGGAGCAGGAGGTCTCCCTGACCTTCCGCCCCGTCGACGCCCCCACCGGGACGTTCACCACCGGCTTCCTCACCTGGACCGGCGAGGGCGAGCAGCAGGTGCGCAGCCCGATGGCCGTCCAGCCGGTCGACTTCGCCGCCCCGACCATCGTGCACGCCGACGGCGCCTCGGGCTCTGCCACGTTCGAGACCTCCTTCGGGGTGGCGGCCGAGCACGAGATCTCCACGGCCGGCCTCACGCGCGGCGCCCGGGCCTACGGGCAGGGCGAGTCCTCCGGGTCCTCCCACCTCTACGGCGTCACCGTGCCGGAGGGTGCCGACCTCCTCGTCGTGGACGCCGCGGCCATCAGCGGGGACGCCGACCTCGCGGTCCAGCTGCTGTGGCGCTTCGACGACGGGCGCGTCCTCTCCGTCGGCCAGGCCCAGCAGGCGGACGGGCGCGAGGTCATCGTGCTGGAGGACCCGTGGGAGTCCTCGTTCGTCGTCGAGGTGTACTTCCCCGGCGGCCCGCCGGAGGCGACGGTCGACTACGAGCTCGCCACCTACGTGGTCGACGCCGACGCGCCCGACCAGCCCTTCGACGTCGAGCCCGGCAGCGTGCGTGGCGGCCCGGGCGACAGGTCCGAGGTCACCGCCTCGTGGGCCGACCTGCCCGGCGGCTCCTTCCTCGGCGCGATGACCTACGGCAGCACCGGGACCACCACGCTGCTCGCCGTCGACGCCGGCGCCACGGAGGCCACGCCGGGCGAGCCCACGCTGACCGTCGACCCCGGCGAGGGTGAGTGGCTCCTGGCCAGCGGCCTGGTGCGCGCCACCGCGACCGGGCTGCGGCCGGGCGGCACGTACCGGCTCACGCTCGACGACGGCACGCTCGCCCGCAGCGGCCCTGCCACCGAGGACGGGGTCGTCGACTGGCTCTACGAGACCTCCCCGAGCACCGAGCTGGGCGTGCGCACGCTGCAGCTGAGCGGCGAGGGCGTCGAGCTGACCGGCACCTTCCGGGTGACGAGCGGGTACGTCGTCGGCGGCACCGGCTCCTCGGAGGTGGCCTTCGACGGCTCGTCGTGGGCCTCCTACAGCATCCTGCGGGCGGGTCGGGGTGACGTCCGGCTCCAGGTGACGCACGCGGGCACCGGCGAGGTCGTCTACGACGCGCTCGCGGAGCCCCTCACGGCGACCCAGCTGACGACCGGGCTCTTCCCTGCGCCCCCCGGGGAGCTGCGGGCGGTCGCCACCGTGGTCATGCCGGGCGGCGGCGGCCCGACCTTCGAGTACCCGCCGCTGCAGGTGACCGGCGGGACGCCCAGCACCGTCGAGGTCGGCGCGCCGGACGAGGCCGGGGACGTGACCGTGACGGTCACGAACGTCCGCGACCTGCCCGAGGTGCTCACCGTCATCTACGCCGGGTGCGACGGGACGCGGGTCGTCGGCTACGACAACGTGGCGCCGGGCGTCTCCACCCGGACGTGGAACCTCGCCGGGTACGTCAGCGCGACGGTCTACGACAGCGAGGGCCGGCTGTTCACCGAGCACCTCGTGACGCACGAGACCCGGTGCGCGGAGCGGGCCGCGGAGCCGACGGGGCACGACCTGTGGCTGACCTTCGTCGACCCCGCGGTCTCGGCCGAGCCCTCGGCGCCGACGACGCCGGAGGCGCCGGTCGCCGGCTCGCTCTCCTACCGCTACGAGCCGGGCATCAGCACCTTCAACCTCATCGCCGGCCAGGGCGAGCGGATGGGCGACGGGCCGCTGCTCTTCCCGGACCCCGACGGCAGCACGCAGGTCACGGTCGAGCCGACCGAGGAGCGGGGCCCGGTCTGGACCACGGAGTTCGCCGTCGTGGAGGGGCTGCCGATCTGGCTGGACCTCAACTTCGCGGTCCTGGAGCCGGAGTTCATCTACGGCTGGTTCCGGATGGACCTGCCGGCGGTGACCCTGGCGGACCTGCAGCCGCAGGAGCCGGTCGCCCCTGAGCTGGCCGTCTCGGTGCGCGAGCGCCGGGCCGACCTGGGCGGCAGCCTCACCGTGGACGTCGAGGGCCTGGCCCCCGGCCGCACGGTCGAGGTGAGGCTCCAGCGGGTGGCCGGGCGTGACGCGCCGATGGTCCTCGGCACCCTCACGGGGGGTGCGGGCGGGCGCGCCAGCGCCGTGCTCGACGTCCCGGCGCAGGCCAGGGCGGGCGCGCACGTCGTCCACGTGGACGAGGCCACCTCGGCCATCGTCGCGCTGCGGGCCCCCCGCGGCTGGCCGCGCTGACCCCAGCCGCGGCCTCACGACGGCCCCGTCGCCCTGCCGGGCGGCGGGGCCGTCGTGCGTCCCGGGCCCGGCGGGCACCCGCCCCCGGCGGCAGCCGGCGCGTCAGGGGAGGGCGAGCGCGAGGGCGAGCGCGACCTGCAGCAGGGCGGCCGCGGTACGCACCGTGTCCCAGCGCAGCAGCCGGCGGTGCGCGGCGGCGTCCCAGCCGCAACCGAGCACCCGGTGCTGGGGCACGGCGCCGGCAGCCGTGACCGCCAGGACGACGGCGGTGCACGCCGCGGCCCCGGCGGCGAGGAGCCCGGGCGCCGAGGCCAGGCCGCGACCTCCCAGCGCCACGAGCAGCACCCAGCTGGTCGTCCCGGCGAGGGCGAGGAAGAGCGGCCCGACGAGCCGCGCCACACGCCGCCCGTGCGAGGCCTCCAGCGCCGGGAACGCCGGCGCCTCCTCGCCCGCCCCGTCGAGGAGGCGGCCGGCGCTGCCCAGCTGCGGGTAGACGACGAGGCGCACGGTGAGCTGGAAGCCGGCGTACAGCGCCGCCGCCGCGAGGTGGCAGGCCGCCGCCGTCTCGGCCACCGGCAGCGCTCAGCCCCGCGCCGCGGCGAAGCCGGGGAGCACGACCTCCTCGACGAGGACCTCGCGGACGGCGTGCGGCAGGAAGGCCGCCCGGGCGGCGGCGACGGTGGCCGCCTCCAGGTCCGCGAGCGTCCAGCCCGCCTCTCGCACGAGCAGCGTCATCTCCCGGCTCATCGTCGTCGCCGACTGCAGCCGGTTGTCGGTGTTGACGGTGACGACGACGCCGAGGTCGCGCAGCGCCGAGATGCCGTGCTGGGCCACCGAGACGGCAGCGCCGGTCTGCACGTTGGAGCTGGGGCACAGCTCCAGCGGGATCCGCCGGTCGCGCACCCAGGCCGCGAGGGGACCGAGCCGCGGCTCGGGGGTGACCGCGCCCTCGACGTCCTCCAGCAGCCGGACGCCGTGGCCGATGCGCTGCGCCGAGCAGGCGTGGACGGCGCCGTGGACCGAGGCGAGGCCTGCGGCCTCGCCGGCGTGGATGGTCACCGGGACGCCTGCGTCGTGCAGCAGCGCGAACGCCTCGCGGTGGCGCTCGGGCGGGAAGCCGTCCTCGGCGCCGGCGATGTCGAAGCCCACGACGGACCCGCCCGCGGCCGACCCGAGGTGGCGCAGCGTCAGCTCGGCGATCTCGACCCCCCGGTCGGCGTGCCGCATGGCGGTCAGCAGGGTGCCGGTGCGGATGGGCGTGCCGCGCTCGGCGGCCTCCCGCTCGCCCTCGGCGAAGCCCTGCTGCACCGCGACGACGACCTCGTCGAGCGAGAGCCCACCCTGCGTGTGCTGCTCGGGGGCGTAGCGCTGCTCGGCGTAGACGACGCCGTCGGCGGCGAGGTCGAGCGCGCTCTCGCGGGCGACCCGGCGCAGGGCGTCGGCGCTCTGCATGACGGCGGTCGTGTGGTCGAAGGTCTCCAGGTAGCGCACGAGCGTCCCCGAGCTCGCGGACTCCTCGAACCAGCGACCCAGCGCGTCCGCCGTGGCGGCCGGCAGCTCGTGGCCGACCTCGGCCGCGAGGTCGAGGACCGTCTGCGGCCGCAGGCCGCCGTCGAGGTGGTCGTGCAGCAGCACCTTGGGCAGCGCCGGGATCGCCCGCAGCAGGCGCTCGTCGACGCCGTCGCCCTGGGTCCCGCGGGCGCTCACGCCGGGGTCCCGTCGAGCACGGCGGCCGAGGCGGAGAGCCCGAGCCTCGTCGCGCCTGCGGCGACCATGGCGGCCGCCGCGTCGGCGTCCCGGATGCCGCCGCTGGCCTTGACGCCGAGGCGCCCCCCGACCGTCGCCGCCATGAGGCGCACGGCGTGCTCGCTCGCGCCGCCGCTGGGGTGGAAGCCCGTCGAGGTCTTGACGAAGTCTGCGCCGGCCTCCTCCGCCACCCGGCAGGCACCGACGACGGCGTCGTCGTCGAGGGCGGCGGACTCGATGATCACCTTGAGGACCGTCGGCGCCGGTGCGGCCTCGCGCACCGCCGCGACGTCGTCCCGCACGTCCTTCCACCGGCCCGCCCGGGCGGCACCGACGTCGATGACCATGTCGACCTCGTGCGCGCCGTCGCGGACGGCGCGGGCCGCCTCCGCGGCCTTCACCTCGCTCGTGTGCTTGCCCGAGGGGAAGCCGCAGACGGTCGCGACGACGAGGTCCCCTGTCTCCGCCAGGGGCAGCGCGGACGGCGAGACGCAGACCGCGAGGACGCCGAGCCCGCGCGCCTCCGCCACCAGCGCCGCGACGTCCTCGGCCGTGGCCTCGGGCTTGAGCAGGGTGTGGTCGACCATCGCCGCGACCTGGGCGCGGCGCACGCCCGCCGCCGGCGGGCTCCCGGTGGAGGTGTCCATGCCCGGCATCCTGGCAGTCGGTGCCGGCCTCGCACCTGCCGAGGTCCGGCGGCTGCTCAGCCGGTCCGGCGGGAGGACCCCGGGACGGTCCGCGCCGGGGGCGCGCTCGGGTCACCGGGGAAGAAGCGACGCCCGGCCCACAGGGCCACGTAGACGAGGGCGACGAGCACGGGCACCTCGACGAGCGGGCCGACGACGCCGGCCAGGGCCTGCCCCGAGGTGACCCCGAAGGTGCCGATGGCCACGGCGATCGCGAGCTCGAAGTTGTTGCCGCTGGCCGTGAAGGCGAGCGTCGAGGTCTTCGCGTAGCCCAGCCCCAGGCGCATGCCGAGCAGGAAGGAGCCGGTGAACATCAGGACGAAGTAGGCCAGCAGCGGCAGTGCGACCCGGGCGACGTCGAGCGGGGCCGAGGTGATCGCCTCGCCCTGCAGCGCGAACAGCATGACGATGGTGAAGAGCAGCCCGTAGAGCGCCAGCGGCCCGATGCGCGGCAGGAAGCGGGACTCGTACCACTCCCGCCCCCGGGCCCGCTCCCCCACGGCCCGCGTCAGGAAGCCGGCCACGAGCGGCACGCCGAGGAAGACGAGCACCGAGACCACGACCGCGCCGACCGAGAACTCGGCCGAGGTCGTCGCGAGGCCGAGCCATCCCGGCAGCACCTCGAGGTAGAACCACCCCAGCCCGGCGAAGGCGACGACCTGGAAGACCGAGTTGATGGCCACCAGCACGGCCGCGGCCTCGGTGTCCCCGCAGGAGAGGTCGTTCCAGATGAGGACCATGGCGATGCATCGGGCCAGGCCCACGACCACGAGGCCGGTCCGCAGCTCCGGGGAGTCGGGCAGCATGAGCCACGCGAGCGCGAACATCAGCGCCGGTCCCACCAGCCAGTTCAGCGCGAGCGACGCGACGACCAGGCGGCGGTCGCCGGTCACCCGGGCGGTCTCGGCGTACCGCACCTTCGCGAGCACCGGGTACATCATCAGCAGGAGGCCGACCGCGATCGGCAGGCTGACGTCGCCCACCGTGATGGCCTCGAGGGCGTCGTCCAGGCCCGGGACCGCCCGCCCCAGCAGCAGGCCGGCGGCCATGGCGAGGCCGATCCACACCGGCAGGAAGCGGTCGAGCACCGACAGCCGGGCCAGGACGGGCGCCTCCGACGAGGCGGGGCGCGGGGTCTCGGCGACGACGTCGCTCACAGGGGGTCCTCCCGGTCGGGGGCGGCCGACGAGGGTCGACCGGCGTCGATGGTGGGGCCGGCATCGACCGACGTCAACATCGACAGCCATGGATGCCGTCGCGTACGGTCGCCACGTGAGGACGACGACCGCCCCGGCGCCACCGCGCGGCGCGACCGGCTGCACCGGCCCGGGGCCGACGACGGCCACCCCGCTCGGCGTCGAGGAGGCGCACCGGCTGGCCCGCACCCTCAAGGCCCTCGCCGACCCCGCCCGGCTGCGCCTGCTCTCGCTCGTCGCGGCGGCCGAGGGCGCCGAGGCGTGCGTCTGCGACCTCACGACCCCGGTGGGCCTGAGCCAGCCGACCGTGAGCCACCACCTCAAGACCCTCGTCGAGGCGGGCCTGCTCACCCGGGAGCGCCGTGGGTCGTGGGTCTTCTACGCCGCGGTGCCCGGGGCCCTGGACGCGGTCGCCCGAGCCCTCGAGGACCGCCTCTGCGGGACGGGGGCCCCATGAGCACCCCGCACGTGCTCTTCGTGTGCGTGAAGAACGGCGGCAAGTCCCAGATGGCGGCCGGCCTGCTGCGCCGGGCCGTCGCCGACCACCCTGAGGCGCCGGTCCGGGTCAGCTCGGCCGGCACCCGCGCCGGCGGCAGCCTGAACGCCCAGTCCGTGGCCAGCCTCGCCGAGGTCGGGGTGGACGTCAGCGGCGAGCAGCCCCGCCAGCTCACCGATGCCATGGTGGCCGAGGCCGACCTCGTCGTCGTCCTGGGCACCGAGGCCCACGTCGAGCCTGTCGGCGGCACCCCGGTCGAGGTCTGGGAGACCGACGAGCCGTCCCGGCGCGGCGTCGAGGGGATGGAGCGGATGCGGCTGGTGCGCGACGACGTCGCCGCCCGCGTCGAGCACCTGCACCAGCGCCTGACCGGCTGACCGGCCCGGGAAGGTCCGTCACGCCTGGTCGCCGTCCGTCACGACGAGGTGCTGGTGCCCGTCGAGGAGCTCGCGGACGACGTCGAGGTGGCCGGCGTGGGCGGCGGTCTCGGTGACGACGTGCAGCACCGTCGCGCGCAGGGCCCGGTCGGGAGTGCCGGGGAAGGCCTCCAGCGCCCAGCGCGCCGGCCGGGCGTCCAGCGCTGCGGCGGCGACGACCTCGTCGCCCAGCGCGGCAGCGGCCCGGTAGGCCTGCACAACGTCGTCCGCCGTCACGGAGCCGGGGACCTGCCAGACCTCCTCGTCCGTCGGCATCGGCAGGCGCTCGCCGGCGACGACGACGCGGAACCAGAAGCGCTCGACGTCCCACGTCAGGTGGCGCACCAGGCCCAGCGGCGTCCATCCCGAGGGCAGGACCGACCGGCGCAGGTCGGCCTCCGGCAGCCCCTCGACGGCGCGCAGCACGTGCGCGCGCTGGTCGCGCAGGGACTCCATCAGCGCCTCGCGCTCGGGGCCGGGGTCGTGCGTCGCGGTCACGGAGGACAAGCATGCGGGACGCGGCTGCCGCCGTCCTCGGGTCGCGGCTGCGGTCCCTGCCGCGCAGCATGGGCCGCGCCGCAGGCGCCGACCCGTCGCCCGACGGCGTCCGCCGCGGCACCGACCCCAGGAGGACCCGTGACCGTCGCCGCCGCGCTGGCCGCCCACCCGAGCCCCGCCGCGCAGCAGGACCTGCTCGCCGCCGCCGTGGCCGCCGCCCTGGGGTGCTCGCAGGCGTGCACCGCGTGCGCCGACTCGTGCCTGTCGGAGTCCGACGTCACGGACATGCGGCGCTGCATCAGCACCGACCTCACCTGCGCCGACGTCTGCGCCATGACCGCCCGCGTCCTCTCCCGGCAGACGAGCCCCGACGCCGACGTCGTCCGCGCCGTGCTCGTCGCGTGCATCGCCGCCTGCACCACCTGCGGCGAGGAGTGCGCCGCGCACGCCGACCACCACGAGCACTGCCGCGTCTGCGCGCAGGCCTGCCAGGAGTGCGCGCAGGCCTGCCGCGCCCTGCTCGACGTCCTGGCCTGACGCCGGCGCGCCGGCCCGAGACGTCGGCGCCCGGTCGACGCGCCTACGCTCGACGCCGTGCCCGGCAGCGCCCCGACAGCGACGACGCGTCGCCACCGGACGACGCCGCCCGCCCTCGTCACCCTGCACGTGTGGGGCGTGCCGGCCGTCGCCGTCCCCGCCGCGCTCGGCCGGATGGCGCTCGACCGGGCTCTCCTGCGGGGCAGCGGCGCCCGGTGGACGAAGCTGCTCGGCACGGGCTCGGGGCGCACCTTCACCCTGCGCGACGCCGACCCCCGGCACTGGGCGCTGCTGGTCACCTGGGACTCCCCCGGCGACGCGGCCTGGTTCGAGCGCTCGGCCACCGTGCGCGGCTGGGGAGCCCTGGCCGGGGAGCGCCTGCGCCTGGCGATGACGCCCGTCGCCAGCCGCGGCCGCTGGGGCGGCGCCGAGCCCTTCGGCGAGCCACCGTCCCGGCGCCCGCCCGCCGGGACGCCCGTCGTCAGCATCACCCGCGCGCGCGTGCGGACCCGCTCCTGGGCCACCTTCGCCCGCGCCGTCCCACCCGTCTCGGCCGACCTCGCGGCGGTCGACGGCCTGCGGCTGGCCCTCGGCGTCGGCGAGGCGCCCGTCGGGCTCCAGGGCACCGTGAGCCTGTGGCGCGACGCCGCGGCGCTCACCGCCTTCGCCCACGGCCGGGCACCGCACCGCGAGGTCGTCGAGCGCACCCCGCGGGAGGGCTGGTACGCCGAGGAGCTGTTCGCCCGCCTGGCCGTCGTCGACGTCGAGGGGACCCTTCGCGGCCGCGCCCCCTGAGCGACCCGGTCGCCCGGGGCGTCCGCGGCGAGCGGAGCCACCTACGCTGACGCGGTGGTGACGACGAGGTGGTGACGTCGACGAGGACGGCCGGGCGCGGCACCCGCCGGCACTCCCCGCTGGCCGTGCTGGCGCTCACCCTCGCCGTCATCGCGGTGCTCGTCCAGGTCGTCCACCCGCTGCTCGACGACGCTGCCCGCACGAGTGCGACGACCCTCGCCGTCGTGTGCTTCTGCGCCGCCGCCCTCGCCGACGCCGCGCGCCGGTTCTCCCCCGCCACGGCCGCCGTCGTGCTCGGCGTCGCCGGCGGCCTGGGACTGGCCGCGGAGGCGGTCGGCACCCGCACGGGCCTGCCGTTCGGCGAGTACGCCTACACGGGCTCGTTGCAGCCGGAGGTCCTCGGCGTCCCCCTCGTGGTGCCGCTGGCCTGGACGATGATGGCCTACCCCATGCTGCTGGCCGGCCGGACCCTGGCGCCCCCCGGCAGCTGGACCGCCGTGCCGCTGGCCGCCGTCGGGCTCACCTCCTGGGACCTCTTCCTCGACCCGATGATGGTGGCCGCGGGGCACTGGACCTGGGCGGACCCCACGCCGGCGCTGCCCGGGCTCCCGGGCATCCCGCTGACCAACTACGCCGGCTGGCTGCTGGTCTCCCTGGTCATCTGCGCCGCGCTGCACCGGCTCGTGCCCGACCCGCGCCGGCGCGGGCGAGGCTCGCGCGAGGAGCCCGCCCCCGGCACCCAGCGCGCCCGCGGCTCCGCCGAGCTCGCCGTCCCCACGCTGCTGCTGGGCTGGACCTGGATCGGCTCGACCCTGGAGGCCCTCGTCTTCGCCGGCCGTCCCTGGGCGGGCGTGTGGGGCTTCGTCGTCATGGGTGTCGTCGTCGCGCCGACGCTGGCGCACTGGCTCTGGGCCTCCTACGCCCTGCGCCGGCGGTGAGCACGGCGCCCCTCGCCGCCGCGCTCGAGCGCGCGTGCGCCGCGCTCAGCCTGGGGCTGCTGGCGCACACCCTGCTCAACGCGGCGCTCCTGCGCCGCCCGCGCACCGCGCCCCCCTGCGTGAGGGAGCGGGTCAGCCTCCTGCTGCCCGTGCGGGACGAGGCGCACCAGGTCGCGGGCGCCCTGGGAGCCGTGCTCGCCCAGCAGGGGGTCGGCGACCTGGAGGTCCTCGTCCTCGACGACGCGAGCAGCGACGGCACGGGCGACCTCGCGCGGGCCACGGCGCGGGGTGACGCCCGGGTGCGTGTCCTCGACGGCACCCCCGCCCCGCCTGGCTGGCTGGGCAAGCCCTGGGCCTGCGCCCAGCTCGCGGCGGCGGCGCGCGGCGACGCGCTCGTCTTCCTCGACGCCGACGTGCGCCTCGCGCCGGGTGCGCTCGCCGCGACCGTCGACCAGCTGCGCCGGCACCGGCTCGACCTCGTCTCCCCCTACCCCCGCCAGGTGGCGCTGACGCCGGCCGAGCGTCTCGTCCAGCCGCTGCTGCAGTGGTCCTGGCTCGCGACGCTGCCGCTGCGCGTGGCCGAGCGCTCCCCCCGGCCGTCGCTGTCGGCCGCGAACGGCCAGCTCCTGGCCGTCGACGCCGCGCGCTACCGGGCGGTCGGCGGCCACGGCGCCGTGCGCGCCGACGTCCTCGACGACGTCGCGCTCGTGCGCGTGCTGAAGGCCGCCGGCGGGCGCGGCGGCGTCAGCGACGGGACGGCGCTCGCGACGTGCCGGATGTACGACGGCTGGCCGGCGCTGCGCGACGGGTACGGCAAGTCGCTGTGGACGGCGGGCGGCTCGCCGCGGGCCTCCCTCGCGCTCGCGGGCGGGCTGGCCCTGCTCGGCGTCGTCCCGGTGCTCGGCACCCTCCGGGGCTCACGCGCAGGTCGTCTCGCGCTGGCGGCGGGCGTCGCCTCGCGCGTCGTCGCCGCCCTCCGCACCGGCGGGCGGGTCTGGCCGGACGCCCTCGCCCACCCCGCCTCGCTCGTGGTCCTGGCGGGCCTGACGGCCCGCTCGGTCCGGGAGCACCGGCGGGGGCGGCTGAGCTGGAAGGGGCGCCCGCTCTCCGGGGGGTGATCCGGCGGCGCCCCGGCTGCTGGCCCGCACACGTGGGGCGTACGGTGCGCCGGTGCCCACGTCGACCTCCCTGGCCCGTCTTCGAGGACCCCTGGTCGCCGCCACGCTCGCCGGGGTCCTCGGCGTCGCCGGCTGCACGGCCGACGAGGGGCTGCCCACCCCCGAGGGCTCGCTCACGCCGGCGTCTCCGTCCACGAGCGCCAGCCCCGGCGCGAGCACGTCACCCTCCGACGCCGCGACGGCCTCGACCCCCGAGCCCACCGAGACGGGCGCGACCGACGGGCCCACCGAGACGGGTGCGCCCGCCGACCCGTCCCCCACCGGCGTGGCGGTCGGCGGTCTCGTCGAGGGCTTCCCCTCCGACGTCGTCCCGGTACCGCCGCAGGCCGAGGTGACCCTCTCCAACGCCGTCGAGGCCGACGGCGGCCGCACCGTCGCCCTCGCCGGGCGCACCGACGCGAGCGCCGAGGACGTCGTGGCCTTCTACACCGAGGCGCTCACGAGTCAGGGCTTCACCGCCACGACCCCGCCCGGTGTGGACGGCGCGAGCGTCACGACCTTCACGCGCGGGCAGGGCGCCACCGACCTGCTGACCCTCTCGGTCACCAGCAGCCAGGCGGGGCAGGACTTCTCGATCGGCGGCCGGCTCGGCTGATGGCGCGCGTCGTCGTCGTCGGCGCGGGGCTCGGCGGGCTCGCCGTCGCCATGCGCCTGGCCCGGCAGAAGCACGACGTCCTCGTGCTGGAGGCGGCCCAGGAGGTCGGCGGCAAGCTCGGCTGGGTCGAGCGCGACGGCTTCGGCTTCGACACGGGCCCGAGCCTGGTGACGCTGCCGGCCGTCTACCGGGACCTGTTCCTCAAGACCGGGCGCCCGCTGGAGAAGTGCGTCGACCTGGTCGCGCTCGACGTCGCGGCGCGGTACCGCTTCGCCGACGGGACGAGCCTCGACGTCCCCACCGGCTCGCGCGGCAGGCTCGCGCGCGCCCTCGACGAGGCCCTCGGCGCGGGCGCCGGCGCGCAGTGGCTCGGGTTGCTGGAGAGAGGGTCTCGGATCTGGGACCTCTCCCGCGGCCCCTTCCTCACCTCGCCGCTGCGGGGGCTGCGCACGCTGGCCCCGCTGGCCCGCAGCCGGCAGGACCTGCGGACCATCGCGCCGACGACGTCGCTGCGGCGCCTGGGAGAGCAGCTGCTCGAGCACCCGCACCTGCGGACCATGCTGGACCGGTACGCCACCTACTCCGGCTCCGACCCCCGCCGTGCGCCGGCGGCGCTGGCCTCGACCGTCTTCGTCGAGCACGCCTTCGGCTCCTGGTACGTCCGCGGCGGGCTGCGCCGCCTGGGGCTCGCGATGGCCGAGCGGGTGCACGCGCTGGGGGGCGAGGTCCGCTGCGGCGCAGCCGTGGAGGAGGTGCTCGTCCGAGGCGGCCGCGCCGCCGGTGTGCGGCTCGCCGGCGGCGAGGAGGTCGTGGCCGACGTCGTCGTCATGGCCGGGGACGCGGCCACGCTCTACGGGGTGGGCACCGACGGGAGAGCCCTCCTGCCGGCGGGCCGGGTGCGGCGGCGCGGCGCGGCGCGGCTGCGACGCGCCGAGCCGTCCGCCAGCGGCTTCGTGCTCCTCCTGGCGCTGGACGGGCGGACGCCGGACCTCCAGCACCACACGGTGCTCTTCCCCGCCGACTACGACGCCGAGTTCGACGCCCTGTCCGGCACCGGGTCCCACCGTGGCCGGCCCGCCCCGGTGGCCGACCCGACGATCTACGTCAGCGCGCCCGACGACCCCGCGACGCGCCCCGACGAGGACAGCGAGGCGTGGTTCGTGCTCGTCAACGCGCCGCGGCACCGGCCCGGCGCGCCGTCGGAGGGCGTCGACTGGGAGGGCGCCGACGAGGACGGCCGCCCGCTCGCGCAGTCCTACGCCGACCACGTGCTCGACGTCATGGCCGCGCGCGGCCTCGACGTGCGGGACCGGGTGCGGTGGCGCGAGGTCCGCACCCCGGCGGACCTGGAACGGCTGACGGGCAGCGTCGGCGGCTCGATCTACGGCAGCTCCAGCAACGGCGCCCGTGCGGCCTTCCTGCGCCCGCCCAACGAGACGGGCCTGCCCGGCCTGTACTGCGTCGGCGGCTCGTCCCACCCCGGCGGCGGCCTGCCGCTCGTGGGGTTGTCCGCCGAGATCGTCGCGGGACTGGTCGGGACGGCGTAGGAGGCACCCGGCCCGGTCGAGTCACGACCCGCCCGACGGGCGGGTCGTGACTGGGCGGGCGGGCGGGGGCTCAGCGCCCCCCGCGCCGTCGTCCGCCGCCGCCGGCGCGCGAGACGTCGACCACCGAGCGGCGCGGTGCCGGCGGGCGGGGCGAGGACGACCCGCCCGAGGCGCCGGACCCGCCGCCCCAGCCCTCGGAGGAGCTGGACCACGTCGACGGCCCGCCGCTGCGGCCGCCACCGCGACCGCCGCCGCTGCGACCACCGGCGCTGCGACCACCACCGCCGGCGCCCCCACCGCGACGACCATCGCCGGAGCCGCCGCGCGGTCCCGGCTGGCCGGTGGTGCCACCCCCGCCGCCACCACCGCGGCGACGCCCGCTGCCCTGCGGCTGCGCCGGCACCACGGGGGCGGGCTCGACGTGCGGGGCCACCGGCCCGGTGAGGTCGGCGACCACCGGCGAGGCGGCGTCGACGTCGTGGCGCGCCGGCGAGATGCCGGCCAGGCGCACGAGCGTGCGCACGTCCCGGTCCTGCTCGGGCAGGACGAGCGTGACGACGTCGCCGCCGGAGCCCGCCCGGGCCGTGCGCCCCGAGCGGTGCAGGTAGGCCTTGTGCTCGGTGGGCGGGTCGACGTGCACGACGAGCTCGACGTCGTCGACGTGGATGCCGCGGGCGGCGATGTCGGTGGCCACGAGGACCTTGACGTCGCCGGAGGAGAAGCGGGAGAGGTTCTCCTGGCGCTTGTTCTGGGAGAGGTTGCCCTGCAGGTCGACAGCCGGGATGCCCTCGGCCGTCAGCTGCTTGGCCAGCTTCTTCGCCTGGTGCTTGGTGCGCAGGAACATCATCCGGCGCCCCTGCCCCGAGGCCAGCGTGCGGACGACGTCGGCCTTGGCGCCGGCGTCGCGCACGGCGAGCCAGTGGTGGGTCATCTCGACGACGGGCGAGGTCGCCGGGTCGATCGCGAAGGTCAGCGGCTCGGAGAGGTAGCGGCGCACGAGCACGTCGACGCCGTTGTCCAGCGTCGCCGAGAAGAGCAGGCGCTGCCCGCCGGCCGGCGTCCGGTCCAGGAGACGCTTGACGCCCGGCAGGAAGCCGAGGTCGGCCATGTGGTCGGCCTCGTCCAGGACCGTGACCTCGACGGCGTCCAGGTGCACGTGGCCCTGGCCGATGAGGTCCTCCAGGCGCCCGGGGCAGGCGACGACCACGTCGACGCCCGCCTCCAGCGCGGTGACCTGGCGGCCCTGCGGGACGCCGCCGAAGATCGTGGTGACCTTCAGGCCCACCTCGGTGGCGAGCGGCTCGAGCGTCGCGGTGATCTGCGTGGCCAGCTCGCGCGTGGGGGCGAGGACGAGCCCGCGGGGGCGCCCGCGGCCCCGGCGCACCGGCGGCTTCTCGGCCAGGCGGGCGGCCAGCGGCAGCGCGAAGGCCAGGGTCTTGCCCGAGCCGGTGCGGCCGCGGCCCAGCACGTCCCGGCCGGCGAGCGTCGCCGGCAGCGTCACGGCCTGGATCGGGAAGGGCCGCTCGAAGCCTCGGGAGGCGAGCGACGTCGCGAGCGCCTGCGGGACGCCGATCTCGGCGAAGGACTGCTCGACGACGGCGTCCTCGGAGACGAGGACGGCGCCCGCGAGGTCGTCGGCGGGGGCCGCGGGACCCCGCCCGGACGCGTCACCGGGACGGCCGCCGGGGCGAGGGGCCCCGCCGGGGCGACGGCCTCCGCCCGAGCGGGACGGACCGCCGGCCGGACGACCGGACGTGCGGGAGCCGGGCTGACGGGAACCGGGCTGACGGGCGCTGGGCTGGCGGGAGCTGGGCTGGTTCATGGGCGCGATGGCCTCTCGGGACGTTGTCGCGGTGCGACATCGGGGCGCCGAGGGGCGCTCGTCCGCGCGGGGGGCGACCGGCCTGCGGGCACGCCGAGGTCCAGAGGAGGACCAGTCGGGGCCGGGCCGCTGCCGGGAGCTGCGGGGGCGGCTCGGCGGGGCGCCGGTGGGCGCCGCGGTCCCCCCAGTGTGCACCACCACCCGCGGACCCGACGACCGCGCCGACCGCCCGAGGGCCGGTCCTCCCCAGCCGCCCTCCCAGGGGCCCTCACCGGGGCGAGCCGTCGCCGGTCCACCCCGTGGGCGGCGGTCAGCCGCCCGGCCGCAGCGGCATCTCGTCGAGGAGGACGACGTCGCCGCCCGGGTCGCGGGTGTCGAACCGGTAGGAGCGCACGACGCCGTCGGCCGAGTCGAGCACCGAGAAGACGGTGATGTCGTTGCTCGACACGTAGGGAAGCGGCGTCCCGTCGGGGCCGGCCAGCGGCGCGACCGTCGGGACGACGGGCTCCAGCCCGCCGGGGTCGCCCTGCACGACGTGGTCCTCCGAGGGCGGGAGGGCGCGCGAGCGCCCCGAGGTCTCGTCGTAGGCGCCGTAGGTGTTGCCCACGTTGGAGGTCTCGAGCCAGTTCGTCCCGCCCGGCCCGACGAAGCGGTTCCACAGGTGGCTGTGCCCGTTGTGCACGAGGTCGACGCCGTGCGCGAGCAGGACCGGCTCCAGGTCGCGCAGCAGGTGGTCCTCCTCCTGCGGGTAGGCGTAGGTCACCGACGTCACGGCCCCGGAGGCGTCGCGCGTCACGGTCTGGACCGGGTCGGTGAAGGGCGGGGCCGTGTTGTCGCCGAGGCCGTGCGCGGCGTGGTGGTGCATGACGACGCGGTAGCGCGCCTCCCGCGCGGCGGGCGAGGACAGCTGCTGCTCCAGCCACCGCAGCTGCGGCGAGCCGGCGTCGACGCGCTCGAAGATGTGCTGGCCCCACCCCCACTCGACCGGGTCGTCGAGGTCGACCTCGGCCTCGGTGAAGGTGCCCCGCACCGCCGGCGAGACCCGCTTGGTCCGCCAGATCTGCGTCGCGAAGAGCGACACGACGAAGACGTCGCCGACCCGTCGCGCCCACCACCGCGGACCGCCCTCGGCGCTGGCGGGCTCGGGGAAGAGCTCCTCGTACGTCGTCACCGACCAGGACGCGTCCTGCACCCATGCCTCCCGGCTCTGGCCGCTGCCCGCGCCCTCCCCCGCCTCCCAGCGCTGCTCGGCCACCCACCGCGGCTGCGGGTCGTTGTACTGGGCGCCGAGGGTCCCCAGCCGGTCGCGCCCCATCACCTCGTGGTTGCCGACCGCCGGGTAGATCGGCGTGCTCTGCACGAACGGGGCGCCGCGGTAGGTCCGGCCGGCGATCTCCTGCGCGCCGCGGCCGGTGAGCCCGGCGAAGAAGGCCCGTCCGTCGGCGTCGTCGAACCACTCGCTGGCCCGGTCGGGGACGTTGACGAGGTCCCCGGCGACCAGGACGCCGTCCAGCTCGACGCCGACGGTCTCGGCCGCCACCTCCAGGTTGGCGGGCGTCATCCGCATGAGCTGGTGGTCGCTCGTCAGCAGCAGGCGTACCGGCCCCGAACGACGCAGGGGCGCCACCGTGGCGGGCGTGCTGACGACGGCGCGGCCGTCGGCGAGGACGGCGACGACGACGTAGGGCGTCCGCCGGTCGCGCGGGAGCCGGCTCGGCGCGTCCGCGGTGTGCCGCAGCACCCGCCGCCGGGTGATCGCGTCGTAGCTGCGCCCTGGCACGCGCGAGGCGGCGTCCTCGCGCGTGCGCGAGAGCTCCACCGTGCTCGCGAGCGTGCGCTCCCAGCCGCGGCCGCGACGGCGCCGTCCGGACACCGCCGCCGCGAGCGCCGCGGCGTCCATCGCGGCGACGGCGTCGCCGTGGACGATCCCCGTCACGGCAGGCGCCTCCTCGGTGAGCCACACGACGCGCGGGCCCCAGTACCCGGTGTCGAGCAGGTACGGCCCGCCCAGCAGCCACCCGTCGCCGCTCTCGACCGAGGTCACCGCGGGGACCGCCGAGGCCGCCGCCGGGGCCGCCGCCACCGCGGCCCCGCCCACGACCGCCCCGCCCGCGACCGCCGCCCCGAGGACCCGGCGCCGGCTCGGCCCCGTCCCCCAGTCCTGGTCGGCCCAGTCCTGGTCGGCCCCGTCCTGGTCGCGCCCGACCTGCTCCGTCCCGGCTCGTCTGCCCATGGGCTCATCGCAGCGGTCGCGGGCGTCGGCCTCCCGGCGCCCCGGCGTCCTGCTGGTGACGCGCACGTGCACAGCGGCAGGGCCGCCCGCGCTCAGGAGGCCTGGGGCCGTGGCCGCCGCGCCGGCTCACCGAGCGCCGCCCGCACGTACGGCACCCGCAGCAGCACCCAGGTGAGCGCCGTCGCCGCGACCAGGTGCGCCGGCAGCAGCAGCACGACCGTGGCCAGGACCTCCCCCAGCGTGTCGGCCTGCCCGGTGAGCCGCCGCACCCCGTAGACGAGCGCGCCGTGGACGAGGAAGACGCCGAAGGCGTAGGGGGCCCAGCGGTTCAGCGCCGCCTCGGCAGGCTCCGGCAGCCGCGCGAGGCCCCGGTGCAGGACGAGGTAGGCGCAGACCGACATGACGACGACGGTCGGGGACAGGAAGCCGTAGGCGTAGCGGCCCAGCGACCCGTAGCCGCTGACGCCGGCCGCCGTCGCGGTGAGCGCGACCGACAGCGCGAGCCCCCCGACCGCCCAGGCCGCCCCCCGGCCGCGGACGACGACGTCGCGCAGGCACCAGCCGAGCACGTAGTAGCCGGCGAAGGGCAGGAAGCGCGTGGCGGCGTTGGGCTCGCCCACGCCCGCCACGACGCTCAGCACCGCGTCCAGCGCGCCGGCGGCCAGCAGGACGACGCCGAGACCGAGCGACATCCGCCACGTCGCGTGCCGCGTGACGACCTTGAGGAAGGGCGTGGCCAGCACCAGCCCGGCGAGGACGTAGAGGAAGTACAGCTGCAGGAACGGCGCACCGGCCGCGACCGAGCTGGCCGCCTCGGCGGGCTCCAGGTCGCGCTGCAGCACCAGGCGGCGGAAGAGCAGGTAGAAGACCGTCCAGACCACGAGCGGGACGCCGATGCGGGACAGCCGCCGGCGGAAGTACTCACGCGGCCGGGCCGTCCGGGCCGGGTCCAGCGCCAGCGCGCCGGCGATCATGACGAAGACGGGCACGCACCACCGCGTCGCGGAGTTGAGGACGTTGGCCAGCCACCAGCCGGCGCTGCCGACCGGCACGCCGCGGCCCTCGACGACGGGCGCGAGCAGGTGGATCAGGACGACGGCGACGATCGCCAGCACCCGGGCGCCGTCCATCCACCGCGTCGCCGTCGGCCGGGGCGCCTGCTCGGGGACGCCGTCCAGCACCCTCACCGGCGAGCGCTCCCCGGGTTCTCGTCCCTGGCGTCCACGGCCAGGAGCGCCCGCCGCAGCACGGGCAGCAGCTGGACCAGGGCGACGAGCGCGACGACGAGCGCCGCCGCGGCCCCGAGCAGCGTCCACGTCGGCGCCTGCTCCGGGCGCAGGCCGACGACGAGCGCCGTCGCGGCGACGACGAGCACCCGGGTCGGCCGCTCCCCCACGGTGACGACGCCGACCTCGTGCACCCCCGCCGCCCCGGCGCGGGCACGGGCGTACTCGGCGAGCGCCGCGAGCGCGCCGGCGGCGACGACGAGCGGCCCGGGCGCGCCGAGCAGCCACAGCGCGACCAGGGCGAGGGCGTCGGCGACGCGGTCGGCGACGGCGTCGGCGACCGCGCCCCAGGTGCTCGTGCGCCCCGAGAGTACGGCGACACCGCCGTCGAGGTTGTCCAGGACGCCCGAGACGAGCACGAGCACCGGGACGGCGAGGGCCCACCGGCCGCCGGCGGCCGCGGCGGGCAGCGCGGCGAGCGGCACGAGCAGACCGGCCGCGGTCAGGACCGTCGGCGGCACACCGGCCCGGGCGAGCGGGCGCGCGAGGACGTGGACGACCGAGAGCCAGGAACGCACGAGACCGGTGGGCGGCGGCGCGCCGTGCAGGGCGGCCCACCGGCGCAGGTGCTCCTCACGCCCGGGCAGCCCGGTCGCCGCGGCGCCCGTCGTCCCCGCGGCGCCCGTCGTGCTCTTGTCGCCGGCCCTCCCCGCGTCGCCGGTCTTGCCCTCGTCGCTGGCTCCTCGCCCGTCCCGAGGGTCCCGGGACGACGCCATGCCCGGAGGCTAGCTGTACTGACCACGGAGGTTGGTGACGGCGCGTCGGTCCGGG
>NZ_JBBHZF010000010.1:0-224 GCF_037482365.1 Pseudokineococcus sp. 1T1Z-3
GGCGAGCAGATCGCCGTGGCCGTCGCGACCGCCATGGGCGCCACCGGCCTCGCCACCGCAGACATCGACGTGACCGAGGCCTCCACGCCGAGCACGCGTGACGGCGACGGCGTCATCACGGCGTACGGCGACGGTGCGCAGGGCGCGATCGACCGGATCGACGCTGCGCTGAGCACGGTCTCCACGACCCGGGCGGACCTGGGTGCCAAGCAGAACCGCCTCGA
>NZ_JBBHZF010000010.1:287-508 GCF_037482365.1 Pseudokineococcus sp. 1T1Z-3
GCACCGTCCGGTGGCGGGTCGGCCCGCGCGGGCCGACCCGCCACCGCGCCACCGTGACCGTCGGTCGGCTCACCCGCCCGGGTGGGCAGGCTCAGGTCCTCGGCGCTCGCGCCGATGGACGAGCAGGTCCCCACGGACGGGGACCTCGCCATTCCTCAGCACCACCTCACGGAAGAGAGTCCAGTCATGGGTTTCCAGATCAACAACAACGTGGCCGCGTT
>NZ_JBBHZF010000010.1:629-1118 GCF_037482365.1 Pseudokineococcus sp. 1T1Z-3
CGCGCTCGCGACGTCCACCTCGATCCTGCAGCGGATGCGTGACCTGTCGGTCCAGGCCGCCAACACCGGCGGTCTCAACGCCGCCGCGACCGCCAACATCCAGAAGGAGCACAACCAGCTCGCCGAGGAGCTCACCCGCATCGCGGCGACGACGACCTTCAACGGCCAGGCGCTGCTGAACGGCGCCTACAACGGCAGCTTCCAGGTCGGCGCCAACGGCGGGGAGCAGATCGCCGTCCGCATCACCGCGAACGCCGACGGCACCACCGCGACCGCGCTCAGCGCCGTCGGCCTGGGTGTGGCGGCGGCCGGCGCCGACGCCGGCGACCCGGACGTGCAGCGCAACGTCGGGGAGACCGCCACCCTCACGGCGATCGACGCGGCGCTGAGCACGGTCTCGACGGTGCGGGCGGACCTGGGTGCCAAGCAGAACCGCTTCGAGATGACGATCAAGAACCTCAACGTGTCGGTGGAGAACCTCACCGCCTC
>NZ_JBBHZF010000010.1:1208-1395 GCF_037482365.1 Pseudokineococcus sp. 1T1Z-3
CGCCTGACCCTGCAGCGCTCGCACCACCCGCGGCGGCGGGTCGGCCCGTGGGGCCGGTCCGCCGCCGCAGCCGTCTGAGCATCCCCGCAGCCTGACGCCTCAGTCTCAGCGAGCAGGCTCGATCCCTCGGCGCCGCTCGCGCCGTCGAGCAGGTGGGTCCCCATGGACGGGGGCCCTTCACCCCCAC
>NZ_JBBHZF010000010.1:1562-1909 GCF_037482365.1 Pseudokineococcus sp. 1T1Z-3
GTCGACCAGCTCGCCCAGGAGCTGACCCGGATCGCCGACACCACGACGTTCAACGGCCAGAAGCTGCTGGACGGCAGCTACAACGGCAGCTGCCAGGTCGGCGCCAACGGCGGCGAGCAGATCGCCGTGGCGATCAACGCGGGCGAGGTCACCCCCGCCACGGACCCCGTCACCTTCAAGGGCCTCGGGGCGCTCGGTCTGGGCGTCCAGGGTGCCTCGGCCACGCAGGGCATCGACGTCTCCACGACGCCCGCCGCCGCCGGCGCCGCCCTCACGGCGATCGACGCTGCGCTGAGCACGGTCTCGACGACCCGGGCGGACCTGGGTGCCAAGCAGAACCGCCTCGA
>NZ_JBBHZF010000010.1:2010-2198 GCF_037482365.1 Pseudokineococcus sp. 1T1Z-3
TGAGCTCCTCCACCTCCTAGGCGCGACTAGGAGTCACCGACAGCGGCGGGTCGGCCCGAGCGGGCCGGTCCGCCGCTGCCGCGTCCGGTGTGCCGCGCGACCGGGTGAATCGGCTCAGGTGCTGGGCCGTCGCACCGACAGAACAACGGGTCCCCATGGACGGGGGCCCTTCACCCCCACCGCTCCAC
>NZ_JBBHZF010000011.1:0-507 GCF_037482365.1 Pseudokineococcus sp. 1T1Z-3
GCCACGCGCGGGCCTCGTCGAGCAGCGCGACGCGGGGTTCCGGCGGCACTGCGGCGGGATGGTCGATGGCCAGCAGCGCGGCCGCGCGCTGCGCGCTCGAGCGCGTGGCCAGCGCCGCGAACTGGGCGTCGTCCAGGACGTGGGCTGGGCTCATGGGGTGGTCCTCTCGGGAGCGTCTGGCTCGGGGGTAGATGTCGCTTCGCCGGCGGGAGTGATGACCTGGCGGTAGAGGGTGGCGCGGCTGACGCCGAGGTCCTTGGCCACGGACGTGACCGTCGCGCCCGGGACCGCGAGCAGGGATCGCGCGGCCTGGATGCGCGCGGGCGTCATGACGGTGGGGCGACCACCGACGCGTCCGCGTGCGCGGGCGGCCGCCAGGCCGGCCATCGTGCGATCACGGACCAGGTCGCGCTCGAAGGCGGCCAGCGCGCCGAACAGGGCGAAGACGAGCCGGCCGCCGGCGGTGGTGGTGTCGATGGACTCGGTCACCGACCGGAACCCCACCCC
>NZ_JBBHZF010000011.1:556-817 GCF_037482365.1 Pseudokineococcus sp. 1T1Z-3
TTGGCCAGCTCGGGGCGGTCGTCCCGGGCACCGGAGGCGACGTCAGTCCAGACGTGCGCGCAGCCGGCCGAGCGCAGCGCGTCGTGCTGGAGCGAGGGGTCCTGCGCGGTCGTCGAGACCCGGGCGTAGCCGAGGGCGTGGGGCACGGGGTAAGCGTACGGAAACCTCCCGACAGTGGTTCCGCTACACACAGGTTACGGACACGAGTTCCGGACGCCGCTTCGTCGGCGTGTCGCGCCCTCGCCGAGACTGTCGCCAAAA
>NZ_JBBHZF010000012.1:0-232 GCF_037482365.1 Pseudokineococcus sp. 1T1Z-3
ACGGCACCCGCGACCCCCGCCCCGCCGCCACCCGGCTCGCCCAGGCCCTGGTCACCCTCGCCGACGCCCACCTCGCCGGCCACACCGGCAGCTCCTCCTCCCGGCCGAGGCTGCTGGTGACCGTGCCCCTGGCCACCATCACCGACCCGACCGCCCCCGGCGCAGCACCCGCCTTCCTGCCCGGCGGGGCACCGGTCTCGGCCGAGCAGACCCAGATGCTCGCCTGCGACGG
>NZ_JBBHZF010000012.1:343-24742 GCF_037482365.1 Pseudokineococcus sp. 1T1Z-3
GCGCCCAGGTCCACTGGTACCCACCCGACTCCGCCGACCCCCGCGTCCCACCACCACCCTGGGCACCCCACCTCGACCGCCTCATCACCCGATGGGCCACCCGCACCCCCCAGCGCACACCCGACTGCGCCGCCTGAGGGGTGCCCCTGCCCGGTGCCGCCCGGACGCCCGGGCGCACGCCCGCGGCTCAGCGCGGGCGGGCGTGCGGGGTGACGAGCCGCTCGAGGGCGAGGGCCGCGACGTAGAAGAGGACGCCGAGCGCGCAGGCGCCGACGACGTAAGCCCAGGCCCGCGGGTAGGCCGACTGCGCGGCGGCCGAGGTGATGCGCGCGCCCAGGCCGGTCTGCAGGCCGCCGAAGTACTCGGCGACGACGGCGGCGATGACGGCGAGGGAGGACGCCAGCCGGAGGCCGGTGAAGACGAAGGGCAGCGCGCCGGGCAGGCGCACCGTGCGCGTCACCGCCCAGCTGCTGACGGCGTAGCTGCGCATCAGCTCGGCGTGCACGGGGGAGACCTGCGCCAGCCCGCGGAGGGCGTTGACGAAGACCGGGAACAGGACGACGACGCCGACGACGACCCGCCGCGGCACCTCGCTCGTCGAGGAGAACATCAGGTACAACAGCGGCGCGAGCGCCACGATCGGCACGGCGTTGGCCGCGGCCGCGAGCGGCACGAGCGCGTCGCGCAGCCACCGCGAGCGGACGGCGAGCAGGGCCAGCGCCATCCCGAGGAGCGAGCCGCCGACGAGCCCGACGAGCGCGTTGGCGCCCGTCGCGAGCGCCGCGCTCAGCACCTGCGGCGCGCCCGCGGCCAGCTGCTCGCCGATCGCCGACGGCGCCGGCAGGAGGTACGGCTGGACGTCGCCGACGCGGACGAAGACCTCCCACGCCACGAGCACCAGCACGGCCGCGACGACCGGGGCCAGCAGCCGCACGAGCGCGCCGTCGGCCCACCGGCGGGGTCGGCGGCGTCCCCTGCGCGGTGGCGCCGACGTCGTCGCGCTCACCGGTCCTCCACCCCGCCGCGGCCGCCACCGGTGTCGTCCGACCCGCCGCGCAGCGCCTCGCGGACGGCGGTGATGCGGTCGAAGAAGGCGGGCGCCTCGCGGACGTCGCCGGTGCGCTCCAGCCCGCCCTCGCCCGTCACGGGCACCACGTCGACGACGCGGCCCGGCCGCGGCGACATGACGACGACCCGGTCGGAGAGGAAGACCGCCTCGGGGATGGAGTGGGTGACGAAGACCACCGTCGTGCCCGAGGCGGCGCGCAGGGACAGCAGCTCGGCCTGCATCCGCTCGCGCGTCATCTCGTCGAGCGCGCCGAACGGCTCGTCCATGAGCAGCAGCGGCGGGTCCTCGGCCAGCGACCGGGCGATCGCGACGCGCTGCTGCATGCCGCCGGACAGCTGCGAGGGCCGGGCGTCGGCGACGTCGGCCAGGCCGACGAGCTCCAGCAGGTGCTCGGCGCGCGCCCGCCGCTCGGCCTTCCCGACGCCGTGCAGCTGCAGCGGCAGCTCGACGTTGCGCCGCACCGTGCGCCACTCCAGCAGACCCGCTGCCTGGAAGGCGATGCCGTAGCGGTGCGCCAGTCTGGCGGCCCGGGCGCTCTGCCCGTCGACGAGCACCTCGCCCGAGGTCGGCTGCACGAGGTCGGCGACGCAGCGCAGGAGGGTGCTCTTGCCGCAGCCGGACGGCCCGATGAGCGAGACCAGCTCTCCTGGCGCGATGTCCAGGCTCACGTCGGCGAGGGCGTGCACCTCGCCGCTGGCCGCGGGGAAGCGCTGGTCGACGCCGCGCACCTCCACGCGGGCGCCGCGGCCCGTCGTCGCCGACCCCGTCTCGCGGGTCGGCGCGCTCACGAGGCGCCTTCGCGCGCCCGCCGCAGCGCGACGTCGAGCAGGGCCACGAGTCCCGCGACGACGAGCCCGATCGTCGCCGCGCCGAGCACCGCCGCGTAGACCCGGGCCGGCGACGTCGTCGCCTGCTGGGCGTACTCGATGACGAGCCGGCCGATGCCGCCGCGCGTGCCGGTCGAGATCTCGGCCACGACGACGCCCACGACGGCCGCGGCCGCCGACAGCCGCAACGCCGGCACGAGGTAGGGCACCGACGCGGGCAGCCGTAGTCGCACGAGCGTCTGCGTCCACGAGGCGGCGCTGGCGGTGAACAGCTCGAGCGCGGCGGGCGCCGGCGACTGCAGCCCGCGCAAGGCGCCGACGGCGACGGGCGCGAAGGCCAGGTACGCCGCGACGACGACGACCGACATCTCCGACGTCCACGGCCGCCCCATGATCGCGATGCCGCCGCCCCAGCCGGCCACGAGCGGGGCGACGGCGATGAGCGGCACGGTCTGGCTCAGCAGCACCCACGGCAGGAGGCCGTGCTCGACCACGCGCAGGCGCGCCATGGCGACGGCGAGCAGGAGGCCGACGCCCGCGCCGAGGGCCAGCCCGCCCAGGGAGAGCAGCAGCGTCGTCGCGGCCGCGGCCAGCACGGCCTCGCCGACGGTCCGGCTGGCCGCGACGGCGACCTCGGGCTCGCCGAGCACCGCCAGCACGGTCCAGGTGTGCGGCATGGCGGCGTCGCTGGCGCGCGGCAGGACGCGGGTGCCGAGGAGCTCCAGGCCGTCGGCCGGTCCGACCGCCTTGTACGTCTCCCACGCCGCGAGCAGCAGCACGACGGCGGCGCCCACCGCGACGACGCGGCGTCCGGTGTCGCGCCCGCTGCGCGCCATGCGGCCCAGACGCGCCCGTCCGGCCGCGGCGCCGCCCGACGTCGTCGCCGCGGTCGCCAGCGCGGCGTCGGAGCTCACGCGGGCGCACCCGCGTGCTGGGTGACGAGCGGCATGACCTTCTCGCCGTAGGCCGCGAGCGTCGCGTCCTTCGCGTCGTGCTGGAGGTAGAGCGCGAACTGGTCGACGCCGAGGCCGCGCAGCTCCAGCAGCCGCTCGACGTGGGCCTCCACCGGCCCGAGCAGGCAAAACCGGTCGACGACCTCGTCGGGCACGAAGGCCGCGTGGGTGTTGCCGGCCCGCCCGTGCTGGGCGTAGTCGTAGCCCTTGCGCTCACGGACGTAGTCGGTGAGCGCCTGCGGCACCTCGCCCTCGCTGCCGTACCGCTCGACGATGTCGGCGACGTGGTTGCCGACCATGCCGCCGAACCACCGGCACTGCTCGCGCTGGTGCGCGACGTCGTCGCCCACGTACGCGGGGGCGGCGACGCAGATCTTCACGGCGGCGGGGTCCCGCCCGGCGGCCTCGGCGGCAGCCCGCACCCGCGCGACCATCCACCGCGTGATGTCGGGGTCGGCGAGCTGGAGGATGAAGCCGTCGCCGACCTGGCCGGTGAGGTCCAGCGCCTTCGGGCCGTACGCCGCGACCCACACGTCGAGGCTGCTGCGCGCCGCCCACGGCATCTGCAGGCTCGTCCCCTCGACGTCGACGGACCTGCCGTTGGCCAGCTCGCGGATCAGGTGGACGGCGCTGCGCAGCGCCGCGAGCGTCGTCGGTCGCCCCCCGCCGACGCGCACGGCGGAGTCCCCGCGACCGATGCCGCAGATCGTGCGGTTGCCGAACATGTCGTTGAGCGTCGCGAAGAGCGAGGCCGTCACGCTGGGGTCGCGCGTCGCCGGGTTCGTCACCATCGGCCCGACCACGATCTTGCGTGTCGCCGCGAGCATCTGGCTGTAGATGACGAACGGCTCCTGCCACAGCACGTGGGAGTCGAACGTCCACGCGTGGGTGAAGCCGTAGTCCTCCGCCCGCCGGGTCAGGTCCACCACCCTCGAGGCGGGCGGGGTGGTCTGCAGGACGACGCCGAAGTCCACGGGCGTGCTCCTTCTCGTGCGCTCGTGCGCCGCGGGGGTTCGGGGGGCAGTGAGGGGCGGCGCGGGTCAGCGCAGGTAGGACGACAGCCCGCGGGGGACGAACTGCCCGTGCCCGGCGCGGCCGAGGTACTGGCCGCCGGAGATGACGACCTCCCCGCGCGAGAGCACGGTGTCGACGCCGCCCGTCACGCGGAAGCCCTCCCAGGAGGAGTGGTCGAGGGCCATGTGGTGGGTCTGCGCGCTGATCACGCCGCCACCGGCCGGGTCGTAGACGACGACGTCGGCGTCCGAGCCCGGGGCGATGACACCCTTCTTCGGGTACATGCCGAACATGCGGGCCGGTGTGGTGGAGCAGGTCTCGACCCACCGCTCGAGCGAGAGCTCGCCGCGGACGACGCCCTCGTGCAGCAGGTCCATCCGGTGCTCCACCGTCGCCATGCCGTTCGGGATGGCGCGGAAGTCGCTGCGCCCGAGCTCCTTCTGGTCCTTCAGGCAGAACGGGCAGTGGTCGGTGGAGACGACAGACAGGTCGTTGGTGCGCAGGCCCGTCCACAGGTCGCGGCCGTGGTGCTCGTGCTTGCTGCGCAGCGGCGGCGAGGCGACCCACTTCGCGCCCTCGAAGTCGGGCGCGCCGAGCTGGTCCTCCAGCGTCAGGTAGAGGTACTGGGGGCACGTCTCGGCGAAGACGTTGCGCCCCGCAGCCCGGGCACGGGCGACCTGCTCCAGCGCCTGGGACGCCGAGAGGTGGACGATGTAGAGCGGCACGTCCTGGGCGACCTCGGCCAGCGCGATCACCCGGTGGGTCGCCTCGCCCTCCAGCACCGGCGGGCGGGTGAGGCCGTGCTGCACGGGGTCGGTCTCGCCGCGCTCGACGGCCTGGGCGGCGAGGACGTCGATGGCGATGCCGTTCTCCGCGTGCATCATGATCGTCGCGCCGCTGGCGCGCGCCGTCTGCATGGCCCGCAGGATCTGGCCGTCGTCGCTGTAGAAGACGCCCGGGTAGGCGGTGAACAGCTTGAAGCTGGTGACGCCCTCGTCGCGCACGAGCGCGTCCATCGCCTTCAGCGCCTCCGGCGTGACGTCGCCGAGGATCATGTGGAAGCCGTAGTCGACGGCGCACCGCCCCGCCGCCTTGGCGTGCCAGGCGGCCAGCTGGTTCTGCACCACCTCGCCGGCGCGCTGGACGACGAAGTCGACGACGGTCGTCGTCCCGCCCCACGCCGCGGCGCGCGTGCCCGTCTCGAACGTGTCGGCCGACTGGGTGCCGCCGAAGGGCATCTCCATGTGGGTGTGGACGTCGACGCCGCCCGGGACGACGTACTTGCCGGCCGCGTCGACCCGCCGGTCGACGGCGACGTCGTCCGCGCCGCCGGGCACGTGCAGCGCGGCGACGGTCTCGCCGTCGACGAGCACGTCCATGGGCGCGGCGCCCGTCGCGGACACGACGGTGCCGCCGGCGATGAGGGTGCGGGCCACGGGTCCTCCGAGGTCGGCGAGGGGGCCGACCACGAGGCCGGCGGGGGCGAGGCTAGCCAGAGGCGTTGTCGCGCCACGCCTCCGGACGTCTCAGGGGGTGGTCAGGTCGTCGTAGGTGTCCGGCCGACGGTCGCGGTAGAAGGCCCAGCGGTCGCGGACGGTCCGCAGCAGGTCCATGTCGAGGTCACGGACGAGCAGCTCGGCGTCGTGGCTGGAGGCGACGTCGCCGACCATCTTGGCCTCGGGGTCGACGAAGTAGCTCGTGCCGTAGAAGTCGTCGTCGCCGAGGTCCTCGATGCCCACCCGGTTGATGGCGCCGACGAAGTACTCGTTGGCGACGGCGGCGGCGGGCTGCTCGACCTGCCACAGGTAGTTGGACAGGCCGCGCGAGGTGGCCGAGGGGTTGAAGACGATCTGCGCGCCGGCGAGCCCGAGGGCGCGCCAGCCCTCGGGGAAGTGGCGGTCGTAGCAGATGTAGACGCCGACCTTGCCGACGGCGGTGTCGAAGACGGGGTACCCGAGGTTGCCGGGGCGGAAGTAGAACTTCTCCCAGAAGCCCGTGACCTGCGGGATGTGCTGCTTGCGGTACTTGCCGAGGTAGCTGCCGTCGGCGTCGACCACGGCGGCGGTGTTGTAGAGGACGCCGGGCTGCTCCTCCTCGTACATCGGCAGGACCATGACCATGCCCAGCTCGGCCGCCAGCGCCTGGAAGCGCTCGGTCGTCGGCCCGGGGACAGACTCGGCGTAGGCGTAGTACGCCGTGTCCTGCACCTGCGCGAAGTAGGGCCCGTAGAACAGCTCCTGGAAGCAGATGACCTGGGCGCCGGCGTCGGCGGCCTGGCGCGCGTACTCCTCGTGCGCCTTGATCATCGTCTCCTTGTCGCCCGTCCAGGTCGCCTGGACGAGCGCCGCGCGCACGACGTTGCTCATCGCCGTCTCCTCCCGTGCGAGGCGCCTCCTCGCGATGGGGGCGAGTCTCCACCCGCCGGGGCGGTGCGTGGGGCGGCGGGGGGCGATCCGGCGTCTCGCCGACGCACAACTCCGGGGACAGGCGGGCGGGCGCGGCGGCAGGGTGGCCGGGTGGTCATGCACGAGGGGCAGCTGACGGTCGACGCGACGCAGGTGGCGGCGCTCGTGCGCGAGCAGCTGCCGGCCTGGGGCGACCTGCCTGTCCGGGCGCTGCCGCAGCTCGGGACCGTCAACGCCTCCTTCCGCCTGGGCGACGACCTCGTCGTCCGCCTGCCGCTCGTCGCCGGGGACGTCGGCGCCGCCCGGGCGCAGCGGGACGCCGAGGCCGCCGCCGCGCGGCTCCTGGTCGGGCAGGTCGGCGTCGAGACGCCGGAGCCCGTCGCCACCGGCGAGCCCGGCCCCGGCGTCCCGGTGCCGTGGTCGGTGTGGACGTGGGTGCCCGGTGAGGTCGCGACACCCACCAGCCACGCGTCCTCCTCCCTCCTGGCGGACGACCTCGCGGCCGCCGTCGCGGCCCTGCGGACGATCCCCACGGGCGGGCGCACCTTCGCGGGCGGAGGTCGGGGCGGGTCGCTGCCCGACCACGACGCCTGGGTGGCGACGTGCCTCCGGCGCAGCGACGGACTCGTCGACGTCGCCCCGCTGCGCCGGCTGTGGGCGCGGCTGCGCGAGCTGCCCCCGAGCCCGGGCGGCGACGTCACGACGCACGGGGACCTCGTGCCGGGCAACATCGTCGTGGCCGGCGGGCGGCTCGCCGGCCTCGTCGACGTCGGCGGCGCCGGCCCGGCCGACCCGGCGCTCGACCTCGTGGGCGCGTGGCACCTGCTCGACGCCCCCGCCCGGGCGGCCTTCCGCGACGCGCTGGGCACGCCCGACCTGGAGTGGGCCCGCGGCGCCGCCTGGGCGCTCGAGCAGGCCCTCGGTCTCGGCTGGTACTACCGCGACAGCAACCCGGTGATGAGCCAGACCGGGCTCCGGACGCTCGGGCGGCTCGCCGACGGCGCGGCGGAGCTGATGTCGCCGACCCGCCCACGAGTGCGACGGCTCAGGGGGTGAGGTGCTCACCAGCTCAGACCGTGAGTACCTCGTCGAAGTGCTCGACGACGGGGAACGGGTCGTAGAAGTGGTGCAGCAGCCGGCGCCAGCGCTCGTACTCGGGCGAGCCGTGGAAGCCGACCGTGTGGTGCTCGAGGGTCTCCCACTCGACCAGCAGCAGGTAGGTCCCAGGACGCTCGTGGCACCGGGACAGCGTCAGCCGCCCGAAGCCGGGCATGTCCGCGATGACGTCCTTCGCCTGCCGGAAGGAATCTTCGAAAGCCGCCTCCTGCCCCGGCCGGACGGACAGCAGGGCGTGCTCGAGGACCATGTCGAGATCATCGGTGAGGACGCTGCGCACGGGCCGTCGGCGGGTCGTGCCGCGGCTGCGGCAGGCGCTCGGGCAGCCTGACGTGATGGCGACCCTGGCGATGCTCTCGCTGCCGGGGCGGGAGGTGGTGCTGCGCCGAGCCGTGGCCGACGACGTCCCTGCGGTCGTCGCCCTGCTGGCCGCCGACCAGCTCGGTGCCGGTCGGGACGGCATCAGGAGCGAGGACGACCACCGGGCCTACCTGGCGGCCTTCGGCCTGGTCGACGCCGACCCGGCCCAGCTGCTCGTCGTCGCGACCGAGGGGGAGGACGTCGTCGCGACGCTGCAGCTGACCTTCCTCCCCGGCCTCGCCCGGCGCGGAGCGCTGCGGGCCCAGCTCGAGGCGGTGCGGGTCCGGTCGGACCACCGCGGCACGGGGTTGGGCTCGGCACTGGTCGAGTGGGCGGTCGAGGAGGCCGGTCGTCGCGGGTGCGCCCTCGTCCAGCTGACCAGCGACAAGACCCGTGGCGGCGCCCACCAGTTCTACGAGCGCCTCGGGTTCGTCGCCTCCCACGAGGGCCTCAAGCTGACCCTGCCCCGGTGACTCCCGTCTCGGGGAGGACGCGCGGACGGGCCGTGCAGCTGCGCGAGCACCACGGCCGCGACGACGACCGCGGCCCCGACCACCTGCAGCGGTGCGAGGGACTGCCCGAGGACGAGCCACCCGGCGGTCGTCGCTACCACCGGGCTGAGCAGGCCGAGGACGGCCACGCGGGCGACCGGGAGCGCGACGATCCCCCGGAACCACGCGGCGTAGGCCAGGGCCGTCCCGACCAGCGCCAAGTAGGAGTACCCGACCGCGGCCGGGAGGTCGAGCGACGGCGGTGCTCCCTCGACGACCACCGCCAGCGGCAGCAGCACCAGGCCGCCGGCCAGCAGCTGCCACGCGGTGAAGGCCAGCAGCGGCACCGGGCGTCCCCACCGCTTGGTCAGCAGCACGCCGAGGGACATCGAGACGGCGCTACCCAGGGCCGCCAGCAGGCCGACCACGTCGAGGGTGACCTGAGAACGCAGCACCAGCAGGGACACCCCGACCACCCCCAGCAGTCCCGCCGCGAGGGCGGCCGCGGAGGTGCGCTCGGTCGTCAGCCGTGGCGCGAGCAGGGCGACGAGCACGGGGGTCAGGGCGCCGACGACGGCGGCGACGCCCCCGGGCAGGCGGTAGGCGGCGACGAAGAGCAACGCGAAGAAGCCGCCGATGTTGAGCGTGCCGAGGACGGCGACGCGCCACCACCACGACCCGCGCGGCCGGATGCGGTAGGCCGCCATCAGCACCAGACCGGCGGGCAGCGCCCGCAGGGTCGCGGCCAGCAGCGGGCGGTCCGGCGGCAGCAGCTCGGTGGTCGTGAGGTAGGTCGTGCCCCACACGACCGGTGCGAGGGCCGTCGTCAGCAGCACTTTTTCTCTTAGCATTGAGACATCATATCTGAGCGCTAAGAGGTCTGGTTAGGATCTGCTCGTGAGCGACCACGTCGACGACGTCCTGGCGCAGTGGGCCCGGCAGCGCCCGGACCTGGACACGACGCCGATGGCGGTGCTGGGGCGTCTCTCCCGGCTGACCCGGCTGGTCGAGGCGCGGCAGCAGGCCACCTTCGCCCGGCACGGCCTCGACGCCCCCTCCTTCGACGTGCTGGCGACGTTGCGGCGCGCGGAGCCGCCGCACGAGCTCACCGCGGGCCAGCTGGCCGCCTCCTCGATGGTCACCAGCGGCGCAGTCAGCCAGCGCCTGGACCGCCTGGAGGTCAGGGGGCTGGTCCGCCGGCGGCGCGGCGACGTCGACACCCGCACGGTCCACGTCTCCCTCACCACCGCCGGCCGGGCGGCCGTCGACGCGGCCCTGCCCGACCACCTGGGCGCCGGCGCCGACCTCCTCGACCCCCTGGCCGGTGACGACGCCGAGCACCTCGCGCGTCTGCTGCGCACCCTCCTGGTGCGGCACGAGGAGAGGTGACCGGCGGGCCGGTCAGCGACGAGCCGGAGGCAGCGCCGCGGCGACGAGGTCGAGCAGGTCGTCGACGGCCGCGACGTCGTACCTGCCGCGCCGCGTCGTCGTGAAGGTGGCGGCGCGGACGTCGTCGGCCGTGAGGGTCGGGCCGCTGGCGCCCTGGTGGGTGAGGGCAGACGCCGCCCGGCGCAGCAGCACGTCGACCTCCTGGCGGGCGTAGCCCTGCGCGAGGAACCCGGCCCGCGGCAGCTCGGCGGAGGACGCCTGGACGGGCGCCGGCGGCACGACCCGTGACGTCGGGGACGGAGTCGCCGGCTGAGCCGTCGACGTCGGTCCTGCCGCGGGCGCGGCGGCCGGCCGAGGTGGTGCGGACGCGCGGTCCGGCGTCAGCGCGTCGGTGACACGGTCGAGGAGGTCGTCCACGCCGTCCATGGCGTACCCGCGGCGCCGCCTGACGGTGAACCCCGCCGCGGCCACCTCCGGTGCCGTCAGGGGCAGGGCGGCCCGGCCCTGGAGCGTGGCGGCGGCGCGCTGCAGCAGGGCGTCGACCTCGGCGACGTCGTAGCCGCTGCCCCAGCGCCGGACGGGCAGCTGGGTGGCGCGCAGCTCCTCGACGGTCAGCGGCTCGTCCACCTCGTGCCCATCGGCGCGGAGGGCGCCGCCCCGAGGCTCCGGCCCGGTGATCACCCGCACGCGGGGGCCGGAGGGGTGCGCGGCCTGTCGCCGCCGGGTCGGGCGACGTCGTCGTCGTCCGGCACAGTGGGGCGTGTGGTGCAGGTGCCGAGAAGACCGCCACCGGTGCTCGCCGTCGCCTTGGCGCTGGCCGCCGGGTTCGCCGCGTCGGCGTGCCTGCTCACGGCCCTGCGGCTGGACGGCGACCCGGGCAGCGCGATGACCCTCGTCACGCGGGGCGTGTGGGTGCTCGGCGGGATCTCCCTGACGGCGGTCGCCGCGATGACCTGGTGGTGGAGCCGTGGCGCCGAGCGTCCCGTCGCGCTGCTCGTCGGTGTCGCCTCGACGGCGCTGTGGACGGTCGTCGCGCTCGCCGCGGGCTGGGACCCGGTGCGCTGACCGTCTCTGCATGCGCCTCGCTCAGGCCGACGGCAGCGACGCGACGACGCGGTCGAGGAGGGCGTCGACCGCCTGCACGTCGTAGCCGCCGCGGCGGGTGAGGGTGAAGGAGCTCGCGCGGACGGCGTCGGCCGTCAGCGTCGGGCCGCTCGCTCCCTGGTGGGTCAGCGCCGACGCCGCGCGACGCAGCAGCGCGTCGACCTCCTCGCGGGCGTAGCCCTGCGCCAGGAAGCCGGCCGTCGGCAGGTCGGGGTGCCGGAGGTCGTGCGCCGTGACGCCTCCTGCTGCAGGACCGGTGGCGGCAGCGCGCCCGTCGTGGCGAGCGGGTGCGGCCACCGGCTCGACCAGCCCGGCGGCGGTGAGCGCTTCCACGACGCGGTCGAGGAGGTCGTCGACCCGATCCATGTCGTAAGAGCTCCGCCAGACGGTGGTGAAGACGCAGCTCGCGACCTGTTGGGCCGACAGCGGCCGCTCGGGCGACCCGTCGAGCGTCGCCGCGGCCTGCTCGAGCAGCGCGTCGACCTCAGCGGTCGCGTAGCCGGAGCCCCAGCGGCGGACGGGTAGGTGCACCGAGCGCAGCTCGGCGGCGGTCAGCACGTCGCTCATGCCGTGATCTTCGGACGTCGGGACCCGTCGCCGCAGGCGGTCGGCCCACCTCACCCGCTCGCGTCGAGGTGGGTCAGCCGACCGCGAGGCGTGAGCGGCGTCGCGCCAGCGACCAGCTCTGCCAGGTGGCGAGGAGGACGACGCCGACGCCGAGCGCCCACCCGATCGTCCCCACCGCCAGCAGCAGCCTCGAAGGATCTAGAGCCCCCAGCACCAGGAGGACGCCCAGCAGCAGGAGGAGCCCCAGCACCGAGGACGCGAGCGCCGCCTGCCACCACGGGCGGCGGGCGTCGAGGAGGCGGCCGGCGACCTGGCCGCACACCCCTCCGAGCAGCGCACCGGGGACGGCGAAGAGCACGCTGAAGGGGGCGGCCGTCCTGCCGGCGGGGTCGAGCAGCAGCGGCAGGGTGACGACGAGCAGCACGAGAGCGGCGCCTGCCGCGGCACCGCGCAGCGTCCCGGGCGCCGTGGCCGACCAGCCCGTCGTCCTCGCGCTCATGGCGGCCTCACCCCTGCTCCGGCACCGTGCTGACGTGCCGAGCATGCCGCTCCACCAGGTACGGCGTCCGGCAGACCGCCACCTCGTACCCGTCCGGCCGGGGGCCTCACGGGGCGAGCGCGGAGCGCCGGTGCGTCCACCGCCCGCCGACGAGCGTGCCGAGCACCTCGGGGGCGCGCAGGGCGTCGGGGCCGCCGACGGCGAGGGTGTCGGCGGGGTCCTCGGCCAGCAGCGTGAGGTCGGCGACGTCGCCGACGCGCACGTGCGAGCGGCCGCCGCAGGACGCAGTCAGCGCCTGGCGCAGGGTGAGGTGCTGCTCGGGGTGCCACGGCGGGCGGTCGTCGTCGCTGCGGTGGACGGCGCAGGCGATCGCGTCCCACGGGTCGAGCGGCGCGACGGGGGCGTCCGAGCCGAGGACGAGGTCGGCGCCGGCGGCCAGCAGCGCCGCGTACGGGAAGGCGTGGGACGTCGCGCCGGCCCAGAAACGGTCGGCGAGGTCGCGGTCGTCGACGACGTGCCGTGGCTGGACGGACGCCGTCACCCCGAGCGCGGCGAAGCGTGGCAGGTCCTCCGGGCGTACCTGCTGGGCGTGCTCGACGCGCCCGCCGCAGCCCGCGGCCTCGTAGCCGTCGAGCGCCACCCGCACGCCCTCGTCGCCGATGGCGTGCACGGCCGTCGTCAGCCCCGCCGACGTCGCCCGGCGCAGCAGCTCCTCCAGCTCCTCGGCCGGGGTCAGCAGGACGCCGTGGTCGTCCCCGCCGTGGCCCCCGCCGTACGCGCTGCGGCAGAACGCCGTCCGCGTCCCCAGCGACCCGTCGACGAAGAGCTTGAGCGGCCCGAGCCGCACCCGCTCGCCCGCGACGTCGTCCACCACGCCCGGCAGCGGGTCGCCCGTCCGCAGGCCGGGGGCGAGGACGTCGTCGAGGTGCTCGCGCCACACCCCCACCGCGACGCGCAGCGCCGGTCCGCGCCCACCGGCCACCGAGGGCCCGCCGGCGACCCACGCCCCACCCGCCGTCGGCTCCGGCCGCGTGACGTCGGCGCGCCGCGCCCACTCGAGGGGGCTCGCCTTCTGCAGGTCGACGACGCCCGTGACGCCGAGGGTCGCAGCGGCCTGCGCGGCCTCCAGCACCCACACGTCGCCGAGCGCCTCGGGCAGCCGGCCGGCGTCGGCGAGCAGCGCCATCGCCGCCCGCTCGGTGAGCAGCCCCGCCTGCGGGACGCCGAACCGCCGGGCCGCCGCGGTGCTGCACCAGGCGCTGTGCAGGTCGGCGCTCGCGACCACGACGGGCCGCCCCGGCAGCGCCTCGTCGAGGTGCTCGGCGCGCGGTGGCTCGGGCCACAGCCCGTCCCGGAAGCCGCGGCCGACGAGGACCTCGTCGCGGCGTCCCCGCGCGGCGTCCGCGACGGCGAGCAGCGACGCCGCCTCACGCGGGTCGGCGGCCGCCGCGACGTCGGGGCGGTGACGGTGCGCCGCCCAGTCCGAGAGGTGCACGTGCTCGTCGCGCAGGCCCGGCAGCAGCGCCGCGCCGCCGGCGTCGACCACGTGGTCCGCGGTCAGCACGCCCGGGTCCGCGACCGCGGCGACGCGCCCGCCCGCGAGCAGGACGTCCCGGACCCGCCGGGGGTCGGGCGCCCCGACGAGGCGGACGTCACGCAGCAGCAGGCCGCCGGGCTCCTGCTCGTCCGTCACGTCGTCCATCGCCCCGCATCCTGGGGCACGCGCGGTGGTCGTGACGCACGAGACTGTCGTCGTGAGCGACTCCTCCGGTGCCCTCGGCGCCCATCTCGACGGCGAGGCCCCGCTGGTCCGCCGCACCCTGCAGGTGCTGGGCGAGCTGCTGACGGGCGCACCGACGAGCAGCGCCAGCGCCGGCGGCTTCGTCGAGGCCCACCTCGGCCAGCCGCACACCTCGCTCGTCACCGAGCGCGTGGACCTCACGCACACCCAGTCGGTCTCCGTCGGCGCCGTCGTCGCCGACCTCGTGGCCGCGCACCCGACGGCCGTCCTCGGGCCCGCGGAGGACGGCGAGGCGCCGACGTGGACGCGCATCGACCTCGACGGCGAGCACGTCTCGGTGCCGACCACCGCGGCCGTCGCGCTCCCGGCGGGGACGGCGTGCGCCGTCGACGTCGTGGTGCAGCTCTCCCGCGACGAGTTCGACCCCGACCCGGCGACGCTGCGCGTCCTGGCCCGGCCCGCCGACCACGCCGCCGCCCGGGCGCTCGTCGACGACGTCCTCGCCACCGCGCGGCGGGACAAGGGCTTCTTCCGCGGCCGGGTGCTGCACGCCGGCTCGCGGCTGCCGCTGGAGCTGCAGCCGACGACGCTCGGGCCGGGCGGGCGCGAGGACCTCGTGCTCCCTGACGCCGTCTGGGCCGAGGTCGACGCCTGCGTCTCGGCCCTGACGACCCGCGCCGGGGTCCTGCGCGAGCTGGGCCTCGGCACCAACCGCGGCGTCCTGCTGGCCGGCCCGCCCGGGGTCGGCAAGAGCGCCCTGTCGCGGGTGGTCGCGCGCGAGATGGCCGGCGACTTCACGGTCGTCGTCGTCGACGCGGCCGCCGCGAGCACCGTGCTGCGGCAGGTCTACCGGGAGACCGCCGACCTCGGCCCGTGCGTCGTCGTGCTGGAGGACGTCGACCTCTACCTCGGCGACCGCCGCGCCGGCGCCCGCGGCACGGCGCTCGCGGACTTCCTCGCCGTCCTCGACGGCACCGAGCCCTACACCGACGTCCTGACGATCGCCTCGACCAACGACCCCGCCGCGCTCGACGCCGCCGTGACCCGCTCGGCCCGCTTCGACAGCGTCATCACCCTCGACCCGCCGGACGCGCCCGCCAGCGCGCGGATCCTCGACCGGTACCTCGGTGCCCTGGCCGGCGGGGGCTCGGACGCGCGAGACGCGGCGGAGGGCAGGGCGGTCGACACGGCCGTCGTCGCCGCGGCCCTGCCGTCGGGGGTGACGGGCGCCGACCTGCGCGAGGTCGTCCGCCGCGGCGTCCTGCAGCACGGCCGTGACCTGACGACGCAGCGGCTGCTCGCCGTCGTCGCCGACGGCCGTTGGCGCGCCGAGCCGCTCACCGGCTCCTACCTCTGAGCCCGCGCCACCCCCCCCGACCCGCTCGGACTTCGTAGCCCTTCTCCGCCGCGGGGAGCCTCGGGGACGGACTTCGTAGCCTTTCTCCCCCTCGGGGGGTGTCCAGGATCGACTTCGTCGCCTTTCTCCGGCGAAGGGGGGAGCGTGGTGGCCGAGCAGGCGGACGTCGTGGTCGTCGGGGGCGGCGTCATGGGGACCAGCGCGGCCTTCCGGCTCGCGCAGGCGGGGCTCGACGTCGTCCTCCTCGAGCGCGGCGAGCTCGGGTGCGGCTCCTCGGGCAAGCCGGTCGGCGGTGTGCGGGCGCACTTCTCGAGCGAGGTCAACGTGAGGCTCGCCGCCCGCAGCCGCGCCGCGTACGCCCGCTTCGACGACGAGATGGGCGTCGACGTCGGCTTCCGGCGCACCGGCTACCTCTTCTGCCTGCGCGACGCCGAGCACCTCCCGGCCTTCGAGCGCGCCGTGGCCCTGCAGCGCGACCTCGGGGTCACCAGCGCCGTCGTCGACGCCGCCGAGACCGCGCGGCTCGGCGCCGTCGTCGACCCCGCCCCGCTCGTCGGCGGCGTCTGGTCCCCCGACGACGGCGTCGCCCGGCCCGGCCGCGTCGTCGGCGCGTACGCCGCTGCGGCGCGGGCCCTCGGCGTCCGTATCCGCACACGGTGCGCGGTGACGGGCGCCGACGAGCGGCCCAGTGGTCGGGTCCGGCTCATCACGAGCACGGGCGACGACGTCGAGGCGCCTGCCGTCGTCGCCGCGGCGGGGCCGTGGTCGCGCGCCGTCGGCGAGACGCTCGGCGTGGACCTGCCCGTCGTCCCGGTCCGCCGCCAGATCGCCTCCGCGCCGGTGCCTCCCGGCGTCCCCGTCGCGCCGGAGGCGCTGCCCTTCACCATCGACCAGCGCTCGTGCGCCTACTGGCACGGCGACGGCGCCGGCGGCCTCCTGCTCGGCTGGGCCGACCCCGACCAGCCGGCGGGCGAGGACGTCACCGTCGACGACTCCTGGCACGCCGGCCTGCGCACGGCGCTCGCCGTCGTCGCGCCGTCGCTCGCGGACGTCCCGCTGGAGCGCGGCTGGGCCGGCCTCTACGAGGTGACCCCGGACCGCGACGCCGCGCTCGGCGTCCTCGGAGGAGGCGTGGCCGACCACGGCGTCCGCGTCGTCGCCGCGACCGGCTTCTCTGGCCACGGCTTCCTCATGGCCCCGGCCGTCGGCGAGGTGGTGCGCGACCTCGTCACCGGCCGCACACCCGTCGTCGACGTCGCGGCGCTCGACCCGGGCCGGTTCGTCGCCGGAGCCCCGCGCACCGAGCTCGCGATCGTGTGAGGGGAGCGGGTCACCCCTCGCTCACCCGCAGCGCGACCTTCCCGCGCACGTGCCCGCCCTGGGACAGCCGCACGGCGTCCGCGGCCTCGGCGAGCGGGAAGGTCCGGGCGACCTCGACGCGCAGGTCACCGCTCTCGACGAGCGCCGTCAGGCGCCCCAGCGCGGCGCCGTCGGGGCGCACCCACACCCAGCGCCCGCCGTGCTCCTCGACCTCCGGCTCGGTGATGGAGGCGTGCCGGCCGCCGTCGGCGAGCACGGCCAGGGTCTGCTCCAGGACGCCGCCGACGGCGTCCAGCACCACGTCGACGCCGCCGGGCACCAGCTCGCGGACGCGCTCCGGCAGGCCGTCGCCGTAGACCAGCGGCTCCGCGCCGAGGGAGCGCAGGAAGTCGTGGTTGCCCTCGCTGGCGGTGGCCAGGACGCGGGCGCCGCGGGCCCGGGCGACCTGCACGGCGAGGTGGCCCACGCCGCCGCTGCCGGCGTGCACGAGGACCACGTCGCCGGTGCCGACCTCGCACAGCTCGACCATCCGCAGCGCCGTCAGCCCGGCCAGGGGCAGGGCGGCCGCCTCGTCCCACGTCATGCGCGCCGGCTTGCGGGCCACGCTCACCGCCGGGACGGCGACGCGCTCGGCGTAGGTGCCGCCGCCGACGACGTCCTTGCGGGCGTAGGTGAGGACCTCGTCGCCGACCTGCCACTCGGGGACGTCCGGCCCGGTCCCGACGACGACGCCGGCGGCGTCCCAGCCGGGCACGACGGGGAACGTCACGTCCATGAGGGCGTCCAGGCCGCCCGCCATGAGCTTCCAGTCGACGGGGTTGACCGCCGCGGACCGGATGTCGACCAGCACGGCGCCGGGCGCCAGCTTCGGCTCGGGGAGGTCGCCGGAGGACAGGACGTCGAGGTCGCCGTAGGTGTCGTAGCTCATCGCGCGCATGGCCGCTCCAACGACGCCGCGCCGGTCGTGCTTCCTGCTGCGCACGGCGTCTGCCCGACACCTGTGCCGCCCCTCGACCGGAGAAAGGCTACGAAGTCCGCCGTCAGGGCCCTCTGAGAGGGAAGAAGGCTACGAAGTCCGGTCGAGGGGGCTCAGTCGTGCCAGTGCACGACGAGCTGCTCGCGGTGGGCGAAGCGCTCGAGGTGGCCGCCGAGCACGTCCTGCACCCGGGCGAGGGACGCCGCGTCGGAGGCACGCGCCAGCAGGACGAGGCGGGTCGCCTCGGCGCGGACGACGCCCGTGCCGGCCCCGATGGTGAGCTCCTCTCCCTCGGAGGTGCTCTGCAGCGGGGCCTTGCGGGCCAGGTGCGACACCAGCTGCTTCGCCCAGCGCTCCGGACGGTCGATCTCGACGTCGGCGCGGGAGGTCAGGGCGGTCTGGGCGGTGTCCATGCCTGCATCATCGCCGTGCACCGCCCGCCTCCCGCCAGTCCCCGACCAGCAGGCGGACGTCGGCCGCTGCGACGGCCTCTCCGCGCCGACCGGACGAGCGCCCCTCCGCGGGTGCGGCACCCTGGCGCCCGTGACGCTGCTCGGCCTCGCCGCCGCCCTCGCGGCCATGCTCGCCAACACCGCCGCGACCCTCCTGGAGGCGGCCGGCAGCCGCCGGGCCAGCGCCGACCGACCGGTCTGGCGCCAGCCCGCCTACCTGCTCGGCCTCGCCCTCGACGGCGTCGGCTGGGTCCTCGCCGTCGTGGCGCTGCGCTTCCTGCCCGTCGTCGCCGTGCAGTCCGTGCTGACGTCCACGGTGGCCCTGACGACGCTCGCCGCGCACCGCTTCGACGTCCGCCGGGTGCCGCGCGCCCAGCTGGTGGCCGTCGGCGGTGTCGTCCTCGGGCTCGTGCTCGTCGCCGCCAGCGCCGCCCCCGGCCGGCCGGCCGCGCTCCCCTCGGCGGCGGTGCCCGTGCTCGTCGCCAGCGCGCTGGTCCTCGCCGCGCTCGCCCTGCCCGTCCTGCGCTCCGGTCGGCCGCTGCTCATGGCTGCCGTCGCCGGGGCCGCCTACGGCGGGACGGCGCTGAGCGTGCGGGCGCTGCACATCACGAGCGACCTCGCCGAGGACATGAGGCTGCTCACCCAGCCGCTGACCTACGCGCTCGTCGTCATGAGCGTCGTCGGCGTCCTGCTCGTCGCCGCCGCCCTGCGGGAGGGTGCGCCCGGCACGGTCACGGCCGTCCTGTCCGTCACCGAGGTGCTGCTGCCCGGCCTGGCTGGCCTCGCGCTGCTCGGCGACGGCGTCCGGCCCGGGTGGGCACCGGCGCTGGCTGTCGGCGTCGCCGTCCTCGTCGCCTCGGTGCTGGTCCTCGCCCGTCCGGAGGTGGACCGGCGCCGCGTGCCGGTGTGAGCCTCAGCGCCGAGCGCGTCGGCGCCGGCGCAGCAGCACCCGGGCGCGCAGCGCGACGACGGCCAGGGCCAGCAGGGCGAGCACGCCGAGGGCGACGACGCCCAACGCCGGCAGGGCCGAGCCCGAGGGGTCCTCCTGGCCGGCGAGCGTCTCCCGGACCGTGTCGGCCACCGTCTCGGTCTCGCCCGGCACCACCGCGGGCGTCGGGGCCGCCGCCGCGGCCACCTGGGCGCCGACCTCCGCGGCCACGCGGGCGAGGTAGGGGTCGGCCGCTGCGGTCGGGGAGCGCCCGTCCTCGGTCTCGGAGAGGACGACGAGCACCGTCTCGCGCCCCGGGTCGAGCAGGTAGGCGGCGTCGTGGCTCACCGAGGAGGTGTCACCCGTCTTGCTGGCGAGGTCGACGCCGGGCAGGACCGGGGCGAACTTGGTGTCGAGCTGCTGGCCCCGCAGCCAGCCGAGCAGGAGCCCGCGGGAGGAGGCCTTCAGCACGTCGTCCTCGTAGACGGCCCGGAACAGCTCGAGCGTGCTCGCGGTGTCGATCTCGTTGCGCGCGCCCCCGCCGCCGGAGGACATGAACAGGCGCCCCAGGTGCGTCGGCTCCAGGTCGAGGTCGTCGACGAGGCGCTGCACCTCCGGCAGGCCGACCTCCTCGGCGAGCACGTTGCTCGCCGTGTTGTCGCTGACGGTGATGGCCAGCTCGGCGAGCTCCGCGACGGTGGCCTCGTACGGCGAGCGGTAGCCGGCGACCACGCCCGCACCGCCGACGTCGTCGGCGTCGGTCACCGTGACCGGGGTGTCCAGCGTGAGGTCGCCCCGGTCCACGGCGCGCAGCGCCGCGACGACGAGCGCCACCTTCACGAGCGACGCCGAGGAGTAGGCCTCGGTCGAGCCCAGGACGACGGGCCCGTCGGTGAGCGTGGCGCCGTCCAGGGACTCGACCCCCACCGACAGGCGGACGTCGTCCGCGGCGGCCTCGTCGACGAGGGCCTGCAGGGGGGCGACGTCGAGGCGGCCCGCGCCCGGCACCGGCGTCGCCGAGGGGATGGCCGTCGACCCGCCCGTCCAGCTCGCCGTCGACGAGCTCGCGGGGCCGGCGCCCGGCTCGGACGCCGCGGCCGGCCCGCCCGTCAGGCCGGCCACGAGGGCAGCGCCGACCGCGGTCAGCAGCGCGCGGCGGGGGGCGAGCACCGCTCGATGATGCAGCGGGAGCGGGCTCGACGGCGGGAGCCGCGCGCCGGGCGGGTCGACGGCGCCGCCGGCAGCGGTGCCGTCACGGGGGCGGCGTCACGGCGGAGCCGTCACAGGTGCGGCGCGAGGTCGGCGAGCAGTCGGCGCCCGTCCGGGGCGAGGACGACGGGCACGTCGCCCTCGGCCTCGACGCGGGGCTGCGCGCCGCGGCCGACCTGCCGCAGCGCGATGCCGGCGACGTGCCCGGGGTGCGAGCGGGCGAAGTCGCGGTAGATCTCCGGGTCGTGCTCGCCGTCGTCGCCGACGAGCACCCAGCGCACGCCCGGCATCTCCCGTGCCAGCCGTTCCAGCGACGCGCGCTTGTGCGCCTGGCCGCTGCGGAACCACCGGTCGGGGGTGATGCCCCAGTCCGTCATGAGCACCGCGCCCGCCGGGAGGCGGTGGCGGCGCAGGAAGCGCACGACCGGGCCGTTGAGGTTCCACGCGCCGTTGGAGAGGTAGACGACGGGTGTCGTGCGGTCGCCGGCCACCAGGGCCTGCAGCAGGGCGCAGATCCCCGGCACGGGGTGCCGGTTGGCGCTGGAGCCCGTCAACGTGCGCCACGCGGCGAGCAGCGGCGTCCGCAGGCCGGTGACCCACACGGTGTCGTCGACGTCGCAGACGACCCCGCGGACGGCGTCGGCGGGCGCCACGTGCACGACGCCCTCCAGGGCCGCGCGCCCGGGCACGGCCAGGTGCACGCGCTCGCGGCCGGGCTCGAGGTCGGCGTCGACGACGGCGTCGAGGAAGCCCGAGGCGTCGGTGCGCACGGACGTCGACCGGCCGCCGAGCGTCACCTCGACCTCGGCGTCGGGCAGCTCGAGGGTGAGGAAGCGGCGCCAGCCCGGCAGGCCGACGCGCTCGGAGGGCTCGGTGCCGCGCGGCGCGAGCAGCACCCGCCCGAGGACCCGCGCGCCCCGCGGCGTCCCGTAGCCGGGGTAGGTGAGCAGCGCCGGCGTCCAGCCGCGCCGCCGGGCCAGCGCCGCCGCCGCGTCGCGGACGCCGTTCTGCACGCGGTAGGCGGTGCGCACGCCCCTGGGGGCGTCCGCCGGCATCGCCGACGACGGCCGGCGCTGGCTCTCCTGCACGGGCGTCAGCGTGCCCGACGGCGAGCAGGGGCGCCCGGCCGTCCGGCCCTCCCCGGGTCCTCTTCCGGGTCGTCCCTCAGGGGCGCCGTGGGTCTGCCCACGGGGCCGCGAGCGCGCTATCGTCGGGAGCGGTCACGAGTGCCAGCGCGAACCCCCGGGTCGCTGGCCGGCAACCCTCTCTCGCGGTGGGGTGCCCCGGGTGATGACCAGGGTGCCTGCCCGTCCTGTCGCGGCGGCAGCGCCAAGCGCGGGAGGCGACCGTCTGCCGTGCCCCGTCGAGGGCGGTGACGAGCGCCGCCCTCCTGCACAGGGAGAGCCATGAGCACCACGACACCGTCCGCCCGCGCCGACCGCCTCGCGGCCGTCAGCCCCGGCGGTCCGTTCCGCGCCGAGCACGTCGGCAGCCTGCTGCGCCCCGCCGCCGTCACGCGCGCCCGCGCCCAGCGCGAGAGCGGCGACATCACCGCCGAGCAGCTCACCGCCGTCGAGGACGAGGCGGTGCGCCACCTCGTGCGCCGCCAGGGCGACCTCGGTCTGGGCGCGGCGACCGACGGGGAGGTGCGCCGCCACTCCTGGCACGAGGACTTCGTCTTCGGCCTGGAGGGCATCGAGCCGGGCGGCACCTTCGCCTTCCCCTTCCGCGGGGGCCTGGACGGCACCGAGGTGCTCTGGCCCGGCATCGAGCGGCACCTGCGGGGGCCTGTCCGTCTCGGCGAGACCATCTTCGGGCCGGCCCTGGCGTCGCTGCAGGAGGCGGTGGCCGAGGCGGGGACCGGCGCCGTGCCGAAGCTCACCATCCCCTCGCCGAACATGGTCCACAACGGGGTCACGCCGCTGGGCTGGACGGGCGTCTACGACGACGAGGCGGCGCTGCAGGCCGACGTCGCCGCCGCCTACGCCGAGGAGATCACCCGCCTGCACGCGGCCGGGCTGCGCTACCTGCAGGTCGACGACGTCGCCCTCACCTTCTTCGGGGACCCCGTGCACCGGCAGAGCCTCGGCGGCGAGGGGGCGACCCTGCGGCGGACGGTCGACGCCTTCATCTCCCAGTTCAACGCAGCCCTCGCCGGCCGGCCGCGCGACCTGCTGGTGGGCACGCACCTGTGCCGCGGCAACTACCGCTCGGCGTGGGCGATGGAGGGCGGCTACGACGTCGTCGCCGAGCAGCTCTTCAACGACCTCGACGTCGACGTCTACTACCTGGAGTTCGACGACGAGCGCTCCGGGTCGCTGGAGGTGCTGCGGCACCTGCCGCCGGGCAAGACGGTGGTGCTCGGGCTCGTGACCTCCAAGACGCCCCAGCTGGAGGATGCCGACCTGCTGCGGCGCCGGGTCGACGAGGCCGCGCGGTACGCCCCGCTGGAGCAGCTGGCGCTCTCGCCGCAGTGCGGCTTCGCCTCGACGAAGGAGGGCAACGCGCTCACCGAGGACGAGCAGTGGGCCAAGCTCGCGCACGTCGTCGAGGTCTCCGAGAGCATCTGGCGCTGAGGGACCCACGTCGGCCGACCCGGCGGCTCACCCCGTCGGGCGGTCGGGGGCCGGTGGCGGAATGGCACGGCGCCGCAGGCGTTGTCCTCATGGAGCGGGCGATCTGCCCGCGTGCCGCAGCAACAGCAAGGAACCGCACCGTGTCGTCCCACCAGCCTTTCCTCGACCCGACCACCGCCGCCGCGACCCTGCGGACGTCGGAGCACCACGACCTGCAGGCGCGGCAGCGCGCCGCCAGCGCCGCTGCGCGCCGGCGCACCTCGGCGGCCGACGACGTCGCCGCGCCGCGCCGCAGCTCGAAGGCCACGCCCCAGATCTGACGCCCCAGAGCTGAGGCCAGGTACGGCCCGACGCCCCGGGACCTCACGGTCCCGGGGCGTCGTCGTCCCCGGCGGCCCCAGCACGGTGCGCAGGCCGGTGCACAGGACGGGGAGGGCTCAGAGCGGCACCTCCCGCGACGGCACGAGCTCGTCGAGGAGCGCCAGCAGGTCGCCTTCGCGCCCCGGCCCGGCGACGACGCAGAGACCGACGGGCAGCTCGCCGACCCGGCCCCACGGCAGCCCCAGGGCGGGCAGCCCGGCGAGGGACGCCAGGCAGGTCAGCTGCAGGGTCGCGGTGCGCGCCGCCTGGACGGCGTCCTCGTCGGCGCCGACGAGTGTCGCCGGCCCCGCGGTGCTGGGCAGGCACAGGGCGCCGCCGCCGTCGAGCAGGGCGTGCAACCGGGTGCGTGCCTCCGCGAGCACCGCCCGAGCGGCTTCCTCCGCGCCGTCGGCGAGCTGCTCTCCCGCGCGGAAGCGGCTCTCCACCACCGGGTCCAGCGCGCCGGGGGTGGCCCGCACGAAGGCGCCGTGGCTGCGCCAGGCCTCGGCGGCCTGCACGACCCGGAAGGCCTCTGCCCACCGGGAGACGTCGTCGGCGCCGAGGTCCTCGGCCGGCACCTCGGCCAGCGGCAGCCCGGTCTGCACGGCGACCGCCAGGCAGGCGGCGTCGACGGCCAGCCTCGTCGCCGGCTCGGCGAGGTCGTCGAGCACGGCGCTGCGCAGCAGCCGCGCCGGCCGGGCGCCCGTCGCGGCCCTTCCGAGCAGGCAGGGTGCCGCCGCGTGCAGCAGCCGGCCGTCGCGGGCCAGCAGCCCCACGGTGTCGAAGGAGGGCGCCAGCGGGAGCACGCCCTCGACCGGGACGACGCCGTGGGTCGGGCGCAGCGCGTAGAGGCCGCAGAAGGACCCGGGCACCCGCAGGGACCCGGCCGTGTCGGTGCCCAGCCCGAGGTCGGCCGCCCCGGAGGCCACCGCCGCGGCCGCGCCGCTCGTCGACCCGCCCGTCGTCCGGCCGGGTGCGGCGGGGTTGTCGGGCGTGCCGTAGTGGCGGTTGCGGCCGGCGAGGGAGAAGGCCAGCTCGTCGGTCTGCGCCACGCCGACGACGTCCGCGCCCGCGTCGAGCAGCCGTTGCAGCGCAGGGGCGCTCGCTGCCTCCAGCGGTGCCTGCGCCAGCCACGCGGGCACCCCTGCCCCGACCCGGTGGCCCCGCACCGCGACCAGGTCCTTCACCGCGACGCGGACCCACGCCAGGGGGCCCTCCTCGGCCCCCGCGAGCAGCGCGCCCGCCTCGCGGGGGGCGACGCTCCACACCGCGGCGTCGAGCAGGGGCTCGGGCGTCGGGGGCACGGGGCCGCTGGAGACGTGCGCGGCGACGACCCGCCAGGGGCCCCCGTGCTCGCCGGCCGGCCCGTCACCACGCGCCCAGACCTGCGTCTGGACGCCCGTGCCGCCGTCGCGACGCTCGCTCTCGGTCGTCGTCAGCGCCAGCCCCGCTGCGAGAGGGCGCACGTGCACCCGGCGCACCCAGCGGGCCGGGGCGCCACCCCGCTCGGCCCGGTAGGCCGAGATCTCGCCGTGGCCGACGAGGACGTCGCCGCCCTGGGCCCGCGACGTCGTGAGGCCCGGCGCGAACAGCTCGTCGAGCACGGGCAGGTCGTCCTCGCCGAGCGCACGCTCGTACCGCGCCTGCGCCGCGAGCAGCCCCTCGGGCAACTCCGACCCCGTCGGG
>NZ_JBBHZF010000012.1:24790-45950 GCF_037482365.1 Pseudokineococcus sp. 1T1Z-3
GGGGTCGGCGACGAGGTCCTCGTCCACGGCCTCGGTCGAGGGCAGTCGGCGCGGACCTTGGTCGTCACCCCGTCGCCCCGACGACCTGTCCCTAGTCTGGCCGGGTGGAGCAGCCCCAGCCCTCGCCGGCGCCCGTCCCCGGCCCGGTGAGCCCGCCGCCCCGTCTGCTCATGGGCCCCGGCCCGGTCGACGCGGACCCCCGCGTGCTGCGGGCGATGTCGGCCGCGCTCGTGGGTCAGTACGACCCGTGGATGACGGCGACGATGGACGAGGTCCAGGGCCTCTACCGGCGGGTGCTGCGCACGGACAACGACGCCACGCTGCTCGTCGACGGCACCTCCCGCGCCGGCATCGAGGCGGTGCTCGTCTCGCTGCTGGAGCCCGGTGACCGGGTGCTCGTCCCCGTGTTCGGCCGCTTCGGGCACCTGCTGCGGGAGATCGGCGAGCGGGCGGGCGCGCAGGTGCACACGGTCGAGGCCGAGTGGGGCACCGTCTTCACCCCCGAGCAGGTCGAGGAGGCCGTGGCGCGGGTCCGCCCGAAGGTCCTCGCCGTCGTCCAGGGCGACACCTCGACGACGATGAACCAGCCGCTGGCCGACCTGGGCGAGGTGGCCCGCCGCCACGACGCGCTGCTCTACACCGACGTCACGGCCTCCCTCGGCGGCAACGAGCTGCGCACCGACGTCTGGGGCGTCGACGCCGTCACGGCCGGGCTGCAGAAGTGCCTGGGCGGGCCCTCGGGCAGCGCGCCGACGAGCCTGTCCCCCCGCGCCGTCGAGGTGGTCGAGAAGCGCCGGAGCATCGAGGAGGGCATCCGTGTCGAAGGGGACCCGGTGCGCGCCAACCGCATCCGGTCCAACTACTTCGACCTGGGGATGATCCTCGACTACTGGGGCCCGCGCCGGCTCAACCACCACACCGAGGCCACCTCCATGCTGTACGGGGCGCGCGAGTGCGCCCGGCTGCTGCTGGAGGAGGGCCTCGACGCCGCCGTCGAGCGACACCGCCTGCACGGCGAGGCGATGCTCGCCGGCGTCCAGGGCCTCGGGCTGGTCGTCTTCGGCGACGTCGCGCACAAGATGCACAACGTCGTCGCCGTCGAGATCCCGGACGGCGTGGACGGGGAGAAGGTCCGCTCGGCGCTGCTGGCCGACTTCGGCATCGAGATCGGCACGTCCTTCGGCCCGCTCGCCGGGCGGGTGTGGCGGATCGGGACGATGGGCTGGAACGCCCGCCGGGACGCCGTGATGATCACCCTCGCGGCGCTGGAGCAGGTGCTGCGCGCCGAGGGCGCGCCCGTGGTCGGCGGGGGTGGCGTCGCCGCGGCGCGCGAGGTCTACGACGCCGCGGGTGCCCCGCCCGTGGACGCCCCGTGACGGCGACGTCCTCGGTGCTCGGGGCGACCGACCGCGAGGACGCCGCCCGGGTGCTCGCCCGCTGCGACGAGCTGGGCGCGCTGTCCTCGCGCCCCGACGCCCTCGAGCGGGTGCACCTGTCTGGCGAGCACGCCGCCGCGAACGCGCTCGTCGCCGGGTGGCTGCGCGCGGCGGGCGCGACGTCCACCCACGTGGACCAGGCCGGCAACGTCCGCGGCCGGCTGGAGGGCCGCGAGCCGGGTCTGCCGGCGCTCGTCCTCGGCTCGCACCTGGACACCGTGCCCGACGCCGGTCGCTACGACGGGCCGCTGGGAGTCGTCCTCGCCGTCGAGGTGCTGGCCCGGCTGGCCCGCGCGCAGACCGAGGACGGGCTCGAGATGCCCTGCGCGCTCGAGGTCGTGGGCTTCGGCGACGAGGAGGGCGTGCGCTTCGCGACGGCGCTGCTGGGCAGCCGCGCGCTCGCCGGCAGCTGGGACGAGACCTGGTGGGACGGCCTCGTCGACGCGGGCGGGACGAGCCTGCGGGCGGCCGCCGAGGCCTTCGGGCTCGACCCGGCGCGGGTCGGCGAGGCGGCGCTGCGCCCCGAGCAGGTCGTCGGCTACCTCGAGACGCACATCGAGCAGGGCCCGCTGCTGGAGGAGGCCGACCTGCCGCTCGGCGTCGTCACCGGCATCGCCGGGGCCCGGCGCTTCCGCGTCACCGTCGTCGGCGAGGCCCGCCACGCCGGCGGCACGCCGTGGGACCGGCGCCGCGACGCCCTCACCGGTGCCGCGGAGGTCGTGCTCGCGGTCGAGCGGGAGGCGAGGGCCGCCGGCGCCGTCGCGACGACGGGCTGGGCCCGCGTGGAGCCCGGGGCGCTCAACGTCATCCCCGGCCGGGTCGAGCTCGGCGTGGACCTGCGCGCGGAGACCGACGCGCTGCGCGACGCGACGTGGGACGCCGTCCTCCTCGCAGCCCAGGCGACCTGCGCGGCACGGGCCCTGACCTTGGAGGTGGAGGAGGTGCACTGCGCCCCGGCCGTCGCGTGCGCGCCGCGCCTGGCCGACGCCGTCGCCGCCGGCATCACCGCCGTCACCGGGGAGCCCGCCCCCCGACGCCTGCCCAGCTGGGCCGGGCACGACGCCATGGCCGTCGCCGGGCTCACCGACGTCGGCATGCTCTTCGTCCGCTGCGCGGGCGGCATCAGCCACGCGCCGGGGGAGTCGGTGCGCGGCGACGACGTCGCCCTGGCCCTCGACGCCTTCGAGGCCGCCGTCCTCGCCGTCGTCTCCCAGGTCGGCTGACACCCGGCGCAGCTGGTCCAGGGCAGCTCGCCCGGACCGGCTGAGGTCCGCAGGGGCCTACCCGCGCAGGTCGAGCGAGATCTGCTCGGCGTCGACGACGGCGAGCACGGCGGTGAGCACGTCCGCGTCGTAGACGCCGAGGTCCCGGGCGTCCAGCAGGGCCTCACGGGCCGCGCGGAGCTGGGCGACGCGGTGCTCCCGGGGAGTCTGCCCCTCGGTCGCGGCGACGGCGTCGGCGCTGTCGCGGGCCAGCTGCACCACCTCCCGTCGCTCGGCGGCGACGGCGGCCGGGTCGTCGGTCCCCGGCCGCAACCACCGGACGAGCAGGCCGAGGCTCCCGCCCTGCACCAGCAGGGACAGGGCGGCCACGGCGAAGGCCACCAGCACGAGCAGGGACCGCTCCTGCGGGCCGTCGCTGCCCGTCGGCAGGGTCTGGGCGGCCGCGACCGTCACCGCCCCCCGCATCCCGGCCCACACCACGACCGCGCCCTCGCGCGGACCGAGCGGCGACGCCGTGAGGTAGTCGATGTCGGCGAGCAGGACCTGGATGCGGCGGCTCAGGCGCTCCCGCACGTCCGGTGCGTCCCGCCACCGGCGCCGGTGCCGCCCCGGCGGGGTCAGCGGGAGGCCCTCCTCCAGCTGCCGGCGCATCTCCTCCACGCGCCCCCGCACCAGCTGCCCGCGGTGCCCGCGCAGGTGCAGCAGCCCGAGCAGCGGGGCCACGACGGCGGCCCGCACCAGCAGCGCGGCGACCAGCGTCACCGCGGCGGTGCCGAGGGCGCGCACCGCCACCCCCGTGCCGCCCGCGTCGGCGACGATGCCGGCGATCTCCAGGCCCATGAGCAGGAAGATGCCGCCCTCGAGCACGAGGGAGAGTGTCGCCCAGCTCTCCTCGTCGCTGCGACGCTGCTGCGGCGAGAGCAGCCGCGGGCCGCGCCGGCCGACGACGAGCCCGGCCGCGACGGCCGCCACGAGCCCCGACCCGCCGAGGGCCTCGGTTGGCAGGGCGGCCGCGAAGGGCACCACGAAGGACAGGAGCGTCGTGACCGTCGGGTCGCCGACGCGTCGGCGCAGGCTCAGCGAGAGGTGGCCGACCGCGATGCCCACGACCACGGCGACGAGCACCGCCCAGGCGAACTGGCCGAGGACGTCCCACAGGGAGACGGTCGCCGCGGCCGAGGCGATGGCGGCCCGCAGCAGCACGAGGGCCGAGGCGTCGTTGAGCAGGCCCTCGCCCTCCAGCAGCGCGCTCACCCGCTGGGAGACCGGTGCGCGCTTGACGACGGCGGTCGCCACCGCGTCGGTCGGGCTGACGACGGCGCCGAGCGCCACGGCCCAGCCGTACTCCAGCCCGGGCACGAGCAGCGTGAGGAGCCCCCCGAGCGCCAGGGCGGAGACGACGACGAGGACGACGGACAGGGCGCTCACGGCGCCGACCTCTCGCCGCAGGTGCATGGCCGGCATCGACGCGGACGCGGAGTAGAGCAGCGGCGGGAGGACCCCGACGAGCACGATCTCCGGGGACAGCGTCACCGCGGGCACGCCGGGCAGGACGCTGACGCCGACGCCGAGCAGCACGAGGATCAGCGGAGCCGGCACCCCGAGGCGAGGGCCGACCGCCGCGGCGGCCGCGACCGCCAGCAGCGCCCCGGTGAGCAGGGTGATGGTGAGCTCCACGGCGGCAAGAGTGCCCGGCCGAGACCTGCTGCGGCTGCGTCGTCCGCGGACACCGGCGGGTGGCGTCGTCGCCCGCGGGGCCGCGTCAGCGGCCGGGCAGCAGGTCGGCGAAGGAGGGGGCGTCCTCGAAGGGGTCGCGGGGGCGGCGGGCCGGCCGCGCGGCGACGGCGTCGGCCAGCTCACCGCCGGCGCGCAGCACCCGGGCGGACAGCGCCAGCGAGGAGCCGCCCTGCCCGCCCCAGTCCTCGGGCGCGGCGAACACGGCCGTCGGCACGACGGGGGCCCGCAGGTGCGCGAAGAGCGGGCGCAGGGCGTGCTCCAGGACGAGCGAGTGCCGCTGGGTCCCGGCCGTCGCGCCGACGAGCACCGGCACGCCGGTCAGCACGTCACGGTCCAGGACGTCGACGAAGGACTTGAACAGGCCGCTGTAGGAGGCCGCGAACACCGGGGACACGGCGACGACGCCGTCGGCGTCCGCGACGACGTCCAGGGCCGAGCGCAGCCCCGGGCTCGTCAGCCCGGTGACCAGGTGGTCGACGACGTCGCGCGCCGTCTCCCGCAGCTCCAGGGTGCGGGCCTGCGCCGTCACCCCTCGCTCAGCCAGGGCCGCTGCGGCCGCGCCCGCCAGCCGGTCGGCGAGCAGCCGCGTCGAGGACGGCTGCCCCAGCCCGGCCGAGAGGACGACGAGCGAGCGGCTCTCCATCAGCCCACGCTCGCAGCCGCCGGCTGCCCCGTCATCTCGGAGGCGCGCTCGTGGCCCACCTCTGCGGCGCCCGAGCGGGCGTCCCGGGCGGCGACCCGCGCGGCGTGGGTCGGCGCGTCCGGCACGTGCGCGGGCCGCATCGCGTCGAGCTCGCGGCGCAGCACCGGCACGACCTCGCCGCCGAGGATCTCCATCTGCTCCAGCACCACCTCGAGCGGCAGCCCGGCGTGGTCGACGAGGAAGAGCTGGCGCTGGTAGTCCCCGAAGCTCTCGCGGAAGGTCAGCGTCTTGTCGATGACCTCCTGCGGGCTGCCGACCGTGAGCGGCGTCTGGTCGGTGAAGTCCTCCAGCGACGGGCCGTGGCCGTACACCGGGGCCTCGTCGAAGTACGGCCGGAAGCGACGCCGGGCCTCCTGGCTGCTCCTGTGCAGGAACACCTGCCCGCCCAGCCCGACGACCGCCTGGTCGGCGCGGCCGTGCCCGTAGTGCTCGTACCGGCGGCGGTAGAAGTCGACGAGCCGGACGAAGTGCTCGGTCGGCCAGAAGATGTGGTTCGCGAAGAAGCCGTCGCCGTAGTACGCGGCCTGCTCGGCGATCTCGGGGCTGCGGATCGAGCCGTGCCAGACGAACGGCGGGACGCCGTCCAGCGGGCGCGGCGTCGAGGTGAAGGACTGCAGCGGCGTGCGGAAGCGGCCCTCCCAGTCGACGACGTCCTCGGTCCACAGCCGGCGCAGCAGCGCGTAGTTCTCGATGGCGAGCGGGATGCCGTCACGGATGTCCTGGCCGAACCACGGGTAGACCGGGCCGGTGTTGCCCCGGCCCATCATGAGGTCGACGCGGCCGCCCGAGAGGTGCTGCAGCATCGCGTAGTCCTCGGCGACCTTCACCGGGTCGTTGGTCGTGATCAACGTCGTCGACGTCGACAGCAGCAGCCGCTGGGTCTGCGCCGCGACGAAGCCGAGCATCGTCGTCGGCGAGCTCGTCACGAAGGGCGGGTTGTGGTGCTCGCCCGTGGCGAAGACGTCGAGGCCCACCTCTTCGGCCTTGCGGGCGATCGCGACCATCGCCGTGATGCGCTCGCCCTCGGTGGGCGTGCGCCCCGTCGTCGGGTCGGGGGTGACGTCACCGACCGAGAAGACCCCGAAGTGCATGCCCGCCTCCGCTGCTCGCGTAGATGCTCAAACGTTCAAGTGCCCCAACGGCACGGTCGGGCCCGGTGTTCCGACCGTGGCCGGCCGTCTGCCGGGCAGGGGGCGGGCCCAGCGCGCGCCGCCGGTGCGGCGAAGCGATCCACAGGTTGTGCATGTCTTGTGCATCCGTGCGCGGCCGTCGTGGGGAAGGGCAGTCGTCAGCACACCGACCCGCCGGTCCAGGCCGGCCGCCCGGAGGAGACGCACCATGACGACGACCACGACCACCACGGCCCTCGGGCTCGTCGCCGCAGGAGCGCTCGTCGCGCTCTCGGCGGCGCCCGCCACGGCGGCGGGCTCCGGCACCGCCACCGTCTCGGTCCTGCATGCCGTCCCCGGCACGCCCGTCGACGTCTACGCCAACGGCGAGATCCTGCTCGACGACTTCGAGCCGGGGACCCTCACCGACCCGCAGCAGCTGCCCGCCGGCGACTACGACCTCGCCGTCTACCCGGCGGACACCGAGAGCATCGAGGGCGTCGACCCCGTCGTCAGCGCCGACGGCGTCTCGGTGCCGGCGGGCGCCAACATCACGGTCGCCGCGCACCTCACCGAGTCCGGCGACCCGACGCTGACGCCGTACGTCAACGACGTCTCCGCCGTCCCCGCCGGCGAGGGCCGCCTGACCGTGCGGCACACCGCCGCCGCCCCGGCGGTCGACGTCCTCGCCGACGGCGCCGTCGTCGTCTCCGACCTCAGCAACCCGGACGGGGCGTCGCTGGAGACGGCGGCGGGCACGGTGAGCGCGGCGGTGAACCTCGCGGGCACGGGCACGACGGTCATCGGCCCCACCGACCTCACGGTCGCCGAGGGCGCGAGCACCATCGTCTACGCCTGGGGCTCGGCGGAGGCCGATGACCTCGACCTGGCGGTCCAGACCATCAGCGGCCTCGGCAGCGACCCCGCGGGCGTGCCGAGCGGCCTGGCGGACGGCTCCACCGGCCTCCCGGTCTCCCTCGGCGTGCTCAGCGTGCTGGCCGCCGGCGGCGCCGTGGCCGTCGCGGTCACCATGGTGCGGCGGCGCGAGAGCTGATCGACGCGCGGCCGCGTCGCGCGGCCGCCGCACCGGTCGGCGCAGGCGCCGGGTCCTCCCGGCGCCTGCGCTCGACCACGGCGCACGGGTGAGGAGCGAGATGACGAGAGCTGCTGCGGCGCAGCGGCGTCGGCTCGTCGCGCTCGGCGCCTGCCTCGCGGTCGCGGTCGGCACGCCGCTGGCGTGGTCGGCCACCCGGCCGCCCGCCGCCGTCGGCGAGGGCCTGGCCGCCGGCCTGGCCGCCGGGCTGGCCGCCCCGGCGGCCGCACCCCCCGCGACGCCCCTGGGGACGTCCGGGCCGCAGGCCGAGGGTCAGGAGCCGGCCCGGACGCTGCCCCGGCTGTCCGCCCGACCGGCCGACCCGGCCTCGGTCGCGGCGCGGGTGCCAGCGGTCGACCCGCCGGTCGAGGTCAGCGTGCCCGCCCTCGGCGTCAGCGCCCCCGTCGACGCGATGGGCGTCGACGCCGACGGCGCCATGGGGCTGCCCGACGACGTCCGCCGGACGTCGTGGTACCGCCACGGCGCCGTCCCGGGCACGGGCGGGGGGACGTCCGTCATCGCCGGGCACGTCGCCTCCGCCGCGGGGCGCGGCGTGCTCGGCGACCTCCCGGACCTCGACCGCGGCGACGAGGTCGTGGTCCGCACGGCGGCCGGGGAGCTGCTGCGCTACCGCGTCACGACGCGCGAGGCGGTCGTCAAGGAGGCCCTGCCCGTCGCCGACCTCTTCGCCCGCGAGGGCCCCGAGCGTCTCGTCCTCGTCACCTGCGGAGGCCCCTACCTGCGCGAGCTCGGCGCGCACCGCGACAACGTGGTCGTCGTCGCCGAGCCGGCGTGAGGGGCCGGGCCGGGGGACGCCATGAGGTGCCGACCGAGCAGCGTCCTCGTTACCGTCCCTCCCGTGGCCGCTGACGGGGACGACCAGACCTTCGGGGCTGCGTCCGTCCGCGAGGCCTCGGGGCCGGCCAGGGGCCGGACGGGGCCCGCGACGCCCGCCGGCCGGTCCGCCGCGGACGGGCCCGCTCCTGCGGGCGAGCCCACCACCTCCCAGCCTGTCGCTGCTGACGAGCCGGCCGAGGACGAGCTGGCCGAGGACGAGCTGGCCGAGGACGCGCCCGGCGGGCCGGTGTCGGACCGGCTCCTCGCGGAGGCCTTCGTGGCGGGGACCGACGAGGGCTTGCGCGGTGCCTACGAGCGGTGGGCGCCGCTCGTGCACGGTCTCGCGGCCCGGTCGTTGCGCGACGCCGGCGAGGCCGAGGACGTCACGCAGCAGGTCTTCGTCGCGGCCTGGCGCGGCCGTGAGCGGTACCGGCCCCAGGACGGGCCGCTGGGGGCCTGGCTCGTCGGCATCGCCCGTCACAAGCTGGCGGACGCCCAGGCCGCGGGGGCCCGCCGGCGCCGGGTCCTGGAGCGCTCGGCCGAGGTGGCCCCGCGCGCGGAGCCCGACGCGGGGGACGCCACGATGGACGACCTGGTGGACCGCGTCGTGATCGCCGAGCACGTGCACTCCCTCGGCGAGCCGGCCCGGGAGATCGTGCGCCTGGCCTTCTTCGAGGACCTGACGCACGTCCAGGTCGCCGAGCGGCTCCGAATGCCGCTGGGCACCGTGAAGAGCCACATCCGGCGCGCCCTGCGCCGGATGCGTCAGGAGATGGGAGGTGGCCGTAGTGGGTGAGCCCGACGACGTCGGGGCGCCGGCGTCCACCTCTGGTGCCGGTGACGAGCCGGCCGAGCCGGCCGGCGCCCACCTCGACGACCACGCGCTGTGGGACCTCGCGCTGGGCGAGCCGGCGACGCCCGGCGCGCGCGAGCACCTCGAGCGCTGCGGCTCGTGCGCCCGGGAGGTGGACGGGCGTCGTGACGTGGTGGGGGTCGTCGCCGACCCGCCGCCGGCCGACCTCCTCCTGCGCCCGCCCGACCGGGTCCTGTCGGGCATCCGCACCGAGCTCGGCCTCGTCGGCGTCGTCCGGCCGGCTGTCGCGGGCGCCCCCTCGTCCGGCGCCCCTGACCTGCGCCGGGGCGGGGTCCCCTCGCAGCGGGGCGGGTCGCGCCGGGGGCGGGGCCTCGTCGTCGCCGCGGGCGCCCTCGGTCTCGTCCTCGGCGGGGCGGCGCTCGGGCTGGGGCTGGCGTCGGTGCTCGACCGCGCCGAGGGCGAGCCGGTGGTGGCGAGGGTCGACCTGGCCCCCGTCGGCGGGTCGGGCGGCGGTGGCGTCGCCGTGCTGCGCGACGAGGACGGGCGGGCCGTGCTGGAGGTCGACCTGGCTGCCGCCCAGGTCGACGGCGCGGGGAGCACCTACGAGGAGGTCTGGCTGCTCGGGCCCGACGACGAGCCGCTGGTCTCCCTCGGCGTCCTCGGCGGCGGGCGCGGTACCTTCACGGTGCCGGCCGCGGCGATGTCGGGCGGGGCCCTGACGGTCGACGTCTCCCGCGAGCCGTGGGACGGGCGCCCGGAGCACTCCGGCGACAGCCTCGCGCGCGGCACGCTGGAGGGCTGAGCCGGGCGCCGTGACGCCCGGCGGTCGCCTGCCGGCCGCCGGCGCGTCGGCTGCCCGACGCCGCGGGGATGCACACTGCACGCGGCAGCCGTGCCGGCGCGCAGAGTGATGAGAGCCCTGGAGGTGGACGTGAGTGTGAACGTGGTGATCCTGGCGGCGGGCATGGGGACCCGGCTGGGCCGGCCCCATCCCAAGCCCCTGACGGTGCTGCGCGACGGGCGCACCATCCTCCGGCAGCAGCTGGACCACATCAGCGCGACCTTCGCCGACGAGGCGCGCGTCTCCATCGTCGTGGGCTTCAAGAAGCGGCGGCTCCTGGACGCCGCCGCCTCCGAGGCGAGCTTCGTCTACAACGAGGAGTTCTCCCGCACCAACACCTCCAAGAGCCTGCTGCGGGCGCTGCGGATGGCCTCGCCCGGCGGTGTCCTGTGGATGAACGGCGACGTCGTCTTCCAGCCCGGCCTCCTCGACGAGCTCGTCCCGCACATGGCGGAGGGGTCCTTCGTCGCGGTCAACACCGAGCGCGTGGCCGAGGAGGAGGTCAAGTACCTGCTGGACAGCACGGGGCACGTCTCGGCGCTGTCCAAGCAGGTCGTCGGTGGCCTCGGTGAGGCGGTCGGCATCAACTACGTGAGCGCGGACGACCGTGAGGTCCTGGTGCGGCACCTCGCCGCGGCCGGCGAGCAGGACTACTTCGAGAAGGGCCTCGAGGACGCCATCACGCACGAGGGGTTGCGGGTGCGCGCCGTCGACATCTCGGCCTTCGGGGTCGTCGAGGTGGACTTCGCCGACGACCTCGACCGCGCCAACGCCCTGTGAGGCAGCAGGTCTGACGCCCCGTCGGGGTCGGCCTCAGCGCCGGAGGGCGCCGTGGCGGCCGAGGGCAGCGCTGACGTCCTGGGCCACCGCGGACGCGGGGCGCCCGCCGGCGTCGACCACGACGTCGGCGCGCACGTGCAGCCACGGGCGGGCGGCGGCGTGCCGGTCGACCTCGCGCAGCCGGCGGTCGACGGCGACCCGTCCGTCGCGGACCCGCCGCCGCTGGGCCTCGTCGTCCGCGTCCAGGGCGACGAGGTCGACGTCGAGGAAGGAGCGCAGCAGGGCCGCCTCCACGAGCTCCCAGAGGTCCTGGTCGAGCACGGGTCGGGGCACGAGGAGCCGCTCGCTGCGCCAGGCCGCGAGCTCGGCGGCGGCCGTGGCGCGCAGCACGCCCCAGCCGGCGCCGGCCTCCAGCGCGGCGAGGCCGCGGGCGCCCCGCTGTCCGCCGACCACCGGCTCCAGCGGCCCCGGGTCGACGACCCGGGCGCCGGGCAGGAGAGTCCAGAGCTCGTCGGCCACGTCCTCGGCGAGCCCTGGTGCGCCCGTGAGCCACAGGACCATGCGTCGACGGTAGGGCCGGTGGCGCCGGGGCGCGCGTCGTCGAGGTCGTGGCGTCCGCCGGCGCGGCGGGACGGCGTCGCGGCTCTAGCTGGACCCCTCCCGCAGCGGCGCCAGCAGCCGCCACAGCCGGTCGCGGGAGAGCGGCAGCTCGTAGGGGCGGACGCCGGTGGCGTCGGCGACGGCGTTGGCGACCGCCGGCGCCACGGGGTTGTAGGGCGACTCGCTCATCGACTTGGCGCCGAGCGGCCCGAGGTCGTCGCTCGTCTGGGCGAAGAAGACGTCGGTGCGGGGCACGTCGCCCATCTGCGGCACGCGGTACTCCCGCAGCGCCGCGGTCGTGACGCGGCCCTCGTCGTCCAGGCGCAGCTCCTCCCACAGCGCCGACCCGTAGGCCATCGCGGCGCCACCCTCGACCTGCCCGCGGCACTGCTCGGGGTTCAGGACGACGCCGGCGTCGGCGGCCTGCACCGAGCGCAGCACCCGCAGCTCGCCCGTCGCGACGTCGACGGCCACCCGGACGGCGTGGACGTTGAAGGCCACCGAGCGCAGCGCCGCGTCGTCGGAGCCTTCGGCGGCGAGGGCGACGCCGCGGGCCGCGGCCGCAGCGGCGAGCTCCCGCAGGGAGAGCAGCCGGCCGTCGGGGCCGGTCACACCCGCCGGCCCCAGGGTGCACGCGCCCGGCGTGCTCGCGAGCAGGGCCGCCGCGAGGGTGAGGACGTCGGTACGCAGGCGGGTGCACGCCGACAACAGCGCCTTGCCCGCGACGACGACGCCGGCCGAGCCGAAGGCGCCGCTGTCGTGGTCGACGAGGTCGGTGTCGGCGTGCCGCAGGTCGACGCCGTCCGGGGTGCTCGAGAGCGCGTCGACGGCGATCTGGGTGTGCACCGTCGTCGTGCCGTTGCCGAACTCGGCGGTGCCGACGCCGAGGACCCACGTGCCGTCCTCGGCCAGCCGGGCGGTGGCCTGGGCGAAGTGCCCGCGCGGCGGCGTCGTCGCGATCATGGACGCCGCCATGCCCGTGCCGGTGCGCCACGTCGGGCCGGTCGGTGCCGGCTCGCCCCCCTCGGCCACGGCGACCTGGGCCAGGTCGAGGCACTGGTCGAGCCCGTAGCTGCCGTACCGCAACCCGTCGTCGGAGCTCTCGCCGGCGGTGGGCAGCGCCGTGACGACGAAGGGGTCACCGGGCACGACGACGTTGCGCCGTCGCACCTCGAAGGGGTCGAGGCCGGTGCGCCGCGCCAGCTCGTCCAGCGCGCACTCGATGCCGAAGATCACCTGGCCGAGGCCGTACCCGCGGAAGGCCCCCGAGGGCAGCGTGTGCGTGTAGACGCTGCGGGCGTCGACCCGCTTGGCGGGGCAGCGGTAGAGCGCCACCGACTCGTGGCAGCCGTGGAACATGACGCCGGGGGAGTGGTTGCCGTACGCGCCGGCGTCCATGAGGACGTCGACCTCCATCGCCGTGAGCACCCCGTCGGCGGTGGCGCCGAGCGTCACGGCGACCTGCGCCGGGTGCCGGCTGGGAGCGGTCGTGAGCTCCTCGGTGCGGGTCATCTCGTAGGTGCAGGGGCGGCCCGTGCGCAGCGTCGCGAGGGCGACGACGTCCTCGACGAGCATCTCCTGCTTGCCGCCGAAGCCACCGCCGACGCGGGCGGCGAGGACGCGGACCCGCTCGGGCTCCAGGCCGAGCACGTGGGCGAGCTCGCGGCGCACGAGGAAGGGCACCTGGGTGGAGCTGCGGACGACGAGGCGGCCGTCGTCGTCGAGCCAGCCGGTCGCGGCGTGGGTCTCGAGCGCCACGTGCGAGACGCGGGGCGAGCGCCACGTGCCCGTGACGACGACGTCCGCCGCGGCGAGCGCCGCGGCGGTGTCACCGACGCCGCCGTGCATCTGCGCCACGACGTTGCCCTGCGGGTCGGCGATGCGGGAGGTCGCGGCGTCCTTGTCGCCGTGGACGAGTGGGGCGCCGGGGCGCAGCGCCTCCTCGGGGTCGAGGACGGCGGGGAGCACCTCGTAGGTGACGTGGGTCCGGCGGCAGGCCTCCTCCGCGGCGGCGCGGGTCTCGGCGACGGCGACGGCGACGCGCTGGCCGACATGCCGGACGACGTCGTCGAGCATCCGGGTGTCGTCGGGGTCGTCGGTGCGGTTCTCGTGCCGCGCCGTCGAGTAGAGCGTCGCCGGGGCGTCGGCGGAGGTGAGGACGGCGTGGACGCCGGGCACGGCGAGGGCGTCGGCCGTGTCGACCCCCGTGATGCGCGCGGAGGCGTGCGGGCTGCGCAGGACGGCGAGGTGCAGCACCGGCAGGGCGACGCCGCCGTCGGCGGGGTCGGGCGAGCCGACGTCGAGGGTGTAGGGCTCGGTGCCGGTGACGACGCGCCAGGTGGCGGGGGCGCGGGTCGAGGCGCCGGGCGCTGTCGCCGGGACGGGAGCGGGTGGGGCCGGGGCGCTCGTGGCGGCGTGCTCGACCATCGCGCCCATCGCCTCGCGCAGCCGGCGGTACCCGCTGCAGCGGCACAGGTTCCCCCGCAGGGCCGCGCCGACCGGGTCGGGCGCGGGGTCGTCGTCGTCGCGGGACGAGGCGTCGCGGGTGCCGTCGGTCTCGGTCTCGGTGGCGACGTCGTCGGCGACGGCGGAGGCGGTGACGACCATGCCGGCGGTGCAGAAGCCGCACTGGAAGGCGGCGCGCTCGGCGACGGCCCGCTGCGCGGGGTGGGGGTCCTCGGGCGTGCCGAGGCCGCTGGCCGTCGTCACCTCGCGGCCGGCGGCGCGGTGCACGGGGTAGAGGCAGGAGTGCACCGAGCGCCCGTCGACGAGCACGGTGCACGCGCCGCAGTCCCCGGAGTCGCACCCCTTCTTCACGCCCGTCCGCCCGACGTCCCGCAGCGCCGTCCGCAGGCACTGCCCGGGCGCGGCGTCCAGCTCGTAGTCCGCCCCGTCGACCCTCAGCTCCACGCCCCCACCCCTCGTCGTCCGTACTTCGTAGCCCTTCTCCGCGCCCCGGCCCCTCTTCCTCGTACTTCGTAGCCTTTCTCCGCCGTAGGAGGCCGTGGAGAGGGAGAAAGGCTACGAAGTCCGACGAGGGTGGTCGCCGGGGACGCCGTGGTCAGGGCGGGGCGGGCGCCGCGAGCTCGGCACGGACCTGCTCGGCCAGGCGCAGGGTCATGGCGCGGCGCCAGTCGGGGAAGCCGTGGACGTCGTCGAACCAGGGCACGGGCTCGGCCGGCTCGACGCGCGCGCCGCCGTCGGCCCGACCCTCGGCGACGCCCTCGACGGCGGCCGCGAGCTCCCCGGCGGACGGCGCGACGTCGAAGCGCAGCACCACCGGGCGCGGCACCGACGCCGTGAGGCTGACGACGAGCGCCCCCTCGGACTCCTCGGCGGGCACCCGGCCGACGACCATCGCGGCCGTCCGCCCGGTGCGCGACAACGAGACCCGTCGTGACGCCGTCCGCGACCGCAACGCGCTGGCGGGCAGCTCGACGGCGCGCAGCACCTCGCCCGGCGCGAGCGTCGTGACGGCGTCCCCGACGACGAGGTCGGCCACCCGCACGCGCCGCTCGCCGCCGTCGGGGGTCCAGACCAGCGCAGTCCCCTCCAGGGCGACCGCGAGCGACGTCATCGCCCCCGCCGGCAGGGCGCAGCAGATGTTGCCGCCGACGGTGGCCACCCGCTGCACCTTCGGCGAGGCGAGCAGGGAGCGGGCGCACCGGCGCAGCAGCGGGTGCGCGCGCCAGTCCGCGGGGACGTCGGCCGCGGGCAGGGCGCCCAGCTCGCCCACCGTGCAGATCGCCGCGACGACGAGTCCGTCGGAGGACACCTCCAGCGCAGGCCATCCCAGCGTCATGAGGTCGACGAGGCCGGTGAGGTCCGGCTGCGGCACCGAGTACAGCCACGTCCCGCCGGCGAGCACGGCCGTGCCGGGCCCGACCGTCGCCAGGTCGGCGCGCGAGCGCGCGGCGACGACGGAGGTGATGGTGGGCAGGTCCACTCAGCAGTCCTGACGTCGCATCGGCTCAGTAGTGCGTGCGGCCGGCCGCGTCGAGCCAGGCGTCGAAGGGGCGGGAGCCGTCGGGCGTCGGCAGGTGCTGCACCGGCACGTCCCAGGTGGCGCGGTCGGCGGCGAAGAGGTCGTAGAAGGCGCGGTCGTCGAAGCCGCCGCGGGCGGCGTCGTGGCGGTCGGCGGCGAAGACGACGCGGTCCAGGCGCGCCCACAAGGACGCCGCGAGGCACAGCGGGCACGGCTCGCAGGAGGAGTAGAGCGTGGCGCCGGCCAGGGAGAAGGTCGCGAGGTCGGCGCACGCCGCCCGGATGGCGACGACCTCGGCGTGCGCCGTCGGGTCGTTGTCGCGCGTCACCCGGTTCTGCCCCGTGGCGACGACGTCGCCGTCGAGCACGACCACCGCCCCGAAGGGCCCGCCGCCAGCCCCGACGTTCTCCTCGGCCAGGCGGACGGCCTCCGCGAGGTGCGCGCGGTCGACGGCCTCGCCGTCCGTCGACCCGTCGACGGCCCTGCCGGGCAGCCCGTCGCTCACACCAGCCCCGTCCCGGCGTCCCACGCCGCGCCCGCCGAGGGCGCGCCGGAGCGCTCGACGGTCGCGTGGATGTGGCCGTAGGGCCGGTCGTCGGCGTGGAAGACCTCGTTCGTCGTCTCCAGGCCGAAGCGAGCCAGGTCGTAGGCGAAGTGGTGGAGGTTGGGCGCCGACAGCCGCACCTCGACGATCCCCGGGACGGCGTCGAGGACGGCGGTCGCCATGTGCCACAGGGTCTGCTGCAGCGCCAGGCTCTCCAGGGTCGCGAACTGCTCGACCATCGCCGACCGCGCGGCGGTGTGCGCGCCGTCCCAGTCGTAGGGCTGGCCGTCGAGACCAACTGCGGCGCAGGCCGGGTCGAACCGCCAGCGCGCCTGGAGCTTCGTCGCCATGATGCGGTCCTCGGTGGGGGTGAGCGTCGTCAGCTCGTCGACGAGGAAGTCCTTAAAGGCCGAGCCGGTGGTCTTCAGCAGCACCATGTCCTTCAGGCCGCCGACGACGACGGCTGCGGCAGAGCCGTCCTCGCCGGTCTCGACCGTCGCCACGGAGACCCGCGAGGTGGCCGGCCCACGCTCGAAGGTGTGGTCGTGCTCGCCGGCCGTCGTCGCGGCGCGCACCCAGGTGTGCTCCTCGACCTCGACGCGGGCGCCGGAGACGGGCGCGACGTCGTCGACGAAGTGGCGGGCGAGCCCGAGCGCGTACTCCTCGACGGGCCCCCGGGCCAGCTGCAGCGCCTGCGCGTAGACGGTGTTCTTCTGCGTGTCCGTCGGGAGGACCTTGGTCTGGTCGCCGTCGAGGTAGGCGGCCTCGAAGTCCCCGCGGAGCGTCGTCGAGACGGTGAGGTCGCGGATCTCGTGGCGCGAGGTGTCCCGGACGACCCGGACGACCCGGTTCTCGGCCTTGCCGTACTGGTGGCCGGCGAGCACGGCGCCGGAGGAGCCGGTCGAGGGTGCGCTCATGTCAGCTCCCGCGGTAGGTGGAGTAGGCGAAGGGGGAGAGCAGCAGCGGCACGTGCAGATGCTCGGCGCCGGCGGGGTCCAGGACGAGGACGACCTCGGGGAAGAAGGACTCGCGCCCGCGCTCGGCGGCCCAGGGGCCGGTGGCGAAGCGCACCGTGAGCGGTCCGTCGCCGAGGGCCGCGGCGGCGGCGTCGTCGACGAGCGGGCGCAGGCGGCCGTCGTCGTCGGTGACGCCCTCGCCGAGCTGGCCGCCCGGGCCCGAGGCGGTGACGTGCATCCCGGCCGCCGGCAGCCCCGTCGAGGTGTCGAGGACGTGGGTGCTGACGGTCGTCACGAGGCCTCCTTGGCATCAGGGGCGGGGGCGCCGAGGCGCAGGGCGGTGATCTCGCGCAGCTGCTCGCGGACGACGCGACGCTCGTCGGCGGGCTCATGGCGGAGCCGCTCGAGGAGCAGGTCGAGCATCTCCTGCGCCGACCGGCCGGCGGCGCGGACGAGGTAGACGTGCCCGAAGCGCTCCTCGTAGGCGACGTTGCCCTCGGCGATGGCGGCGCGGACGTCGTCGCGGGCGTCGAGCGCCGCGGACTGCTCGCGCCGCGACGTCGCCCCGCCCGCGCCCTCGTGGCGCTCGCCGATCCGGGGGTGGCCGGCCAGGGCCTCGTCGACCTCGGCCTCGCTCGCGACGGCGAGCTCGGCGTCGGCGACGTCGCGCAGCTCCTCGCGGCTGCCGAAGGGCCCGCGGGCCAGGACCCGGTCGGCCCACGACGGCACGGCGCACGCGGCGAGGAGCTCCTCGCGCAGCGCGTCCACCCCCGTACCGCTCACGGCGCGAACCCTGCCACCGCTGGCCCCGTGTGAGTGAGGCCGGGCGCAACTCCGGCGGCCGCTGCCGACGTCGCGCCACCATGAGCCCGTGACCGCTGGTGAGCAGGCCCCTGCGCGCGACGTGCGCCGCTTCCGGCTGTCCGCGACGCCGCTGCCGCTGTCGCCCGCTGCCGCCCTCGTCTCCACGCTCGTCATGGCCGCCGGCCTGGGCGTGGGCGCGGTCCTCGCCGCTCTCGACGGCCGCGGCGTCGTGGCCGCGCTGCTGGGGCTGGCCGTCCTCGTCTTGCTGGCCGGAGGGACCGCGACGGCCAGGGGAAGGAGTGCCCTCGCGACCGACGTCTCCGCCGAAGGCGTCCACACCCTCCCCGACTGGCGTGGTCGCCGGCACCTCCGGTGGGACGACGTCGAGGCCGTGGAGGAGGCCGGTCGCTGGCGCGACGAGGCGACGCTGCGGACGAGAGACGGCAAGTCCCGCAAGCTCTTCGGTGTCCCCGACGACGCTGTCGCCCAGATGGCGGCCGTCGTCGACGCCGCGGACGACGGCGCCCGGCAGGCGGCGCTGGACGAGCTGCTCAAGGGTGACGACGTCGTCCCGGCGCCACGGCCCACCTCGGCGGCGGGGGAGTGGCTCCTCGTCGCCGCCACGGCACTGCTGTTCCTCGGCAGGCCGGTCGGCCGGCTGCTCGGTCTGCCCGGCGACGCCGTCGTTTTCGGTTCCGTCGGTCTGGCGGTGGGTCTCGGCGTCGCCGGCCTGGTGCTCGTGGGCCGTGCCCGGCGGCGCCCGGGAGGTGGTTGAGGCCTCGTCCGAGGGCTGGCCATCGCCTCCGCGCGAGCGGGTAGCGTCGCCACGCTCCGGTTGTCAGGCTCCACCGGAGTGGGAGAGGTCGTCGAGGGGGGAGTGGTCGCCTGTGGTGGGGGTCGTGCACCTGATCAGGTCGAAGGAGCTGTCGAGCGTGGCGGAGTACGCCTACGCGGCGACGGCGCCGGCAGATGCCCGACTGATCTTCCTCGCCGGGTCCTGCCCGCTGGCTCGGGACGGCGCCACTACCGGCGTCGGTGACTACGCGGCCCAGGCTGCTGCCTGCGTCAGCACGATGACCGCCGCACTGGCGGCCGCCGGAGCGGGCTTGTCGGACGTCATCAGCACCCGAGTCCTCGTGGCCTCGACCAAGCAGGACGACCTCGTCCGCGCCTGGGAGGTCGTCCGGGACGCCTTCGGCGATCACGACCCGCCCAGCACTCTGCTCGGTGTCACGGTCCTCGGCTACGACGACCAGCTCGTCGAGATCGAGGCGGTCGCCGCCGTCCGGGACTGAGCGCCTCGCTCACCGTCGACACGCTCAGCTGCCGGCCTGCCCTGGACCGGCCGAGCTCGGGTTCGCTGACCTGAACGGGCCCCAGGCCGCGAGGGCCATGACGGCGGCAGTGTGTCGACCGCCGCATCAGGTGAGCTCGCGCTGCGCTCGCCGCAGGTTCTCGAGGAGCTCGGCCCGGCTCTGGCCGTCGACGTGGTGACGCCACATCGGCGTCCCGGGGGTGCTGCGCCAGGACTCGCTGAGGGGGCTGTTGTCGACGGCGTCGAAGCCGAGGTCGTCGTACAGCCGTGTCACGACCGCCACGGCCTCCGGGAAGTCGCTGGAGACGACCATCGCCGTGCGGTCGGGCGCACCGGCCGGCCTGGCCAGCCGCTGGACGGCCGGCAGCCCGTCCTCCGGCACACGGAGCTGGTGGCGTCCATGGAACTGGACGTGCGTGAAGGCCTTCACGATCTTCGACGCCGGCAGCTGCTCCTGGCGGAGCTCGTGAATGGTCTTCCGCCCCGAGTCCACCTCGGCGATGGTGCCGTCACGCCAGACCATGTAGTTGTTGTTGTCGATGACGACCTTCCCCGCGAGCTCGTCGTTCGGCAGCCGGGTACCGGGCGCGTACGGGAAGGCGAGGATCGCGAGGTCGGCCATGGCCGCCGCCTCCTCGACGTGGGCCGCCCGCACACGTGGTCCGACCTCTTCGGCTAGCTGCCACACCAGGCCCTGCAGCGTCTGCGGACCTCGCGAGTTGGCCAGCACGACGTCGTACCCGGCGGCGAGGCTCGCCCGGGCGAGCGTGCTGCCCACCTGCCCGGCGCCGAGGATCCCGAAGACCGTCATGCTCCGCCTCCGTCTGCGCCGGTCGGCACCTCGAGGTCGCCCGCGATGCGCGGCAGCAGGCTCGCGGGCAGTAAGTCCGACGTCACGATGGCGAGGACGCCCAGCCCCCGCGAGACGACGGCGGCCCACGACGCCGTCCCCGGGGACGGCGACGAGGCCTGCGGGGCCGACGACGTGCGGGTGGTGGTGCTCACCAGGGGAGCGCTCCCGCCTCGTCGAAGAGCCCCCCGGTGGGACCGCCGGGTCCCGACGTCGCCAGGCGGACGACGACTCGTGCGCTCTCCTGCGGCGTCCGCCCGACCCCGAAGGCGGCGGTCATGTCGGTGGCCGTGGTGCCCGGCTCGACGGCGTTGAAGCGGATGCCGGGCTCGGCCTTGGCGTACTGCAGCGTGAGCATGCTCGCCGCCGCCTTGGACGCCGAGTACACCGCGAGGGGCAGGCCGAACTCGGGCCGCTCCGGGTTGGTCACCGCCCAGAAGGACCCGGCGCTGCTGGAGACGGTGACGACGTTCGCGTCGTCGGACCGGCGCAGCAGGGGCAGCGCCGCCTGGGTCACGCGCACGATGCCCACGGCGTTGGTGTCGAAGGAGCGCAGCGCAGCAGGGCCGTCGAGCCCTGTCTCCAGGACGCCCGCGTTGTGCACGAGGACGTCCAGGCGCTGCTCTGCAGAGTCGATCGCCGCCAGGGCGCTGGCTACGGACGCCTCGTCGGTGACGTCGAGCTGCACCGCTCGCGCGCCCACCTCGGCGGCGGCCTTCTCGCCGCGGCCGAGGTCTCGCGCGCCCAGGTAGACGACGTACCCCAGGTCGACGAGCTGTCTCGCGGTCTCCAGACCGATGCCCTTGTTGGCGCCGGTGATCAGAGTGACGCTCACGTGCTCCCCCTCGATGAGATCGGCCCGACCTGGCCGCTCGAGGACGCTAAGAGCCCCTCCGCGCCGCACCTAGAGCCCGGAGCAGCCGGGGGTGCGGCAGGACCCCCGCTGCGTCTGGCAGGCGGACCTACGGTGATCCGGTGAGCGAGGTGACCAACGCCCTCGGGGCCTTCCTCCGGGCCCGGCGCGAGCTGGTGACGCCGCAGCAGGCGGGCCTTCCCGTCCTCGGCGTGCGACGGACGCCGGGGTTGCGTCGCGAGGAGGTCGCGATGCTCGCCGGCATCAGCGCCGACTACTACCTGCGCCTCGAGCGTGGCCGCGACCGGCATCCCTCCGTCCAGGTCCTCGAGTCCATCGCCCAGGTGCTGCAGCTCGACGACGACCACCTCCAGCACCTGCTGACGCTGGTCGCGGAGGTGCCCCGACGACGCAGGCGCCCGGCCCGGCGGCAGGCACCTCCGGGAGGGGCGCTCAAGCTGCTCGGCTCCCTCCAGCAGCCCGCCTTCATCGAGGACCGCTACTTCGACGTCCTCGCGGTCAACCCCCTGGCCACCGCCCTCTCACCTCGCCTCGTCGCGGGCGGCAACCAGCTCCGCGCCCTCTTCGTGGACCCGGCCGAGCAGGCCCTGCACCGGCAGTGGGAGGCCGTCACCGAGTGCTTCGTGGCGAACCTGCGGCAGGCGGTAGGTACCGACGTC
>NZ_JBBHZF010000012.1:45980-73700 GCF_037482365.1 Pseudokineococcus sp. 1T1Z-3
TCCGCGGCCAGCGGGGCACTCCTATCCGTCTCGACCACCCGCAGGTCGGGGAGCTGACCCTCAACCGCGAGCGTCTCGCCATCAGCGGGACCGACGACCACATGCTCGTCGTCTTCCACCCCGACGCCCACTCCGACGACGAGCGCCACCTGGCCCTGCTCGCCTCGATCGCGCTGCCGACGTCGAGCACCGGGCATGGAGCTCTCCGACAGGCATGACTCGCCGAGCCGGGGAGTCGCTCGCGCCCACGGTCACGGGCGATCCCGTGCCGTCGCCCGCTGACCCGTCCCGAGGAGAGACGGCCGGCAGCGCCCCTCAGCCCTCGAAGAGCTGCTTGAGCCGTGTCAGGTCCGCGTGGACGGCCGTGCAGTCGTCCTCGAGCTCCGCCTCGCTCTGGCTCGGGCGGCGACGCACGGTGAAGACGACCTCGCAGCTGTCGCCGTCGGGGATGACGCGCAGCGGGTTGAGCACCTGCTCGCCGTCGGGGAGCGTGACGGTGTGGTCGAGGACGCCGAGGTCGTTGGCCGGCGTGAAGTCCACGCGCACGCGCCCCATGGGTGACTCGGCGATCCAGTGGTCGTCGACCCGCTCGAGCGTGCCCTGCGACAGGCCGGCCGCCCAGTCCGGCAGGTGGGTGGGGTCGGCGGCGTAGGCGTACACGGTGGCCGCCGGAGCAGCGATGGTGACGCTGACGTGGCGCGACGCTGCCATGACCGGAGACGGTAGGCCGGGTGCTGCCGGGGCGCCGGAGTGCTGGTGTGCGGCGACGTCGTAGCGTCTCCACATGGGCGGCGACGACACCGTGCCGAGGCGTCAGCAGCTGCACGTCCACCCCGACCACGGGGCGGAGTGGCCGGTCTGGGACGAGTCCGGGCTGGCCTCTCCTGAGGACTTCCCGGGCCTCTCTCCTTGTCTCGTCGCAGAGCTTCACGCCTGGCAGCAACGGTGGGCGGCCGGCCCCGGCTCCGCCCTGCGGTACCGGAGCTGGCTCAACGCACCCGACACCCAGCCGGAGCTCGACCGCCTCGCTCGTCATCTTGCCCGTGAGTTTCGCGATGTCGCCGACGTCCGCACCGACACCTGGTCCAGCACGGACTGAGACCTGCCCTGCGGGCCGCGGCACCCCACCCTGTCGGGTGGGGTGCGGGCTGGCCCGCAGCCTCAGGCGGCGAGACCGCTGTAGGTGGGCGTGGCGCTGGTGCCGTCCCACGTGACGCGGTAGGTGAAGGCCTCGGTGAGGTCGGCGAGGTACTGGTCGGCCTCGTCCTGGGTGATGGTGCCGTCGGCGAGGAGCGTGTCGATGGCGGGGCTCCAGGAGTCGACGAGGGCGGCGACGAGCGCGTCCTGGCCGACGCCGACCTCGTCGGCGACGGTGGCGAGGTTCTGGCCGGCGTCCATGCGGACGTGGAGCTCGTCGTGGCTGATGCCGAGGACCTCGTTCAGCACCTCCTCGACGGGCTGGTGACCGCGGTGCAGGCCCAGGCCGGCGTCGCCGTAGGCGGACTGGATGAGCGCGACCAGCTCCTCCTCGGTGGTGACCGAGGAGGGGTCGACGCCGCCGGGCCCGCCGCCCATGCCCTCGCCCGGGCCGCCGGCGGGCATCTGCGGTGCGGCCGCGGCGCTCGTGGTGCCCTCGGTCGTCGACCCGATGGAGGCGGACGAGCTGGTCGAGGTGGTGGCCGAGGTCGTGGTGGTCTCACCGGTCGTGGCGCCGCAGGCGGCCAGGCCCAGGGTGGCGAGGACGGCCAGCGTGGCCGTGGCCTTGCGGATCGTGGTCTTCATGGCGTTCTCCGTCCGTCGGGTCGCCGCGGTGCGGCTGACGAGGGAGACGCTCGTGGGCCCCGCTAGGCCCAGCCGGTGCCACCGCTGTGCCGCCCCTGTGCAGGCGGCCGCGTGCCCGACCGACAGCCAGCCCATGCGTGGCGCACAGGAGCACGTCCGACGCTGCCGACCATGACGACGACCCCACGCCGGCTGCTCGCCGCGGGTGCCCTGGCCGCTGGTCTGGCGCTCCTGCCCGCGGCGGCGGCCAGCGCCCACAGCCTGGACAGCAGCACCATCTCGGTCGTGCTGTCGGAGGACTCCGCGCAGGCGACGGTCAGCGTCGCGGCGGAGACGCTCGAGGCCGCGCTGGCCGCGCAGGGCACCAGCACCGCCGATGCCGCCGCGGTCACCGACTACCTCGCAGAGCACCTGTCGGTCACCGGGGCCGACGGCACCGAGTGGGCCGAGACCTGGTCCGACCCGGTGGTCGGGACGGTCGAGGGTCTGGAGTCGGTCACCGCTCAGGTGACCTTCGACACCGGCGGCGCCGACCCGGCGGACTTCGCGCTGACCTACGACGCGGTGATCGAGGCCGACCCGACGCACGAGGCCGTCGTGGTGCTGACCGACGCCGACGGGGACATCTCCACGGCCGGCACCGTCACGGCCACGGACCCCACCCTGGAGGTCGGCGACGCCGCGGAGGCCGGCACGGGGCTGCTCGACATGCTGGGCTACGGCTTCCACCACGTCCTGGAGGGCGCCGACCACCTGCTCTTCGTGACGACGTTGCTCCTGGTCGCGCCGCTGGTCGTCGTCGGCGGCCGGTGGGTGCGCCGGGACGGCGTCCTGCCCGCGCTGCAGCGCGTGGTCGGCGTCGTCACCGCGTTCACGGTCGGGCACTCGCTGACCCTGATGGCCTCGGCACTGGGGTGGGTGTCGCTGCCGACGGTGCTGACCGAGGTCCTCGTGGCCGTCTCGGTGGGCGTCGCCGCGGTGCACGCCATCCGACCGCTGGCGCGGCGCGGGGAGGTGCTCATCGCCGGAGGCTTCGGGCTCGTCCACGGCCTGGCCTTCGCCGGCATCCTCACCGACCTCGGGCTGGAGGGGACGACGTCGGTCCCCGCGCTGCTGGCGTTCAACGTCGGCGTCGAGCTCGCCCAGCTGCTGACCGTCGCGGTGCTCTTCCCGTCCCTCTACCTGATCTCCCGCACGCGCGCCTACCCGGTGGTCCGCACAGCTGTGGCCGGCCTGGCCCTCGCCGCGGCGACCGGGTGGGTGCTCGACCGGCTCGGCCTCCTGGCCAACCCGCTGGCCGGTCTCGAGGAGGCCGCCATCGGCCACCCGTGGTGGGTGGTGGCCGGCTTCGCCGTGCTCGCCCTCACCTGCTGGGCGGCGTGGAGGCCGACCTCCGGGGCAGTCGCCGCCGGGAGCCCGGGCCCGCCGGTGCGGGCGGGGGCGCCGGACGCGGGCCGACGGCGGCCCTGAACCTCGGCCGGTCTTCGCGCGTCCGAGCCGGGACGCCGCACACCGGGCCGTCCGGCCTCACGCCGTCGCGGCGCTCCCGGCCGTGCTCCCAGCAGGCGTGACCGAGGCCGGCGACGCCCGCAGCGTCGCCCACGCGCTGTCCAGCGCGGCCTCCAGCGGCCAGCTCGCGCGCTCGGGCTGGCTGAGCAGGAGGCCGCCCTGGATGGCGGCCAGCACGGCGGTGGCGAGGCGGTCGGCGTCGGCGCTGGGGCTGATGCGGCCGGTGGCCTGCATCCGGCGGACCCCGTCGGCCAGGCGCGTGCGCCAGGCCGCCCACGCCTCGCGCAGGAAGGCGGCGGTCTCGGCGTCGGTGGCGGCCAGCTGCGCGGTGAGGGAGCCGATAGGGCAGGCCCACCGCCCGAGCCCGAGGTAGTAGTCCTCGAGCCCGCGGCGCCACGCCGCCCACGACTCCCAGGTGGACAGGTCGGAGAGGTGGGGCTCCTGCGCGGCCAGCAGCTGCTCGCCCTCCCACTGCGCCACGGCGCGGACCAGCTCGGCCTTGCCGCCGGGGAAGTAGTGGAACAGCTGGCTCTTGCTGGTCAGGGTCGCGGCGCGGACGTCGTCGAGGCTCGTGCCGTCCACGCCCGCCTCCAGGACGCGCAGCGCCGTCGCCTCGACGATGCGCTGGCGCGTCGCTCGCCCCTTGTCCGTCAGCTCGGCCACGTGACCACCGTACGTCGGTGGACCAATCGGTCCAGGTGCGGTACCAATGGACCATGCAGTCCAACGCTGACGCCCTCGCCTCCCTCTCCCGTGACGACCGTCTCGCCGGCCGCACCGCCGTCGTCACCGGCTCCTCCAGCGGCATCGGAGAAGCCGTCGCCCGCGTGCTGGCGGCCTCCGGCGCCGAGGTGGTCGTGACCGGCCGCGACGGCGCCCGCGTGGACGCCGTCGCCGCGACGATCCGTGCGGACGGCGGCACCGCGCACGCCGTGACCGCTGACCTCGGGGCCTCGCCCGACGCCGTCCGCGCCTTCGCCCGCGAGGCGACCGCCGCGCTCGGTGGCCGGGTCGACGTGCTGGTCAACAACGCCGGCGTCTACCCGGCGGCGCCGACCGCGGCGACCTCCGACGCCGACCTCGAGTCCGTGTGGGCCACGAACGTCCGCGCCCCGCACGTGCTGGTCGCCGCCCTGGCGCCCGCGATGGCCGAGCGTGGCAGCGGCGCCGTCGTCACGGTGGGCTCCTGGATGTTTTTTCAGCAAGGCGGCGGCCGAGCAGATGACCCNGCCCGGACCGGTGTGCCGTTCGGGGCGATCTACACCGCCAGCAAGGCGGCGGCCGAGCAGATGACCCGCACCTGGGCCGCCGAGTACGGCCCGTCCGGGGTGCGCGTCAACACCGTCGCCCCCGGCGCCACCAGTACCCCGGGCAACGCCGAGGCCGAGGCGGCGGTGGCCGCGATGACCGCCACCACCCCCGCGGGCCGGCCGGTGCGCCCGGTCGACGTCGCCACCGCCGTGCGCTGGCTCGTCACCGACGAGGCCGCCCTCGTCCACGGCGCCCTGCTCGACGTCGACGGCGGCCTGTCCGCCACCCGCTTCCTCGACGCGGCCTGAGGAGGGACGGGCCGTGGCCGACTCCCACTTCGCGCCCGCCGTCACGGCGCTGACCGCGGCCCTCGGACCCCGGCTGCGACCGGGTGGGCCCGGCTTCGCGGACCTCTTCACCCCGGACGCGCTCCTCGAGACGCCTTTCGACGGGGACGGCGACGGGCCGGGCGTCGAGGGGCGCGAGGCGGTGGCCGCCATGGTCACCTCCCTCGCGGGCGTCCTCACCTTCTACGACGTGCGCGTGCACCGTGTCCTGGACGTCGACGCGACGACCGTGGTGTGCGAGTACGAGGCGCTGCTGCAGCGGCACGACCTGGGGTGCCGCCTGCGCCGCCGCTACGTCGGCGTGATGACGATCAGCGACGGGCTGGTCGCGCACCTGCGCGAGTACGGGGGACCCTTCATGCCCAGCACAGCCGAGCGGCTGGGCTGAGCGACCCGCACCGTCCGCCAGCACGTCGGCCGGCGCCGTGCGCACCATGTCCCTGTGGTCGATCGGGCGCCGTGGAGCAGCGAGGACGAGCCGGGCTACTGGGAGTGGGCGCCGCGCGCGCCCGACGTCGTGCGGACGTGCTGGCGCGTCGTCGTCGGTGAGGACGGCACGTGGACGACGGGCGGGGCCGAGTACTGGGGCCTCGCCTTCACGCGTCGACCGGACGGGCGGCATCTCGCCCACCTGGCCGGGCCGGCGCTGCGGCCGCGGGTGATGGCGGTCCGGGCCGGGGAGACCCTGTGGGGCGTCGACCTGCAGCCGCACGTCTTCTGCCGCGGGCCTGGCCAAGACGTAGGTGCTCGACGAGCTGCGCGACCTCCCGACCGAGCAGGTCGGCGGCCAGTCGTCGCCGTCGACGACGGCCGGGTCACCACGTAGTCGGCGACTTCTACTTCTGAGAGCCCACTCTCCGTGTCGACGACTTCTCCTTCGCGCGGGTACTCGGAAACACCGCCCACATGCTCCCTCGTGCAGCGCCGGAGGCAGACCGCCTAGGTGCCAATCTTTGACAAGTCGGCGTCCTCTAAAGTGTGCGGCACATGTCGCCACGGCAAGAGCAAGGTGCTTGCTATGAGTGCGACGGCTGCTGCTGCAAGCGCCCCTCTCACGCCTACAAGGGAAGCCAGGGCCCCTCCAGCAAGCACGAAGAGAGGCTGGATGCTCTTGGCCGTGATGGGCCAAGCAGCGCCCACCCTAGACAGCACGCTGCGGTCGACGAGCTTGACGCGATAGGCCGAAAACACCGGGTTGTAGACGCCCGCCGAGAGCATGAGCATCAGCTCGGCTGTCAGGATGACATAGAAGCCTGCTGTACTACTCGGGCTCAGAGGGATGAGAACCAGCCATATGCTACGAAGGCAGCCGGCGACGAGCAGCACGCGGCGAAGACCCCACCGAGCCAGACAAGGCATCGCCAACCTGGACCCAAGGACTCCGCCGAGCGCTGGCAGGCCAAGAATGAGAGAGTAGCTCCACGGTGATAGGCCCAGGTCGCGCAAGACAAGGACGGCCAGCAGTGGAGCCGTCAAGGTGATGCAACCGCCGAAGACCATGGCGTTCCAGAAGAGCCCTCTGAGGGCGGGGGCGGCATGGATGTAGGTCCACCCGAGCGCGACACTGCGGGCCCAACCAGACGTGAGATCGCACTTCGGTGGTGCCGGTTCGGGCGTGCGGATGCAGTAGAGCGCGAAGCCCGAGAGGGCAAAACAGGCCGCGTTGACAGACAGGGCGACAGTCGGGCCGAAGAGGGTCGTCAGCACTCCGCCCAGAGGCGTCACCACTGCGGCCGTCGTCCACGTGAGAGTTTCGAACTCCGCGTAGGCCCGCCCCCAATACTTTTCCGGTAACAAGTCACGGAAGTGAGAGGTGTTGGCGGCTGCGAAGGTGATGCCGAGGCCGGTGAGCCCAACCGCGGCTACGCACAGCTGCCAGAAGGCCAACACGTCGAGCCAGATGAGGACTGGCAACGCTGCGACAATCGACGCCCGAAGCACATCCGAGACGATCATGACGGGACGCTTCGATCGACTTTCGATCAAGGGGCTTAGAGGCACTGACAGGACTGCAGCTGTTGCGCCCCCTATGGCGATCAGAAGGCTCACCTGAGCGGTGGATGCATCAAGCAGCAGGATGGCAACAAGGGAGATCACTCCCGCGCTCAGGGCTGTGCCGAAGCTGCTCGAGGCGGTCGACGTCCAGAGAGGACGGAACCCCGGCGTTGACCAGAGCGAGACCTCACTGCCGACGGACTGGCTCACCCGTATCCCATCTCTCACTGTCTGCCCGCACGCCGACACGTCGACCAGGGCGTGCCCCCGACGCCCGTGGCGGGTCGCGACCACCCCGCAGGCCTCGACTCACCCTGACAGACAGGGACCCGCCGGACCGGGCGGTGACTCGGCTCGGCACCACGGAGCGGCTGGGCTGAGCGACCCTGCCTGGTCCGTCGAGCGCCGAGGGCGACGTGCGTCTCCCCGGGCTCGCGCTCCGAGGCTCGGCGCGCCGGGAGAGCCCGAGCTGCCGGCGGCCGACGTGCTCGCCTCGCTCTCCTCACCGGGCCCGGCGTCAGCCACGATGGCGGGGTGACCGACAGCGGCAGCCCAGGCCGTGCCACAGGCGGCGACTCGAGCGCGCGGTCCCACGTGCAACCGCTCGAGAGCCCGCCGCCGCACGACCTCGTCGTGCACGCCGACCGGGCGCTGGTCGACGGCGCCCTGCACCCGGTCGTCGTCGTCGTCGACGACGGTCGGGTCAGCGCCCTCCTCGAGCCGACGGCGGCACCGGCAGGGCGCACCGTCCTGCGCCTGGCCGATGACGAGGTGCTCCTGCCCGGGCTCGTGGACACCCACGTGCACGTCAACGAGCCCGGCCGCACCGAGTGGGAGGGCTTCGCCAGCGCCACCCGCGCCGCCGCCGCGGGAGGCGTGACGACGGTCGTCGACATGCCGCTCAACAGCCTGCCGCCGACGACCTCGCCGGAGGCGCTGGAGGTCAAGCGTGCCGCCGCCCGCGCCGCGGGGCCCGTCGTCGACGTCGCCTTCTGGGGCGGTGCCGTCCCCGCCAACACCCGCGGTGACGGCTCCCTGAGGCGGCTGCTGGAGGCCGGCGTCCTCGGGGTCAAGAGCTTCCTGCAGGACTCCGGCGTCCCCGAGTTCCCGCCGCTGGACGCGGACGCGCTGCACCGTGCGGCGAGCGAGCTGGCCGGCGCCCGCGGGCTGCTGCTCGTCCACGCCGAGGACCCCGCCGTCCTCGCCGCCGCCCCGGCGCCGCAGGGCCGCTCCTACGCGGCCTTCGAGGCGTCCCGGCCTCCGGAGGCCGAGGCGGTCGCCGTCCGCCGCGTCGTGGACGTCGTCGCCGCCACGGGGTGCCGCGCCCACGCCGTCCACCTCTCCAGCGCGGCAGGCGTCGCCGTCGTCCGCGAGGCGCGGGCCGCGGGCCTGCCGGTGAGCGCCGAGACCTGCCCGCACTACCTCGCGCTCGCCGGGTCCGTCCCCGACGGCGCCCCGCAGCACAAGTGCTGCCCGCCGGTGCGCGGGCCGGCGGACGCCGACGCGCTGTGGCAGGCGCTCACCGACGGCGTGCTCGACGTCGTCGTCTCCGACCACTCGCCGTCGACGCCGGAGCTGAAAGAGCTGGCGTCGGGAGACCTCGACGCCGCCTGGGGCGGCATCTCCTCGCTCGAGGTGGCCGCCCGGGTGGTGTGGACCGCGGCCCGCGAGCGCGGCATCGGGCTCGTCGACGTCGTCCGGTGGACCTCGCAGGGGCCGGCCGACCTGGTCGGCCTGGGCGGCAAGGGCCGCATCGCCGTCGGCGCCGACGCGGACCTGCTCGTGCTCGCCCCAGACGCCGAGGTGCGTGTCGACGCCCGCCGGCTGCACCACCGCCACCCCGTGACGCCGTACGACGGCGCGCGCCTGCGGGGTCAGGTCCGCCGGGTGCTGCTGGCCGGCGTGGAGATCGACGCCGAGCGGCCGCACGGGCGGCTCCTGGGGCCGGGAGGTACGGGCGTCACTGCGTGAACGGAGGGTCAGCGACGGCGGCGCCGCGCACCGGGCGCGGGACGAGACCACCACGCGAGGGCCCGGGGTGCGGTGAGCCGGACGCCGACGAGGGCGAGGAGCCCCAGCCCCGTCACCAGCTGGACCGCGAGCAGCGGCGCGGCCGAGGCGGCGAGCAGCAGCGCGGCGGACGCGGCGACCACCATGAGCGCGGCGCAGATGAGGACGGGCGCGAGCGCGGAGGCGCGGCGTGGGCGCTGCTGCAGGTACACGGCGCCTCCTCTCGCGGACGGGGGTGAGGGTCACGAGTGTGCGCTGCCGCCGCCGGGCACGGCAAAGCGAGGAGGGGATCTGGGGCGTCCTCGTGACGCACCTCACGAGAGCCACCGTCTGTGAGCGCTAACATCGTCGCGATGACCTCTCACGACGGCGCCGTCGTGGTCGGTGCGCGCGAGCGGGCCGCGGGCGAGGAGGACCGCGGCCAGCTCTGGCGGCTGCGCCGCGCCCCCGGCGACGGACGGGAGGTCACCGCGGCCCGGCGTGCCCCGCCGGTCCGACCGCACGCGCCGCGCGGAGCGAGCCGCCGAGCGACGCCACGAGAGGAGCCCCGCATGAGCGCGACCCCTGCGGCCCACGACCCAGCCGCCACCCGGACAGGCACCAGCCCCTACGCCGACGCCGCCGAGGCGCTCGCCGACGCCGAGGTCGCCGCCCACGTCGACCGGCTGCGGGGCGAGCTGGTGGTCCTGCACGACCAGCTCGTGCGCTACGGGCTCGTGGTCTGGACCGGTGGCAACGTCTCCGCCCGGGTCCCCGGCGCCGACCTCTTCCTCATCAAGCCGTCCGGGGTGCTGTACGAGGACCTGACGCCGGAGTCGATGGTCCTGTGCACCCTGGGCGGCGACGCCGTGGACCCGGAGCAGACGCCGTCGTCGGACACCGGCTCGCACGCCTACGTCTACCGGCACATGCCCGAGGTGGGTGGCCAGGTGCACACCCACTCGACCTACGCGTGCGCGTGGGCGGCCCGCGCCGAGGAGATCCCTTGCGTGCTGACGGCGATGGCCGACGAGTTCGGCGGGCCCATCCCGCTCGGGCCCTTCGCCCTCATCGGCGGCGAGGACATCGGGCGCGGCGTCGTCCAGACGCTCACCGGGCACCGCTCGAAGGCCGTGATCATGCAGAACCACGGCACCTTCACCATCGGCAAGGACGCCAAGAGCGCCGTCAAGGCCGCCGTCATGTGCGAGGACGTCGCCCGCTCGGTGCACGTGGCCCGTGAGCTCGGGGAGTGCGTGCCCATCCCCCAGGAGGCGGTCGACAGCCTCTACGACCGGTACCAGAACGTCTACGGGCAGCGCCCTGCTGCCGACCAGGAGGTCACCCGATGAGGTCCGCGCTCGTGGAGAAGGAGGTCTGGTTCGTCACCGGCAGCCAGGGCCTCTACGGCCCGGAGACGCTGGAGCAGGTGGCCCAGCAGTCCCGCCGGGTCGCGGAGGAGCTGGGGGCCTCCTCCGACGTGGCGGTGCGGGTGGTCTGGAAGCCGGTGCTGACCGACGCGGACGCGATCCGGCGGATGTGCCAGGACGCCTCGAGCAACTCCAGCTGCATCGGGCTCGTCGCGTGGATGCACACCTTCTCGCCGGCGCGGATGTGGATCGCGGGCCTGCAGGTCCTCGACGTGCCGCTGCTGCACCTGCACACCCAGGCCGACGCCGCCCTGCCGTGGGCGAGCCTCGACATGGACTTCATGAACCTCAACCAGGCCGCCCACGGGGACCGTGAGTTCGGCTACATCGAGTCCCGCCTCGGCGTCCCGCGCACGACCGTCGTCGGCCACGTCAGCGACCCGTCGGTGACGGCGCGCGTGGGCGCCTGGGTGCGCGCCGCCGTCGGCCGCGCCGAGCTGGACGGCCTCAGGGTCGCCCGCTTCGGCGACACCATGCGGGACGTCGCCGTCACCGAGGGCGACAAGGTGGAGGCGCAGATCCGCCTCGGCGTCGTCGTCAACCCCTACGGCGTCAACGCGCTCGTGGCCTCCGTCGCCGAGGCCACCGAGGCCCAGGTCGACGACCTCGCCGCCGAGTACGAGTCCACCTACCAGGTGGCGCCCGAGCTGCGGCGCGGCGCCGACCGGCACGAGTCGCTGCGCGAGGCCGCCCGCATCGAGGTGGGCCTGCGGTCCTTCCTGGAGGCCGGCGACTTCCGCGCCTTCACCTCCAACTTCGAGGACCTCGGCGGTCTGCGCCAGCTGCCGGGCATCGCCGTCCAGCGGCTCATGGCCGAGGGGTACGGCTTCGCCGGCGAGGGCGACTGGAAGACCGCGACGCTGCTGCGCACGGCGAAGGCGATGGCCGAGGGGCTGCCCGGCGGGACGTCGTTCATGGAGGACTACACCTACGAGCTGCGGCCCGGGAAGCAGAAGATCCTCGGCGCGCACATGCTCGAGGTCTGCCCCTCCATCGCCAGCGGCACGCCGTCGTGCGAGGTGCACCCGCTCGGCATCGGTGACCGTGAGGACCCGGTGCGCCTGGTCTTCGACGCCGTCCCCGGGCCGGCCGTCATCATCGGCATGAGCGACATGGGGGACCGGTTCCGGCTGACGCTCAACGAGGTCGACGTCGTCGAGCCCGACGAGCCGCTGCCCAACCTGCCGGTGGCGCGCGCGGTGTGGGAGCCGAAGCCGGACCTGCGCACGTCGGCGGAGTGCTGGCTGCACTCCGGCGCCCCGCACCACACGGTCATGTCCTCGGCCTTGACGGCCGACTCCGTCGCCGACCTCGCCCAGGCGCTCGGCGTCGAGCTCGCCGTCATCGACGCCCAGACGACGCCGCGGCGCTTCCGCGACGAGCTGCGCTGGAACGCCGCCTACCACCGGCTGGCCATGGGCTTCTGACCGCTCGCGCCCGCGCCCCGTCCACCGCTGCGGTGGGCGGGGCGTCCGTGTCACATGACAACCACGTACCGCTTCTCCGGTTGTCAGTGTTTGATGGTCAGACACGGACGACGGGCGACGGCGTCCGCGCTTGTCGGTCAACCGAGGAGGTGCGCATGGCGTCCTGGGAGAGCGCCTGGTGGGAGGCGAAGGACGTCGGTGGTCTTCCGGCGCGGGACCGCCGGTCGGGCAGCTACGACCGCTACCTGCCCGACCGGCTCTCCGGTCGGCCGCTCGAGGTGCCTGGCTGGCTGGAGGCCAAGGCTGCCCTCGTCGAGCGCCGGGTGCGAGAGCTCACCAGCGGGCCGGGTGTCGAGGGCCTCGAGGGGGTCGCCCGCTTCCTGCTGCGCTCGGAGGCCATCGCGAGCAGTCGCATCGAGGGCATCGCCCCGTCGCCGCAGCAGGTGGCGATCGCCGAGCTGGCGCAGGAGGAGCCCCTCCGGGGCGTGGCCGAGCAAGCGCGTCTGGTCGCCAACAACATCACCGTGCTCCGTGCTGCCGCGTCCGACCTCGTCGTCGCCGACGCCGTGTCCGTCGCCGACGTCGAGCGGCTCCAACGAGCCCTGCTCGCCGACGAGCGCTTCCACGGCCTGCGCACGCTGCAGAACTGGATCGGTGGGTCGTCGTGGCACCCGCTCGACGCAGATTTCGTGCCTCCGCCGCCCGAGGAGGTGCCGGCGCTCATGGACGACCTCGTCGCCGGCGTCAACGGGTCCGTGCAGGCCCCCCTTGTGCAGGCCGCGCTGGTCCACGCGCAGTTCGAGACCATCCACCCCTTCACCGACGGGAACGGCCGGGTCGGCCGGGCGCTGGTGCACACGGTTCTCCGGCGCCGGGGCCTGACGCGGTCAGCCGTCCTCCCCGTCAGCCTGGTGCTGCTCACCCTCGGCGAGCGGTACGTGGAAGGGCTGACCCGCTACCGGTACTCGGGCGCGGTCCACGGGGCGTCGGCGCAGGAGGCGGTGGCAGCGTGGCTCGACCTCTTCCTCGAGGCGGCCGAGGTCGCGGTCGACCAGGCGGGCTCGCTGGCCTCCGACGTCACCGTCCTGCGCGCGGAGTGGGACGAGCGTGTCCGGCAGGGCAGGGACGACACCGGGCGTCGCGCTCCGAGGGCGGACTCCGCCACCGCACGCCTGCTCCAGCTGCTCCCGGAGGCGCCCGTGCTCACGAGCCGGGCGGCGCAGCGACTTCTCGGGATCTCCTTCGACAACGCCCGAGGTGGTCTCGAGGAGCTCGCGGAGGCAGGGGTGCTCCGCCGCAAGAAGGTCGACCGCGGCACCACGGCCTACCTCGCGGGCGAGGTCTTCGACCTCCTCGGGCACACCGAGAGGCGTCTCGCCAGCACGCAGTGGGACACGCGGCTCTCGCCGCCCGTCCGGCCGGTGCCGGCCCGGCCGTCGACCTGAGACGTCGTCCGGCCGCGGGCGTGCGCCGGGGGGGTGGTGGGCCGTGATCGTCCAGCGCGCGACGTCGGCGATCGCTGCCTACGGTGATGGGACCGGACGACCGGTACGACCGGGGAGGAACAGCATGTCTGTCGGTGACAAGGCCAAGAACGTGGTGCAGCAGGCGGTCGGCAAGGCCGAGGAGGTCGTCGGCAAGAAGACCGACGACGCCGAGCTCGCCGGCCAGGGCAAGAAGGACCAGACGATGGGCGCTGAGCGTCAGCAGACGGAGAAGGCCAAGGACGCGGCCGACAGCTGACGGCGGGGCGGGCGCCGACCCGTCCAGCACCGCTCGACCCACGCAAGGGCCGGCACCGAGGACGGTGCCGGCCCTTCGTCGTCCCCTCCCTTCCCCTCGCCCCGCCCCCTTGGCCGCGATACGTGACCTCGACGTGTTCCTTTCCCGCGATGTGTGACCTCGACGCGCAGAGCACCGAGCGCGTCAAGGTCACGCATGGGGTCGAGGGCACCGTAGAAGGGACGCGTCAAGGTCACCATTGAGGGAGAGGGCTATCGTGCCGGCGTACTAGCACGTGTCGCGACAGGAGGCGGAGGGTGGGCGTGAGCGGGACGGTGCCCGCACCCGGTGAGGAGAAGGTCGCCGGCCGGGCCGCGGTCCTGCTGGGGACGGGCATCGTCGTGCTCGAGTTCGCCGCGGCCGTCGGGCTCTTCACCACGGGGACGCTGCTCCCGGTCATCCGGGCGGACCTCGACGCCGGCGCGCAGGTACCCGCGCTCGTCGCCGGGGCGAGCATCGGGACGTTCGTCTCGTTGCCGCTGGCCTCGCGGGTCCTCGCCCTCGCGAGCCCCGGCCGGGTCCTGCTGGGAGGTCTCCTCCTCGCGGGCGCCGGTGCCGCGGTCTCGGTGCTGGCGCCGGGGGTGTGGATCTTCTTCGCGGGCCGATTCCTCAGCGGTCTCGCGGCCGGGCTCTTCGCCGTCTACGGCCTCTCGGCGGCGATCCGGCTGCTCACCGACCGGGTGCGGCTGCGCGTCATCGCACTCACCTCGCTCATGTGGGTCGTCCCCGCCCTCGTCGGCCCGCCGCTCGCCCTGGGCGTCGAGCACCTCGCCGGCTGGCGCGTCGCCTTCCTCGTCCCGGTGCCGCTCGTCGTCCTGGGTCGCGTCCTCGTCGTGAGGGTCGTCCCGCCCGACCCGGCGCCGCAGCAGCTCGCCGCCCCGCTGCGGCGCAGCCTGCTCGTCCCGCTCGGCGCCACCGTCTTCGTGCTCGTCTCCGGCTCGGCGCTGTGGCCGCTCGCCCTCGTCGGGTTCGCCGCGATGCTCGTGGGTCTGGTCGCCCTGGTCCCCGAGGGCACCGCCCGGCTGGCCCGCGGCGCGCCCGCCGGGCTCGCGGCCATGACGCTCCTCGCGACGGGCTACTTCGGCGCGGACGGCCTCGTCACGCTCATGCTCACCGACGTCTTCGACGCCTCCCCGCCGCAGGCCGCGGTGGTGCTCAGCGCCGGCCCGCTCGGCTGGGCCACCGGCGCCCTCGTCACCGCGCGGCTGCGCCCGGACGGCGTACCGCCCGTCCTAGGCCTGACCGTCGTCGCCGGTTCCGTCCTCGGCGTGGGGACCCTCGGACTCGCCGGCGCGCCCTGGGTCGCGGCCCTCGCCGTCTGGGCGGCGGGCGGTCTGGGCGTGGGCCTGGCCTACGCCACGCTGCTGCTGCGCGCGACGACGCAGGGGCCCGGCCTCGCGGCGGTCGCGCTGGCGACCGGCGTCATCGTCGCCGAGTCCTTCGGAATCCTTGCCGGCGGAGCGCTCGGCGGGGCGCTCGCCGCCGCCGGCGAGCAGCTCGGCGTGCCGACGTCTCAGTCCCTGGCCGTCGCCTTCCTCCTCCTCGGGACCCTCGTCGCGGCCGCCGCGCTGGCCTCCCTGCGCTCGGCGCGCGTCCCGTCGCCGGTCGCCGCCTGACGACCGGCCGACCGCGGGCGCCCTACCGTGTCGGCCGTGGAGCTCGTGCTCGCGACCAACCCTGACGAGGGCAGCCGGCTGCCGTACCTGCTGCGGGTCCCGGTCGGCGAGGGGCTCGTCTTCGCGACGAAAGACACCTGGCCGCGCACCGCGGGCCTCTACTGCCACCCCCTGCCGCTGGAGGCGTGGCCCGCCGACGCCGACCTCGACGTCGTCGAGCGGGTGCCGCTGCGCGCGTGCACCCGGCGCGGCGCCGCGATCGACGTCGTCGCCGACCGGGGCCGCGAGAGCCGCTCGCAGATCGTCTCCACCCGGGCCCGCGGGCGGCAGGTGGTCTTCTGGCAGTCGCCGCGGACCCGCAAGCAGTCCCGTCCCGGCGTGCGGACGCCGACCGCCCGGGCTGCCAGCCTCAGCGAGCTGGAGGTCGTCGTCGACAGCCACGAGCGCTACCCGTGGACCTTCGCCGACCAGGCTCCCGTCCGGACGGTCCGCCGCGGCCTCGCCTGCGGGGACTACGCCGTCACCGCCGGCGGGCGCGTCGTCGCCGCCGTCGAGCGCAAGACGACGACCGACCTGCTGTCGAGCCTCACCAGCGGGAAGCTGCGCTACGCCGTCGCGGAGCTGGCCGCGCTGCCGCGGGGCGCCGTCGTCGTCGAGGAGCCCTACGCGAGCGTCTTCGCCCAGGACCACGTCCGGCCGGCCGTCGTCGCGGACGGCCTGGCCGAGCTACAGGTCACCTGGCCCGCCGTCCCCCTCGTCTTCTGCGGCACCCGCAAGCTCGCGCAGGAGTGGACCTACCGCTGGCTCGCGGCAGCGCTCACGTGGGCGGACGGGGACGACGAGGCCGCTGCCTACCTCGGCGGCGGCGTCGAGCCGGCGCCCGGGGGTGGGACGGCGCCCGAGCCGAGCACCGCGGAGGTGCGCGCCTGGGCACTGGCCCACGGCCTGGCCGTCGCCGACCGCGGCCGGCTGCGGCCCGAGGTGGTCACCGCGTGGCACGCGGCGCACGGTGCTGCCTCTGACGGCTGACGCCGTCGTGCGCCGGTCGACCGGGGACGCCTCACCGGCCGATCCGCGCCAGACCACCCATCCGAGCGTCCCCGGTCATGCTCGGACGCGGGCTCGGGACGGTGGCGGGCCCGTGCTGTCGCGCACGACCAGCTCGGGGACCAGCACGCCGCCGGGGGTCTCGCGCCCGGCCACGCGCTCGAGGAGCGCCCTGACCGCTAGGGCGCCGACCCCCGCCAGGTCGGGCCGGACGGTGGTCAGCGGTGGTGCGTAGTACGCCGCCTCGGGGACGTCGTCGTAGCCGGTGACCGAGACCTGCCCCGGGACGTCGACACCCCGCTCGCGCAGCGCCCGCAGCAGACCCAGCGCGGCCTGGTCGTTGCTCGCGACGACGGCGGTGGCACGGGTGTCCTCGGCCACGGCCAGGCCGGCGGAGTACCCCGTCTCCGGGTCCCAGCCGCCGGGAAGAGGGGGCGCCACCTCGAGCCCCGCGGCGGCCAGCGCGTCCTCCCACCCGGCGCAGCGCTCGTGCGTCTCGACCCAGCCCGAGGCGCCGCCGAGGTGCCGCACGTGCCGGTGCCCGAGGTGGACCAGGTGCTCGGTGGCGGCCCGGACGCCGGCGCGGTGGTCGACGGTCGAGGAGGGCAGCCCCGCGACCGGGGCCCCGGCGGCGCACGTGACGGGCAGGTCCGCCGGCAGGTAGGCCGCCAGGTCCGGCAGGTCGTGCAGCGGCGCGGTGACGACGACGCCGTCCACGCCGCGGTCCACCAGCTGGGCCAGGCAGGTGAGGACGCCGGCGCGCCCGCCGTCGTCCGGCGTCGTGGACAGGATGGTCGCGTAGCCCGCGGCGTGAGCGGCGCGCTCGACGGCGTGCAGCGTCGTCGAGGGGCCGAACAGCGGTGCGCTGGAGGCGACGACGCCGATCGTGAGGGTCTGGCGCGTGACCAGCGCCCGGGCGGTGCGGTTGCGCCGGTAGCCGAGCTCCGAAATCGCGCGCTCGACCCGCTCGCGGGTCTCCGGCCGCACGCTGGGGTGGGCGTTGAGCACCCGGGACACCGTCTGGTGGGACACGCCGGCCCGCCGCGCGACGTCGGTCATGACCGGGGCCCGGCTCGCCGACGAGACACGCGGCGGCTCGGGGGCGGCGCCGTCCACCGCGCCATCCTGCCAGCGGCGCGAGGGCCTGGAGCCGCTCCGTCGGCCTCACCCAGACCCCGGCAAGCCCGGCGCTGGGCGACCCAGGACCTCAGCGGTGCCGGACGCCCGGGGTCGCCCGTGGCCCGGCGCCGAGCCCCAGCACGTCGGTGCCGGGCCGGTGCTCGAAGACGAGCGAGGTCTCGGTGTGCGCGACGACGGGGTCGCTGGACAGCGACGTGAGCACGAGGTCGCGGAGGGCGTCGGCGCTCGGGGCGAGGACGTGGACGAGGTAGTCGTCGCGCCCGGCGAGGAAGAAGACGTCGGCGACCCCGGGCAGGGCGGTGACGCGGGCGGCGAAGGCCGCCATGGCGGCGGCGTCGTGCGTGCCGAGGCGGACGGCGACGAGCGCCCGCAGGCCGAGGCCCACGCTCGCGGGGTCGACCTCGGCGTGGGTGCCCGTGAGGACGCCGCGCTCGCGCAGCGCTGCGGTCCGGGCGAGCGCCGTCGAGGGCGCGACGCCGACGGCCCGGGCGACGGCGTTGTTGGGGGTGCGGGCGTCGTCGAGCAGGAGGCGCACGACCTTGGCGTCGACGTCGTCGAGGTGCTCTCGAACGGCCTTCGTCACGGGGCTGCTCTGGGGCCGTCGCGTCGAACGTCCTGCGGTCATACCGCCCTCTTCCCACATCTTGACCGGTGGTCCGCCGTCCCGACGAACAGAGTGCCACGATGACGTCGTCGCCCGGCCGGGCGGCGACGCCGGCGCCCAGAGGGCCACGGAGGGAGCGGTCATGCAGGTGGGGGTCCCCCGCGAGGTGAAGAACCGTGAGCAGCGCGTCGCCCTGACCCCGAGCGGCGTCCACGAGCTCGTCGGCCGCGGGCACGAGGTGCTCGTCGAGGCCGGGGCGGGGCTGGGGAGCTCGATCACCGACGAGGCCTACGTCGAGGCCGGCGCCCGCACGGTGCCGAGCGCGGCGGACGCCTGGGGCGCCGGGCTGGTGCTCAAGGTCAAGGAGCCGGTGCAGTCCGAGCACGCCTTCCTGCGCGAGGACCTGCTGCTGTTCACCTACCTGCACCTGGCGGCGGACCGGCCGCTGACGCAGGCGCTGCTGGCCGCCGGGACGACGTCGCTCGCCTACGAGACGGTGCAGCTGCCCGACCGGTCCCTGCCCCTGCTGGCACCCATGAGCGAGGTCGCGGGCCGGCTCGCCCCGCAGGTGGGCGCGTACACGCTCATGAGCAGCCAGGGCGGGCGCGGCGTGCTGATGGGTGGGGTGCCGGGCGTGCGGCCGGCCGACGTCGTCGTCATCGGCGGTGGGGTGTCGGGCGCGGCGGCGGCGCGCATCGCGGTGGGCATGGGCGCCGACGTCACGCTGCTGGACCGCGACATCGCCAAGCTCCGGCACCTCGACGAGGTCTACGCGGGCCGGCTGCGGACCGTGGCCTCCAACCCGCTGGAGCTGGAGAAGGCCGTGCTGGGCGCCGACCTGGTCGTCGGCGCCGTGCTGGTGCCCGGTGCCCGCGCGCCGAAGCTCGTCACCGACGACCTCGTGGCGCGGATGCGCCCGGGCAGCGTGCTCGTCGACATCGCCGTGGACCAGGGCGGCTGCTTCGAGGGCACCCGCCCGACGACGCACGACGACCCCACGTTCACCGTGCACGACAGCGTCTTCTACTGCGTGGCGAACATGCCCGGCGCCGTCCCGCACACCTCGACGTACGCGCTCACCAACGTCACGCTGCCGTACGTGACGGCGCTGGCCGACCGCGGCTGGCAGGCGGCCTGCGCCGCCGACGCCGCGCTCGCCGCGGGGCTGAGCACGCGCGCCGGCGGCCTGGTCAACGCCTTCGTCGCCGAGGCCCACGACCTGCCGTCCGTCGCGCTCGCCGACGCCCTCGCCTGACCCGTTCTCCGTCGGCGCGCCGCGACGCCGCCTCGAGGGGCAGAGGGTCAGGCCTTGAGCGCCTCCGCGACGGCCTCGCGCAGCGGCAGCGGCTCGCGGCCCAGCAGGCGGGTGAGGTCGTCGGTGGTGACCAGCAGCTCGCCGTCGGCGATGCCCCGGTCGACGTCGGCGAACGTCGTCGCCGCCGCGGCGGGCATGCCTGCGCCCAGCAGCACCTGCTCGAGCTCGTCGACCGACATCCGCGCGAGCGTGACGTCCTGGCCCGAGACCTCGGAGAGGGCGGCGGCGACGTCGGCCATGGTGGCCGCAGGGCCACCGAGCGTGTAGACGGCGCCCTCGTGGCCGTCCTCGAGCAGGACGGTGGCGGCGGCCTCGGCGTACTCGCGCCGCAGGGCCAGGCTCACGCGCCCGTCCCCGGCGGCCGTCGCCAGACCGTGCTCGGCGTACGTGGGCAGCTGGGCGGTGTAGTTCTCGACGTAGAAGGCGTTGCGCAGCACCGTGACCGTGAGGCCGGCGTCGGCGAGCACGGCCTCGGTGCCGGTGTGCTCCTGCGCCAGGAGCATCGGCGTGGAGCCGGCACCGGCGATGCTCGTGTAGACGAGGCGCGCCACCCCGGCGGCGGCCGCGGCCTCGACGGCGGCGGTGTGCTGGCGCACGCGGTCGCCAGGCTCGGAGCCCGAGACGAGCAGCAGCCGCTCGACGCCGTCGAAGGCCTCGGCCAACGTCGCGGGCTCGTCCATGTCGGCCCGGCGGACGACGACGCCGCGGGCCGCCAGGTCCTCCAGCCTCTCGACGGCACGGCCGGTGGCGACGACCTGCCCGGGCTCGACGCCGCGGTCGAGCAGGGTCTCGACGACGTGGCGGCCGAGCTGGCCGGTGGCGCCGGTGACGGCGAAGCGGTGGGTGCTCACGGTGTCCTCCTGGGTGCGGGAGCCACGGCAGCACGGTGCTGCGGCGGCGACGGGCACGGCAACACCGCACCGCGGGGCGCCCTTCCGGCGCCGTCGCGCCATCTCGCGGGGGCGAGGTGGTGGCCGCCGTGACGTGCGCCAGCCGTGTAGGCCCCGCCGGCCGGCCTGGGGCTGGTGCTCACGGCGCCCGGTGTCCCGCCGACCCCTCGGGGACGTGGTGGGCGCGGCTTCGCAGCCGGCTCGCCGCCGTCCGCACCGGCGCCAGCGAGCCCACCACCGGCAGCTCGCCGACGACACCCTCGGCGCGGGCCACCGCAAGGCCGTCGCCGGCCAGCGCCGCGAGGCTGTCGACGACGACGTAGCGGGGTCGCCACGCCGGGTCGTACTTGGCGTTGAAGCGCCAGAGCGACTCCACCTGCGCATGTCCGCCGAGGCGGGTGAGCAGTGCCCGGGCGGCCCCCGGCAGCCTCCCCTCCGCCTCCCCGGAGACCACCGTGCGCAGCACGGCGAAGTTGAGCCCGAGGCCCCGCTGCCCGCGCTCGCGCAGGTGCTCGGCGGTCGCGACGACCATGGCGTCGACGACGCCGTTGGGCAGGTCGGCGTCCGTGCGTCGGCGCATGACGTCGAGCGACCACCCGTCGATGCCGGCGGCCGGCACCCACTGGACGAAGCCCACCACCTGCTGCGCCGCGTCGCGCGCCACGGCCAGGAGCAGGTCGTCGTCGGCCGGGTCGGCCAGGCGGGAGAGCGTCATGGAGAACCCGCGCTCGGCCTCGCCGCGCCGGCTCTGCCCGCTCATCGCCACCAGCTCGGCGCGCAGGGCGGGGTCGATCGTCCCCGGGGAGGTGAAGGTCGTGGTGATGCCCGCCCGCCCCACCCGCCCGACCGCCTGGCGCAGCGACTTCATGTGCCGGCCGGCCAGGGAGAAGGTCTGGCAGTCCAGGATGGCCTCGTCCCCGAGGTAGACGGCGTGCATGCCGCTGCCGCGGTAGACGTCCAGCGCGTCCGGGGCGGCGCCGACGACGACGACCGTCCAGCCGTTGCGCTCGGCGTAGGCCCGGAAGTCGGCCCAGGCGGCGGCGAGCTCCTCCGGTGGGCCGACGGGGTCGGGCGAGACCAGGCAGGTGTCGCCGCGGACGGCGTGGGCCACCACGGTGCTGCCGGTGAAGTACCAGTCCTTGTCGTCGCGCAGGGCGAAGTAGGCCAGGGTGTCGCCGCCGTGGCGGCGCACCACCTCGCGGGCCCGCTCGCGCTCGCGTCGGCGTTCCTGCGGCGTCAGGGCCCGGGCCCGCGGCGGGGCGAGCGCGAGCCACAGCGCGCTCGTGGCCAGGCCGGCGCCCGCCAGGGGCAGCACCCGCGCCGACGCCGGCCCGACCCCGGGCACGAGCCCGACGGGGACACCGGCCGCCTGCGCCTGCTCGACGCCGACGAGGCGGGCCGCGGCCTGCTCGACGCTCTCGTCGAGGTCGCGGGCGTGCTGGTGGCCGCCGTAGCCCACCGCCAGCCCGGCGGAGAGCGCGAGGGCCGCGAGCGTGCCGAGCACCGCCAGCCCCGCAGCCCGCGCGAGGGCGGCCCGGCTCGCCCGCACGGGGAAGGCCCGTCCCTGCGTGGCCAGCCACGCCAGCGCGGCGGCGGTGACGAGAGCCTCCTCGACGTCCAGGCCCTTGACCACGTGCAGCACGGCCACCGCGGCGAGCGCGACGACCGAGCCGCCCCAGGCGAGCCGGCTGCCCCGGCGCAGCCCGCGCGCCAGCACGAGCAGGAGGCAGCCGACGAGCGCGGTGAGCCCGGCCGCCGTGGCGGGGACGGCGAAGGGGGTGAGGGCCAGCAGGTCCGCGAGACGCCCGCGCGCCGGCGGCAGCACCGCCGAGGTGAGGGCCAGCGCCCCGGCCGCGGCGCACACGAGCGCGGCGGCGCGGCGGCGTCGGTCGCGGCGCTCGACGTGGTCGGCAGGTCCGCGGCCGTCGGGAGGCGGGGTCACGAGCAGGCATCCTCGCCTCCCGCGTGGCGCGACGTCGGCGGGGCGTCCGGGAGGTCGCCGGGGAGACCCGCCCTCCGCCGCCGGTCGCAGCGCTCTTCCAGCGTGCACCCAGGGGACGGGCAGCCCGTCGGCGGACGCTCTGCGTCTGTGGCCCTCCCCGACGTCCCGGCGCAGACGGCCGCGACCCTGCCCGCCGACGTCCTCGCCGCGCTCTCCACGACCACCGACCTCCTGGCCACGTGGTGGCCGGCGGCGCTGCTGGGGACGGCCGCCGTCGGTGCCGGCGCGCTCGCCGTCCGCGGGCACGGCCGGAGCGGCCGCGCCGGGCCGACCGGGCGCTCGCGGGCCCGCACCGTGGTGGCGGCCATGGCGGCGGTGGTCCTCGTCGCCCTCGCGGGCGCGGCCGGGGCAAACACGGCCAGCGGCTACGTGCCGTCGGTCGCGGCCGCGCGCTTCTGGGTCTCGGGGCACCTCCAGCACGCGGCCGGGCACGTGGAGGGGGTGAGGGTGCCGGTCCGCCCGGGCTCGGGCCTGGACCCGACGACGACGTACGTCTACACCCCTCCCGGCTACGACCCGGACGGCGCGCAGCGCTACCCCGTCGTCTACCTCTTCCACGGCACGCCGGGGACGTCGCAGGACTGGTTCAGCGGCGGGCAGGCCGCCCACACCCTCGACGTGCTCATCGCCCACCACCTCGTGCCGCCGGTGCTGCTGGTGGCTCCGGACCTCGGCTCGCCCAGCACGAGCGACACCGAGTGCCTGGACTCGACCCGCCCGGGCGGCCCCCAGGTGGAGACCCACGTCGGGGACGTCGTGCGCTGGGTCGACGCGCACTACGCCACGGTCGCCGACCCCGGGCACCGCGTTGTCGCCGGGATGTCGATGGGCGGCTACTGCGCCCTCGACCAGGGCCTGCGCCACCCGGAGACCTACGGCGCCATCGCGGCGCTGGAGCCCTACGGCGACCCGGGTGACGGCGGCCGGGCCATGCTGGAGACGCAGGAGCAGCTCGACGCCGTCTCGCCGTCGCACTACGTGCCGACCATGACCTTCTCGCGGCGCACCCCGGTCTTCCTCGACCTCGCCGCCGACGGTGACGCCCAGGCCGCGTCCGACGTCGACGCGATCGCCGACCAGCTCGCCGCCGCAGGCCAGCCCGTGCTCCTGCGCACCGAGCCCGGCACCACGCACAGCTGGACGATGGCCCGCCAGGGCTTCCCCTACGGCCTGGTGTGGACCCTGGCGCAGCTGGGCCTCGCCCCGCCCGCCGGTGCGCAGGCGGCCGCGGCGATGGCCCCGGCGGGCAGCGTCGGCGCCCAGCCGCTCCCGGCAGCCGTCTCCTCCTGACGCGACCGCGCTCCTGGCGCGGTCGCGCGTGCTGCCGCTGCTGCGGTCGACGCTCGGGGTCGCCCAGTCCTGCACGCTGGCCCTGCTAGGCCCTCGGGGTGGGCGACCCGGGTGACCTGGTGGGGGGCGGAGGCGTCGCCACCCTCCACGTCGACACGGGCACGCTCCGCGGACGGGGCGGGCGACACCTGTGCCGCCGCTGGCGGACGGCCGTCGCCCTCGCCGTGGTCTGCAGCGTCGGGCGCGTCGGCCTCAGAGCACGTCGCGCACGGCACGCTCGAAGGCGACGACGTGGTGGAGCGCCAGCTCGGCGGCGTCGTCGTCGCGACCCTCGACGACGGCGTGGAGCAGGTCGACGTGCTCGCCGACGTGGCCGCCGAGCGCGGGCAACCGGTCGAGCACGAGGCACCAGATGCGGGTCGCGAGGTTGTCCAGGCGGACGAGGACGTCCTCCAGGTGCGGGTTGCCGCTGGCCCGGTAGACGCCGCGGTGGACGGCGACGTCGTGGCGCATGAGCTCGGCGGCGTCCAGCGACGCGACGTCCAGACCGCCCACCCGGGCGGCGAGCCCGGCCAGCCCGGCCCGCTCGGCGGCGCTTGCCCGGCGGGCGGCGCTCGCGGCGGCCAGCGGCTCCAGCTGGCGGCGCACCTCGGAGATCTGCCCGAGGTCGGTCATGTCGATGGCGGCGGCGAAGGTGCCCCGCCGCGGGTAGGTGACGACCAGCCGCTCGCCCTCCAGCCGCTTGAGCGCCTCGCGCACCGGTGTGCGGCCGACGTCGAGACGGCGGGCGATGGCGTCGTCCTTGAGCGGCTCGCCCGGGCGGATGTCGAGCAGCAGCAGCGCGTCGCGCAGGTGCTCGTAGGCCATCTCGGCCATCGACCCGCGGACGGCGACGGCCGCCTCCGCCGACTGCGGGGTCACGGCGGGCAGCGCCCCGGTCGGGACGTCGGTCCCGGAGGAGAGGTCCTGCGAGGTCATGCCGGCGCCTCCTCCTCGGTACCCAGGTCCCCGTCCTCCTCCGCGCCCGTGCCGGCCTCCCCAGCCCTCCCCGTGGTGGCGCCCGTGGGCGTCGAGGACGGGCCGGACCCCGCCGGCGACGCCCCCTGGCAGCAGGCGTGGCGCCCCGACGTCGCCCTGCCTGCCCGAGCGGGGAGCCGGCAGCGCGGGGGGAAGACTACCGAGGGCCTCCTCGGCGCCTGCCGGTCCTGCCCTCACGTCTGGTCCTCCTGCTCGCCCGGGGGCGTCGTCGGCCGCCGCGGTGAGGGCTTGACCTCCCCGTGACCTCGACCCTACTGTCCTCGTAACTGATACATCAGTTGCTCGCCGTCGCAGGAGGACCGCATGTCCGCAGGGCTCGACGTCCAGCCCGCCGCGCGCCCGGTGCCGGGCGGCCCGCTCGACCTGCCGCTCGCCGCCGCCGACCCCGTCGTCGCCGCCGCGGTCGAGGCCGAGCTGGTACGCCAGCAGTCCACGCTGGAGATGATCGCCAGCGAGAACTTCGCCCCCCGCGCCGTCATGGAGGCCCAGGGCTCGGTCCTCACCAACAAGTACGCCGAGGGCTACCCCGGCCGGCGCTACTACGGCGGCTGCGAGAACGTCGACGTCGTCGAGCAGGTCGCGATCGACCGGCTCACGGCCCTCTTCGGCGCCGACTACGCCAACGTCCAGCCGCACTCCGGCGCCCAGGCCAACGCCGCCGTCATGGCGGCGCTGCTCAGCCCCGGCGACGCCATCCTCGGCCTGGACCTGGCCCACGGCGGGCACCTGACGCACGGGATGAAGCTCAACTTCTCGGGCAGGCTCTACGACGTCGCCGCCTACCACGTGCGCGAGGACGACCACCGCGTCGACATGGACGAGGTGCGACGCCTGGCCCACGAGCACCGGCCCAGGCTCGTCATCGCCGGCTGGTCGGCCTACCCCCGCCGCCTCGACTTCGCCGCGTTCCGTGCCATCGCCGACGAGGTGGGCGCCTACCTCATGGTGGACATGGCCCACTTCGCGGGCCTGGTGGCCGCGGGCCTGCACCCCTCGCCCGTGCCGCACGCGCACGTCGTCACCTCCACGACGCACAAGACGCTCGGCGGCCCCCGCGGCGGCGTCATCCTCGCCCAGGAGTCCCTGCGCAAGAAGCTCAACAGCTCGGTCTTCCCCGGCCAGCAGGGCGGCCCGCTCGAGCACGTCATCGCCGCCAAGGCCGTGGCCTTCAAGCTCGCCGCCGAGCCCGCCTTCGTCGACCGCCAGCGCCGCACCCTCGAGGGCGCGCAGGTCCTGGCGAGCCGGCTCATGGCCGACGACGCCCGCGCCGCCGGCATCGGCGTCGTCAGCGGCGGCACCGACGTACACCTCGTCCTCGTGGACCTGCGCGACTGCGAGCTCGACGGCAAGCAGGCCGAGGACCGGCTGCACTCCGTCGGCATCACGGTCAACCGCAACGCCGTCCCCTTCGACCCCCGCCCCCCGATGGTCAGCTCGGGCGTGCGCATCGGCACCCCCGCCCTGGCCGCCCGCGGGTTCGACGCCGAGGCCTTCACGGAGGTCGCGGACATCGTCACCATGGCCCTGCTCCCCTCGACCGGCGACGACCAGCTCGTCGAGCTCGGCGCCCGCGTGGAGCGCCTCGCGGACGCCCACCCCCTGTACCCCGGCCTGAACGCCGCCGGCTCCACCCCGGAGGAGGACCGATGACCCCGCGCACCCCGGGCGCCGACCTGCCCGAGCACCCCGACTTCCTCTGGCGCAACCCCGAGCCGAAGAAGTCCTACGACGTCGTCGTCGTCGGCGGCGGCGGCCACGGCCTCGCCACCGCCCACTACCTCGTCAAGAACCACGGCATCACGAACATCGCCGTGCTCGAGAAGGGCTGGCTCGCGGGCGGCAACATGGCCCGCAACACCACGCTGATCCGCTCGAACTACCTCTGGGACGAGTCGGCGGCCATCTACGAGCACTCCCTCAAGCTCTGGGAGGGCCTCGAGGAGGACCTCGGCTACCCGATCCTCTTCAGCCAGCGCGGCGTCCTCAACCTCGCGCACACCCTCCAGGACGTGCGCGACTCGGTGCGCCGCGTCGAGGCCAACAAGCTCAACGGCGTCGACGCCGAGTGGGTCGACCCGGACGAGGTCAAGAAGATCTGCCCGATCGTCAACACCTCCAGCGACATCCGCTACCCCGTCCTGGGCGCGACCTACCAGGCGCGCGCGGGCATCGCCAAGCACGACTACGTCGGCTGGGGCTTCGCCCGTCGCCTCGACGAGGCGGGCGTCGACATCATCCAGGGCTGCGAGGTCACCGGCTTCGAGCGCGACGGCGACCGCGTGACGGGCGTGCGGACGACGCGCGGCGACATCGCCTGCGGCAAGGTCGCTCTCGCCGCCGCCGGCAGCACCTCGGTGCTCACCGACATGCTGGGCTTCCGGGTGCCGATCCAGTCCCACCCCCTCCAGGCCCTCGTCTCCGAGCTCCTCGAGCCGGTGCACCCGACGATCGTCATGTCCAACGCCGTCCACGTGTACGTCTCCCAGGCGCACAAGGGCGAGCTCGTCATGGGCGCGGGTGTCGACTCCTACAACGGCTACGGCCAGCGCGGCGCCTTCCACATCATCGAGCGCCAGATGGCCGCCGCCGTCGAGCTGTTCCCCGTCTTCGCCCGGGCCCACCTCCTGCGCACCTGGGCCGGCATCGTGGACACCACCCCCGACGCCTCACCCATCGTCGGCCGCACGCCCTACGAGAACGTCTACCTCAACTGCGGCTGGGGCACCGGCGGCTTCAAGGCCACCCCCGGCCTCGGCTGGGTCTTCGCCGACACCATCGCCAACGACGAGCCGCACCCCTACGCGGCGCCGTTCAGCCTCGACCGCTTCGTCACCGGCGCCCTGGTCGACGAGCACGGCGCGGCAGCCGTCGCGCACTGACGGACGTACGAGTCGAGCGGGGAGGCGCGTTGCGTAGCGGGTGGCACGGCGGATGCGCTCTGGCACTGGCTCGGCGCTCTGCGGTGCTGCCCGTGGGTGGCATCGGCGCCGGCCTGACGTGCCTGCCGCGCACCCACCGCCCCACCCGCAAGGTCACCTCGGCGGCAGCACCAGACCCGCAGCCATGTGCCGGTCGGGACCTGTCGGCCATGACGCCGGGACGTGGTGGGACGAGCCCGGAGCGGGTGGGGACGGGCGCGCGGCAGGCACGTAAGGCCGGCGCCCGGACCCCAGCGGGTCCCAGCCCCAGCGCGCCGAGCCAGTGCCAGAGCGCGGCCGGCACCAGCCGCGGACCCAGCCACACCCGCGGACCCAGCCACACCCGCG
>NZ_JBBHZF010000012.1:73727-99596 GCF_037482365.1 Pseudokineococcus sp. 1T1Z-3
CACAGCCCATCCAGCACCACCGCAGGCAGGAGCTTCCCGTGCAGCTGATCGAGTGCCCGAACTGCGGCCCCCGGGAGGAGGTCGAGTTCTCCTACGGCGGGCAGGCGCACGTGCCGTACCCGACCGAGCCCACGGAGCTCTCCGACGAGGAGTGGGCGCACTACGTCTTCTTCCGGGACAACACGCGAGGGGACCTGGCCGAGCGCTGGTGCCACAGCGCGGGGTGCCGACGGTGGTTCAACGCGGTGCGGGACACGGTGTCCTACCGCTTCAGGGCCATCTACCGCCTCGACGAGCCGAAGCCGGTGACCTCATGAGCACGACGACGCAGGCGACGAGCGCCGCGCCCTTCCGCACCTCGGCAGGGGGGCGCATCGACCGCAGCCGCACGCTGGAGTTCACCTTCGGGGGGCAGACGCTGAGCGGGCACCCGGGGGACACGCTGGCGTCGGCGCTGCTGGCGAGCGGTCGGCACCAGGTGGCGACGAGCATCAAGCTCGGGCGGCCGCGGGGGGTCGGGGCCGCGTGGGCGGAGGACCCGAGCAGCCTCGTGCAGGTCGAGGAGCCGTTCCCGGAGCCGATGCTGCTGGCGAGCACGGTCGAGCTCTACGACGGGCTGGTGGCCGACGGGCTGCCGGGGCAGGGGCGGCTGGCGGACCTGGCGGACTCGGCGCGCTACGACGCGCGGCACCTGCACGTGGACGTGCTGGTCGTCGGGGCGGGCCCGGCGGGGCTGCAGGCGGCGCTGACGGCGTCGCGGGCGGGCGCCCGGGTGGCGCTGGTGGACGAGCAGTCCGAGGCCGGCGGGGCGCTGCTGGGGACGGGTGAGGAGGTCGACGGCGGGCCCGCGGTCGCGTGGGTGGAGGCGGCGGTCGCCGAGCTGGCGGCCGACCCCGAGGTCACGCACCTGCAGCGCACGACGGTCTTCGGCGTGTACGACGACGGGTTCGCCCTGGCCGTCGAGCGCCGCACCGACCACCTCGGGCTGGAGGCGCCGGAGCACCTCTCGCGCCAGCGGGTGTGGCGGGTGCGCTCGCGGCGCACGGTCGTGGCGACGGGGGCGCACGAGCGCCCGGTCGTCTTCACCGACAACGACCGGCCGGGGACGATGCTCGCGGGCAGCGCGCGGACGTTCCTGCACCGGTACGGCGTGCTGGCGGGGGAGCGGGCGGTCGTCTTCACGACCAACGACAGCGCCTACCTGACGGCGACAGAGCTGGCCGACGCCGGGGTCGACGTCACGGTCGTCGACACGCGGGCGCAGGTGCCGCCCTCGTGGCAGGTGGCGTGCGCGTCGCGGGGGATCGTCGTGCGCACGGGCTCGGTCGTCAGCGGCACGAGGGGCGAGCAGCGGGTCACGCACGCGCTCGTCGGCCCGCGCCCGGAGGGGGGCGTGACGGCGCCGGGCGCTGCCGTCGCGGACGTCGTGGAGCGCGAGGATCTGCCCTGCGACCTGCTGCTCGTCAGCGGCGGGTGGAACCCGGCGGTGCACCTGTACAGCCAGGCGCGGGGGCAGCTGCGGTTCGACGAGGCGCTGGGCGCGTTCCTGCCCGCCCAGCAGCTGCCGGACCTGGCGGTCGCCGGGTCGGCGGCCGGGACCTTCGACCTGCCGGGGTGCCTGCGCCAGGGCCAGGAGGCGGCGCTGGCGGCCCTCGCCGGCGTCGGGGTGGAGGTCGGCGAGCCGGCCCCCCTGCCGCAGACGGCGGCGCCCGCGCCGGTCAGCGCGCCGGACCTGATGTGGGTCGTGCCGGCCGTCGACGGGGACACGACGCGTCAGTTCGTGGACCTGCAGCGGGACGCGACGGTCGCGGACGTCCAGCGCGCCGTCGGGGCCGGGCTGCGCTCGCCCGAGCACGTCAAGCGCTACACGACGATCGGGACGGCGCACGACCAGGGCAAGACGTCGGGCATCGTCACCTCCGGGCTGCTCGGGGAGCTGCTGGGCTCGGGGCCGCAGGACGTGGGCACGACGACGTTCCGCCCGCCGTACACGCCGGTGGCCTTCGCGACGCTCGCGGGGCGCTCGCGCGGGTCGCTGTTCGACCCGGAGCGCACGACGGCGGTGCACGACTGGCACGTCGCGCACGGCGCGCAGTGGGAGGACGTCGGGCAGTGGAAGCGCCCGCGGCACTACCCGCAGGCCGGTGAGGACATGGAGGCCGCGGTGCTGCGCGAGTGCGCGGCGGTCCGCGGCGGCGTCGGCATCCTCGACGGCTCGACGCTGGGCAAGATCGACGTGCAGGGCGCGGACGCCGGGGAGCTGCTGGACCGGCTCTACACGAACCTCATGAGCTCGCTGAAGGTCGGGCGGGTGCGCTACGGCGTCATGTGCGGGCCGGACGGGATGGTGCTCGACGACGGCGTCGTCCTGCGGCTGGCGCAGGACCGCTGGATGGTCATGACGACCACGGGCGGCGCGGCGAAGGTCCTGGAGTGGATGGAGGAGTGGCTGCAGACCGAGTGGCCGCACCTGCGGGTGCACCTCGCGTCCGTCACCGAGCAGTGGGCCGCCTTCCCCGTCGTCGGGCCGCGCTCGCGCGACGTGGTCGGCGCCGTCTTCCCGGGCGTCGACGTCTCCAACGACGCGTTCGGCTTCATGACGTGGCAGGAGACGACGCTCGACGACGTCCCCGTGCGGCTGGCGCGGATCAGCTTCTCCGGCGAGCTGGCGTGGGAGGTGCACGTGGGCTCCTGGTACGCCGCGGAGGTCTGGGAGCGCCTCGTCGCGGCCGGGCAGCCGTACGGCATCACGCCCTACGGCACCGAGACGATGCACGTGCTGCGGGCCGAGAAGGGCTACCCGATCATCGGCCAGGACACCGACGGCACCGTGACGCCGCAGGACCTCGGCATGAACTGGGTCGTCTCGAAGAAGAAGGCCGACTTCGTCGGCAAGCGCTCCTTCGCGCGCGCCGAGAACGCCCGGCCCGACCGCAAGCAGCTCGTCGGCCTGCTGCCGACCGACCGCGAGACGGTGCTGCCCGAGGGCTCGCAGGTGGTCGACGTCGCCGCCGGCGAGGAGCTGCCCGCGCCGCCCGTCCCGATGGTCGGCCACGTCACCTCCAGCTACCGCAGCGCGTACCTGGAGCGGCCGTTCGCGCTCGCCCTGCTCAAGGGCGGCCGCGAGCGGGTCGGCGAGACCGTCGTCCTGCCCGTCGCCGGCCGCCTCGTGACCGCCGAGGTCACCTCCCCCGTGCTCGTCGACCCCGAAGGAGCCCGCCGCGATGGCTGAGACGCTCACCCGCAGCCACCCCCTCGCCACCCGCGAGGACCTCACCGCGCTGACGGGCGGCGCCGTGCAGGTGCAGCCGTACCTCGCCATGGTGCTCGTGCAGGCCAGCGGGCCCGCGGCCGACGTCGTCGGCTCCGAGCTGGGCGTCGAGCTGCCCGGACGGATGGGCACCTGGACCGGCTTCACCGGTGCCGACGGCGTCTCCGGCAGGGTCCTGCGCCTGGCCCCCGACGAGCTGCTCGTCGTCAACGACGACGAGCGCCCGTGGGAGCTGGAGGCGCGCCTGCGGGCGGCCGCCGCGCCGCTGGACGGCTCGGCCGTCGACGTCTCCGCGCAGCGGGTGACCCTGCGCCTGCACGGGCCGCACGCCCGCGAGGTGCTCGCCGCCGGCTGCTCGCTGGACACCCACCCCTCGCGCTTCGGCGCCGGGGCCTGCGCCCAGGTGCCGGTGGGGGAGACGGGTGTCGTGCTCGTCTCGCTCTCCGACGACGGCGACGACTACCTGCTGCTCGTCCGCTCCTCCTTCGCGCGCTACCTCGCGGACTGGCTCGTCGACGTCTTCGTCGAGCACGTCTCCACGCCCTGAACCACCGCACCCCCCGCAGCGCACCAGCCCGGCAGCACGACGAGCACCGACCAGCACCAGGAGGACCCATGAGCACGACACCCCGCGTGGTGATCATCGGCGGCGGGATCGTCGGCGCGAACCTCGCCGACGAGCTGACCCAGCGCGGCTGGGACCGCGTCACCGTGCTCGACCAGGGCCCGCTGCCTCTGACGGGCGGCTCGACGTCGCACGCCCCCGGCCTGGTCTTCCAGACCAACGGCTCGCGGACGATGACGCAGATGGCCTCCTACACCGTCGAGAAGCTGCTCTCCCTCGACGTCGACGGCCAGTGGTGCTTCAACCAGGTCGGCGGGCTCGAGGTGGCCACCACCCCCGAGCGGCTCGCGGACCTCGAGCGCAAGGTCGGCTGGTCCAAGGCCTGGGGCCTGGAGGGCGGCCGGGTCGTCTCCCCGCAGGAGTGCGCGGAGCTGCACCCGCTGCTGGACCCCGAGCGCGTCCTCGGCGGCCTGCACGTGCCCTCGGACGGGCTGGCGAAGGCGCCGCGCGCCGTCGTCGCGCTGATGCGCAGGGCCTCGGCCCGCGGGGCGCAGTTCCGCGGCAGCACGCGGGTCCTCGGGGTCGAGCAGAGCGGCGGCCAGGTGACGGGCGTCCGCACGGCCGAGGGCGTCGTGCCCGCCGACGTCGTCGTCTCCTGCGCCGGCTTCTGGGGCGTCGAGGTCGGCGCGATGGTCGGCATGCGCGTGCCGCTGCTGCCGCTGGCCCACCAGTACGCCCGGACCGGGCAGGTGCCCGAGCTGGTCGGCCGCAACACCGAGCTCGGCGAGGCCGGCCTGCCGATGATCCGCCACCAGGACGCCGACCTCTACTACCGCGAGCACGGGGACCGGCTCGGCATCGGCTCCTACGCCCACAAGCCGATGCCCGTGCGGCTGGACGAGCTGGCCCCGAGCGGCGACGACGTCAGCACCGCGTCGATGCCCTCGATGCTGCCCTTCACCGAGGAGGACTTCGCGCCCGCGTTCGAGGCGACGCAGCTGCTGCTGCCCTCGACGCAGGGCACCAAGGTCGAGGAGGGCTTCAACGGCATCTTCTCCTTCACCCCCGACGGCGGTTCCCTCGTCGGCGAGGCCGCCGAGGTCAAGGGCTTCTGGGTCGCCGAGGCCGTGTGGGTCACCCACTCCGCCGGCGTCGCCAAGGCCGTCGCGCAGCTGCTCGTCGACGGGCACAGCGAGTACGACCTGCACGGGCTCGACGTCCACCGCTTCGAGGAGGTCCAGCTCACGAGCGAGTACGTGAGCGAGACCTCCCAGCAGAACTTCGTCGAGATCTACGACGTGCTGCACCCGCTGCAGCCCAAGCTCTCCCCGCGCGAGGTACGGGTGAGCCCCTTCCACGCCCGCCAGAAGGAGCTCGGCGCGCTCTTCCTCGAGGCCGGCGGCTGGGAGCGCCCGCACTGGTACGAGGCCAACGCCGCGCTGGTCAAGGACCTGCCGACGGACTGGCAGCCGCCGACGCGCGACGCGTGGGCGTCGATGTTCACCTCGCCGATCTCCGCCGTCGAGGCGTGGAAGACGCGCACCGCCGTGGCGATGTACGACATGACCCCGCTCAAGCGGCTGGAGGTCTCGGGCCCCGGCGCGCTGGCGCTGCTGGAGCGGCTGACGACGTCGAAGATGGACAAGACCGTCGGCGCCGTCACCTACACGCTCATGCTCGACGAGGCTGGCGGCGTCCGCAGCGACATCACCGTGAGCCGGCTCGGCGAGCAGCGCTTCCAGGTGGGCGCCAACGGCCGCCAGGACGAGGTCTACCTGCGCCAGCAGGCCCCCGCCGACGGCTCCGTGCAGGTGCGCGACATCACCGGCGGCACGTGCTGCATCGGCCTGTGGGGGCCCAAGGCCCGCGAGGTGATGGCGGCGCTGAGCAGCGACGACTTCTCCGACGACGGCCTGAAGTACTTCCGCGCCAAGGAGGCGACGGTCGGCGGGATCCCCGTGACGGCGATGCGCCTGTCCTACGTCGGCGAGCTGGGCTGGGAGATCTACGCCAGCGCCGAGCACGGCCAGAAGCTGTGGGACGTCGTCGCGGCGGCCGGGGCGCAGCACGGCATCGTGCCCGCCGGGCGGGCGGCCTTCGGCAGCCTGCGCCTGGAGAAGGGCTACCGCGCCTGGGGCTCGGACATGAGCAGCGAGGACGACCCCTACGAGGCGGGCGTCGGCTTCGCCGTCCGCTCCCCGCTCGACAGCTTCGTCGGGGGCCCGGCGCTCGAGGGCCGCAGCGAGGCCACGGCGCGGCGAAGGCTCACGTGCCTGACGGTCGACGACGGCCGCAGCGTCGTCCTCGGCCACGAGCCCGTGCACGTCGACGGGCAGGTCGCGGGCTACGTGACGAGCGCCGCCTTCGGCCACACGGTCGGCAAGCCGGTCGCCTACGCGTGGCTGCCGGTGGCGGCCACGGAGGTGGGGACGGCGGTGGAGATCGAGTACTTCGGCCACCGGGTCAAGGCCACGGTGAGCGCCGAGCCGCTCGTGGACCCCGGCATGACGAAGATCCGCGGCTGAGCCGGCCGCCCGCATGATCAGCGTCTTCGACCTCTTCTCGGTCGGCGTCGGGCCGTCCAGCTCCCACACCGTCGGGCCGATGAAGGCCGCCCACGCCTTCGTCGCCCGGCTGGCCGAGGCCGGCGTGCTCGGCCGGGTCGCCTCGGTGCGGTGCGAGCTGTTCGGCTCGCTCGGCTCGACCGGGCACGGCCACGGCAGCGTGGGCGCCGTCGTCCTCGGCCTGGCCGGCGAGCAGCCGCACCTGGTGGACCCCGTGGCGGCCGCGCCGACCGTCGAGCGCGTGCGCACCGACGGCCTGCTGGCGCTCGGTGGCCACCACGACATCGCCTTCACGGTCGAGGACGTCGTGCTGCACCGGCGCAAGCGGCTGCCGTTCCACACCAACGGCATGCTCTTCGTCGCCTGCGACGCGGCGGGGGAGGAGCTCGACCGGCGCGAGCTCTACTCCGTCGGCGGGGGTTTCGTCCTCGACCAGGACGAGGCCGGGCAGGCCGTGCTCGTGGAGGACCCGACGCCCGTGCGCTACCCGTTCTCCACGGGCGACGAGCTGCTCGAGGTCACGCGCCGCACCGGCCTGCGCATCAGCGACGTCATGCTCGCCAACGAGCTGTCCTGGCGCAGCGAGGAGCAGGTGCGTGCCGGGCTGCTGGAGATCTGGGCGGTCATGGCCGAGTGCGTCGCGCACGGCCAGAAGACGACGGGCGTCCTGCCCGGCGGGCTCAAGGTGCGCCGCCGCGCCGCCGCGCTGAGGGCGAGGCTGGAGAGCGAGCCCGACGAGCGGGACCCGCTGCGCGCCATGGAGTGGGTGACGCTCTGGGCCCTCGCCGTCAACGAGGAGAACGCCGCGGGCGGGCGGGTCGTCACCGCCCCGACCAACGGGGCGGCGGGCATCATCCCGGCGGTCCTGCACTACCACCAGACCTTCGTCGAGGGCGCCAGCGACGACGACGTCGTCCGCTTCCTGCTGGCCGCGGGCGCCGTCGGGCACCTGTTCAAGACCAACGCCTCCATCTCGGGCGCGGAGGTCGGCTGCCAGGGCGAGGTCGGGTCGGCCTGCTCCATGGCGGCGGCCGGCCTCGCCGAGGTGCTCGGCGGCACGCCCGACCAGGTCGAGAACGCCGCCGAGATCGGCATCGAGCACAACCTCGGCCTCACCTGCGACCCGGTCGGCGGCCTCGTGCAGATCCCCTGCATCGAGCGCAACGCCGTCGGTGCCGTCAAGGCCATCACGGCCGCCCGGATGGCCGTGCGCGGCGACGGGCACCACCACGTCACCCTGGACAAGGCGATCAAGACGATGCGCGAGACCGGGGCCGACATGAAGGACAAGTACAAGGAGACCGCCCGCGGCGGTCTCGCCCTGAACATCGTCGAGTGCTGAGGAGCACCCCGTGGACGGCTCGGCCACCCTCACCATCACCTGCCCGCAGAGCTCGGGCATCGTCAACGCCGTCACGGCGTTCCTGTGCCGGAACGGGTGCGACATCGTCGAGCACCAGCAGTTCGACGACGCCGTGAGCGGCAGGCTCTTCTCCCGCACCGCCTTCGTCGGCGACGGCGAGGGCGGCCCCCTCGACGTCGAGGCGCTGGCCGCCGACTTCACCCCCGTGGCTGAGCGCTACGGCATGACCTTCGACCTCACGCCGGCCACGCCGCCGCGCATCCTCGTGATGGTCTCGACGCTGGGGCACTGCCTCAACGACCTCATCTTCCGGTGGCGGGCCGGCAGCCTCGGCGGCGAGCTCGTCGCCGTCGTCTCCAACCACGAGGTGCTGCGGCCCATGGCCGAGGCGGCCGGGCTGCCCTTCCACCACGTGCCCGTGACGCCGTCCACCAAGGAGGAGGCGGAGGACCGGCTGATGGCGCTCGTCGAGGAGACCGGCGCCGACCTCGTCGTCCTCGCCCGCTACATGCAGGTGCTCTCCGACCGCACGTGCAGCGCCCTGCACGGGCGGGCCATCAACATCCACCACTCCTTCCTGCCCGGGTTCAAGGGCGCCAAGCCCTACCACCAGGCCTTCGACCGCGGCGTCAAGCTCGTCGGCGCGACGGCGCACTACGTGACGCCCGACCTCGACGAGGGCCCGATCATCGAGCAGGAGGTCATCCGGATCGACCACACGCACGACCCGCGGGCGCTGGCGACCGTGGGCCGCGACGCCGAGGCCCTCGCCCTCTCCCGCGCCATCCGGTGGCACTGCCAGCAGCGCGTGCTGCTCAACGGGCACAGCACCGTCGTCTTCCGCTGACGGGCTCGCCTCCTCCGCGCCGGGGGGCTCCTCGGGCTCGCCCCGGGAACTCACAGGACCCAGGTGCGGGAGGTCGCCCCCGGCCGGAGGCGACGACAGCTAGCGTCGCGCCTGTGCGGACGACTGATGGTGGACTGATGCATCAGTCCGAGGTGGTCGGCCGGCTGGGTGGGCGGTCACTGCCGCTTCAACGCACCAAGGCGCCAGCCGGCCCGGTCGGTCATCTCCAGCAGCCGGGCCGTGAGCTCGGGCAGCGTCCCGTCGTTGACGCGGTAGGTGGGCCCGCTCACGGTCATGGCCGCGACGACCTCGCCGTCGGGCTCGCGCACCGGGGCCGCCAGGACGACGAGCCCGAGCTCGTGCTCCTCGGTCGTCGTGGCCCAGCCCTGCTCCCGGACCGCCTCCAGCTGCGCCCGCAGCGCGACGGGGTCGGTGACGGTCTGGGGGGTGTAGCGCGTCAGCTCGCCGCGCAGCCGCTCGTCGAGCTCGTCGTCGGGCAGGGCGGCGAGGAAGACCTTCCCGGCGGCGGTGGCGTGCAGGGGGTCGCGCTTGCCGACGAAGTCCTGGCTCACGACGATCGCGTCGCCCACCGCCTGGTCGACCGTGATGATCTGGAGGCCGTCGCTCACGACCAGGTTGACCGTGTCGCCCACCTGCGTCGCGAGCTCCAGGCACAGCGGCCGGCAGGAGACCACGACCTCGTCCCCACCGGAGGCGCGCGCCGCCAGCCGGCTCGCGGCCGGCCCGAGGCGGTACTGGCCCCGGTCGGAGTCCTGGCTGACCATCCCGCGGGCCTCGAGGGTGGCCAGCAGGCGGTGGGTCGTCGCCTTGTGGATGCCGACGTCGGCGGCGATCTCGGTGACGCCCGACGGCCCCCGGTCGGAGAGGGACTGCAAGATCGAGAGCGCTCGGTCGACGGACTGCACGGTCTGGTCCCGGGTCGCGGGCTTGGGGGCTCGCATGCCCCGAACGTAACGACCGTCCAGGCGGGCGTGGCGCCTGGGCCGAGCGCGCGGCCGTCCGCCGGCCGGCGACCACCGGGTGGACGCGGGACGTCGACGAGACGACCCGCCGATGACGGCAGGCCACTTGACACGGCGCGATAACGGGCGAGACGCTTTTGTCTCGCCTGCGGAAACGGTTTCACCCTGCGGAACGGCATCGCGCAGGTGGGTCGCCCGGGCGGCCGTCTCCCGCTCTCTCCTGCTCGACCCAGGTACCGCGACGGCGCATCGGAAGGAAGCCTCGTGACCCAGCTGGCCGCACAGCCCCCCAGCCCCGCCCCCGCCCGTGAGCGCGTGCCCACGGCCTCGCTCGCAGAGCTGCTCCGGCGCCGGAAGACGGGCCACAGCCTCGAGTCGACCTTCTACACCGACGACGAGCTGCACGACCTCGACGTCGACGCGGTCTTCACGCGCCAGTGGATCTTCGTGGCCGCCGCCGCCGAGATCCCCGAGGCGGGGGACTACCTCACCGTCGACGTCGGGGCCTACTCGGTGATCGTCGTCCGCGACGACGACGAGCAGGTCGTGGCCTACCACAACGTCTGCCGGCACCGCGGCTCGCGCCTGCTGGAGGACCGGGGCTTCGTCGGCAACATCGTGTGCCCCTACCACCGGTGGACCTACGACCTCGAGGGGTCGCTGCTGCACGCCGAGGCCCAGCCCAAGGACTTCGACAAGAGCTGCTTCTCGCTGCGCACGGTCAACGTCCGCAACCTCTCGGGCCTCGTCTTCGTCTGCCTGGCGGCCGAGGCGCCGGAGGACTTCGACCGCGTCGCCGAGCTCGTCGAGCCGCACCTGCGGCCCTACCAGCTCGACAAGGCCAAGGTCGCCGCCCAGCACGACATGGAGGAGCGCGGCAACTGGAAGCTCGTGATGGAGAACAACCGCGAGTGCTACCACTGCGACGGCCACCCCGAGCTCGTCACCGCGTACTTCCCCCTCTTCGCCTACGACGAGGAGGACATCAGCCCCCGGCTGAGGCCCACCTTCGAGCGGTACAAGAAGGCCGAGGCGGCCCTGGAGGTCGTGCGCCGGGCCCAGGGCGTGCCGATGGCCTCCTACCGCGACCTGTCCGACCGGCCGGTCGGCTTCCAGCTCACGCACATGCCGCTGGACGGGGAGGGCAAGAGCTTCTCCGCCGGCGGGGGCGCCGTGTGCGCCAAGCTCCTGGGCGAGGTGAAGGAGGCCGCCTTCGGCGACCTGTCCATCCACCTGCAGCCCAACTCGTGGTTCCACGTGCTCGGTGACCACGCCGTCGTCTTCTCGGTGATGCCGACCTCGACGACGACGAGCGTGCTGCGCACGACCTGGCTGGTGCACCCGGACGCGCAGGAGGGCGTGGACTACGACCTCGAGAGCCTCTGCGCCGTCTGGAAGGCCACCAACGTCCAGGACCGTGACCTCGTCGCCGCCACCCAGCGCGGCGTCGCCGACCCGAGCTACGTGCCGGGTCCCTACTCGATGGTCGAGGACGACGTCGAGGCCTTCGTCAGCTGGTACGTCGCGCGGATGCGCGAGCACCTCGCGGTCGCCGGCGCCTGACCCCGTCGTCCTCCGTCCTCTCGAAAGAGCTCTCATGACGTCCACCGCGATGCCCGTGCCGGTCGTCCACTCGGTCGCCCACCCCTCCACGCTCTCCTGCTGGGGAGACGCCGAGGACGAGTCCGTGCTGGTGTGCCGGCACGTGCGCGACCTCACGCACGACGTGAAGAGCTTCACCTTCGGCACCCGGACCGACCAGCTCTTCCACTTCGAGCCGGGGCAGTTCGTCACGCTCCGGCTGACCGTCGACGGCACGGAGCGCATGCGCTCCTACACCGTCTCCTCCCCGCCGACCCGCCCCTACCTGCTGACGATCACGGTCAAGCGGCAGCCGGGCGGCGTCGTGTCGAACTGGCTCCACGACACCATGCGCCCGGGCGGCGAGATCACCGTCCACGCCCCGCTGGGCGGGTTCTCGACGGTCCGCCACCCGGCCGACAAGTACCTCTTCCTGTCGGCCGGCTCGGGCATCACCCCGATGATGTCCATGGCCAGGACGCTGCTGGACCTGGGCTCGCGGGCGGACGTCACCTTCGTCCACAGCGCCAGGACGCCGGCCGACGTCATCTTCGGCGACGAGATGCGGGCCATGGCCGCCATCGGGTCGTCCCACATCCGCGTCAAGGTGCTGTGCAGCAAGGTCGCCGAGTACGAGCGGTGGTCGGGCGAGCGCGGACGTCTGGACGCCGAGCGGCTGAAGCAGCTCGTGCCGGACCTGTGCGAGCGCGAGGTCTTCGCCTGCGGGCCGACGCCGTACATGGACATGGTCAAGGGGGCCCTGCGCGCCCACGGCCACGACCCGGCGCGCTACCACGAGGAGACCTTCTCCTTCGAGGACCTGCCGCGCGAGGAGTTCGGCGAGGGCGTCGTCGAGGCGCTCGTGCCGTACGCGCCGACGGACGCCTGGGGCAACCCGGTCGAGGACGCCGAGGGGGCCGGTGAGGCGGCGGTTGCTGGGGACGAGCCGGCGCAGGAGAGCGCGCCGGAGCAGTCCTACGTCGTCCAGCTCACCCGCAGCGGCCGCAGCATCGAGTGCGGCGCCGACGAGACGGTGCTGCAGGCCGCCTTCCGCGCCGGCCTGACCCCGCCGTCGTCCTGCAGCGAGGGCGTGTGCGGCACCTGCAAGCACACGCTGCTGGAGGGTGAGGTCGACATGCAGCACGCCGGCGGCATCCGCCCGCGCGAGGTGAAGATGGGCAAGATCCTGCTCTGCTGCTCCAAGCCGCTGGGGAACCTGTCGATCGAGGCCTGAGCCCGCGTCGTCCCCGGCTCAGGCCCGCCGGGGCCGTCGGGCGCGGCCCGGCAGGCCGAAGCGGACGCCCACCCGACCGGCGAAGGCAACGTGGTCGGGCGGGCGCTGCGCCAGGTCCTCGAAGCCGGCGGCGCCGAGCAGCTCGTCGTCGAGGGCGAGCACCTGCGCCCGGCGCAGCGGCCACTGGTCGTGGGCGTTGGGGACGTACCAGGTGCGGCCGGCATGGGCGGTGTGCAGCCCCCAGCGGGCGGTGAGGAAGGCCGCGAGGGCGGCGTCCGGCGCGTCGCCGGCGATCGGCTCGCCGACCCGGACGGCGACGCGGCTGGTCCGGTCCCGCGGGCCCGGCCAGCGGGTGCGCGCCGTCCAGGCCAGCTCGCGGGCGCCGTCGCGCACGCGCTCGTCGCCCCGCATCCGGGCCCACCGGTAGGGGAGCCCGAAGGACGCGCGGGCGCCGAGGACGACGCCGAGCCGGCTCGCGTCCAGGCTGGCGAAGACGACGCCGCGCCGCCCGGTCTCGTCCACCGAGTAGAGGCGGACGTTGGTCTCCCAGAAGGTCCCGAGCCAGGGGACGGCCGGGCCGCGGCCCACGCCGGCGCCGACCATGCGGAACGGCACGAGGGCGACGTAGGTGACCTCGCGACCGTCGTCGCCGACGACGACGTCGGGACGCACGCCGGGTGGCATCCACGGCTGGGCGCGCTCAGGCGGCACGGCCCAGTGCAGGAAGGCCAGGTCGACCCACGACTGCGTCATGAGGACCGGCCCGTGCAGCGGCGGCGGGCGGGTGCTCACGGGCTCGACGGGCGGCTCGTGGTGCGCGGACGTCACCGACGGACGGTAGGCGGCCGCGCCGCGCGCCGCCCGTCTGCTGCTGGCGGGCCAGGCCGAGGCCGCTCCTAGCGGGCCCGCTCGACCGCCTCGTGCCCCCGCGGGCCGGTCGTCGCGACGACGCGGGAGGCGAGCTCGGCCGGCAGGTGCGATGCCCCGGAGGCGATCCAGGCGACGACGACGCCGACGTCGGCGGCCGTGAGCCGGCCCAGCCACACGAGGTCCGACGGCGCGCCGCCGCAGGCGGCGCACGGGGACACGCCCACCTGAGCCCCCGCCGCCGCGGGCGGCAGGGCGTCGAGGTGGACGAGCACGCCGCCGGGCGTGCCGCGGACCACGCGCGTGAGCCGGTGCAGCACGCCCACCTCGTCCGGGGCGACGACGACCCAGCGCAGCGGCACGTCGGCGAGGCGGGCGCTGCCCGCGAGCGCCGTCATCGGGCCGGTGCCGTGTCGAGCCGGGCGCGGGCCGAGGGGCGGCGGCGCGGGTGCGGGAGTGGGGGAGGCGTCATGGCTGTAGTGTAAATGAGAAGCGTTACCAGTACCCACTACGACGGAAGGAGTGGCCGGCGCCGCCGGCCCCACCCATGACTGCCCTGACTGCCCTGACTGCACCGACCGCACCTGCTGCACCGGCCTCGCGCCACCGCCTCGTCTCTCGCCCGTCGGTCACCGACCGCCGGCGGCGGGCCCTGTCGTCCGTCGGGGGCGGGGCCGCCCTCGCCCTCGTCCTGGCCGGCTGCGCGGGCGGCACCTCCGACACCGCGGGGACGCCTTCCGGTGCGAGCGCACCCGAGGGTGGCGCCACGCCGGAGGCCACCTCGACCCCGGCCCCGACGGCCGAGGTGGCCACGGACAGGCCCCGCCTCGTCCTCACCCAGCAGGACGAGGGCCTCGTCGTCCTCGACGCCACCACTCTCGAGGAGGTCGCCGCGCTCCCGCTGGAGGGTTACCACCGCATCAACGCCGCGGGGGACGGGCGCCACGTCCTCGTCTCCACCACCGGTGGCTTCCGCGTCGTCGACGCCGGCACGTGGGCCGAGCCGCACGGGGACCACGACCACTACTACACGACCACCCCAGTGCTCACCGACGTCGTCCACGCGGCGCAGGACCCGGCCCACGTCGTCGCCCACCACGGCCGGACGGCGCTCTTCGACGACGGCACAGGCGCGGCGGTGGTCGTCGACGCCGCGTCCATCGCCGAGGAGGACCCGGCGGCGCGGGTGGTCGAGGCGCCCGCGGCCCACCACGGCGTCGCCGTCGAGCTCGCCGACGGCCGCCTCGTCAGCACCGAGGGCACCGAGGACACCCGCTCCACCGTCGTCCTGCGGGACGCCGACGGCACCGAGCTCGCGCGCACCGACGAGTGCCCGGGCGTCCACGGCGAGGCGACGGCCGCCGACGAGGTCGTCGTCGTGGGCTGCGAGGACGGCGTCTTTCTGGTCCGCGGTGACGAGCTCACCAAGGTCGCCTCCCCGGACGCCTACGGGCGCATCGGCAACCAGGCCGGCTCCGAGGCCTCGACCGTCGTCCTCGGGGACTACAAGCGCGACGGTGACCGGGACGCCTCGGAGGGCCCCGAGCGCACGCAGACCATCTCGCTGACGGACACCACGACCGGTGAGCTGCAGCTCGTGGACCTGCCCTCCTCCTACACCTTCCGCTCCCTCGGGCGCGGCGAGGAAGGCGAGGCGCTCGTGCTCGGGACCGACGGGTCCCTGCACGTCGTCGACCCGACCACCGGCGAGCTGGTGCGCTCGATCCCCGTCGTCGACGCCTGGACCGAGCCGGACGACTGGCAGGAGCCTCGGCCGGCCCTGGCCGTCCACGCCGGCACCGCGTACGTGACCGAGCCCGCCACCCGCGAGGTGCACGCCGTCGACGTCGAGACCGGCGAGGTCTTCGCCAGCACCACGCTGGACGTGGCGCCGGACGAGATCGTGCTCGCGACCGGTGACGTCACCGCGGGCTCGACGCCGTACGCGAGCGAGGAGGAGAACGACCAGGAGGACCACGACCACGACCACGACCACGACCATGACCACGACCACGCCCACGACGAGGAGACGTCGGGGTCGTGACGGCGGTCCTCCCACCGCGGCGGCGGCCTCCCTCGGTCGCCGCCGCCACGGCGCTCGGCGCAGCTCTCGCGCTCGGCGCCTGCGGCGGCTCGTCGGCCGGTGAGGCCAGCGGCCCCGGTGGTGCCCTCACGGTCGTCGCCTCGCCGCCCGCTCTGCTGGACCTCCTCCACCAGGTCGGCGGCGAGCAGGTCCACGCCACCGGCCCGGCGCCCGCGGGTGCCGACGCCCACGCCCTCGAGCTCTCGAGCGAGCAGGTGGCCGCCCTGGTGGACGCCGACCTCGTCGTCCACGTCGCGGGGCTGGCCCCCTCCGTCGACGAGGCGGTGTCCCTGCGGGACGGGGCCACGGTCGACGCCATGGACCTGCCCGGCGCCCGGCCGCAGGACCCGCACGTCTGGCTCGACCCGGCGATCATGGCCGTCGCCGCGGGGGAGATCGCCGAGGCCCTCGCCGAGCTGGACCCTGAGGGCAGGGACCAGTACGTCGCCCGGGGCGAGGACGTCGGCCAGCAGGTCCACGTCCTCGACGACGACCTCGCCGAGCAGCTCGCGCCCTGCCGGGGCGCCGTCCTGGTCGTGGCGCACGAGGCGTTCGGCTACCTCGCCGACCGGTACGGGCTGCAGCAGGTGGGCATCACGGGCATCGACCCGGGCGTCGAGCCGACGCCCGCCCGGCTGCGCGACGTGGCCGAGCAGGTGCGGACGGCCGGGGCCGAGACCATCTACTTCGACGACGTCACGAGCACCGGCGTCGCGCAGACGCTGGCGCAGGAGGTCGGCGCGTCCACGGCGGTGCTGGACCCGCTGGAGACCTCCGTGGACCCGGACTACGCGACGGCGATGAGGCAGAACGGGCAGACGCTGCGGGAGGGTCTGGTCTGCGACGCCTGAGCGACGGCCGTCCGAGCCCGCACCGGGGCCCGGGCGGCCGCCCTCGGGGCGTGCGCCACGATGGGGCCGTGGCCGAGCCCGCTGTCGTCGACGTCGCCGTGGTCGGCGCCGGCGGGGCCGGGCTCGTCGCCCTCCACCACCTGGCGCTGGGGCTGCTACGAGGACCGGCTCGGGCGGAGCCCGTGCGGGTCGGGCTGGTCGACGACGTCGAGCGCCTCCGCGCGGGGGCGGACGGGGCCCGCCCGCGTGACCGCACCTGGTGCTTCTGGGAGGCGGCCCCCGCGGTGGCGCCGGCGCTCGCGCGCACCTGGGGCGCGGTCCGGGTCCTGGGGCCCGGCGCCGACCTGGTCCGGGACGTCGCGCCGGTCCGCTACCGGATGCTGCGCGGCGAGGACTTCTACGCGCTCGTCGCCGACGACGTCGCCGCGGCCGAGGCCGCAGGGCGCCTGGAGCTGCTGCGCAGGCCGGCGGCGACCGCGGTCGCGGACGGCGCCGACCGGGCGCTCGTCGCCACCCCGGCGGGAGACCTCAGCGCGGCCTGGGTGCTCGACAGCCGCCCGTGCCCGCCCCGGCGGCCCGCGAGGACGACGCTGCTGCAGCACTTCCGGGGCGAGGTGGTGCGCACCGACCCGGCAGCGCCGCCGGTCTTCGACCCCGGCCTGCCCGTGCTGATGGACCTGCGGACGCCGCAGCCGCCGGTCGGGCTGTCCTTCGGGTACTGCCTGCCGCTGGACGGGCGCACCGCCCTGCTGGAGTACACGGAGTTCTCCCCCGCCGTGCTCGACGACGCGGGCTACGCGGCAGGGCTCGCCGCCTACCGGCGCCTGCTGGGGCTGCGGCCGGAGGGGACCCCGGTGCGGGAGGGCGGCGTCGCCGTCGTCGCCGTGGACCACACCGAGCAGGGCGTCATCCCCATGGCCGACGACGTCCGCTCCGGCGTCGCCGGCCGCCGCGTGCGCCGGCTGGGGACGGCCGGCGGAGCCACCCGGCCCTCCACGGGCTACACCTTCTCGGCCCTGCAGCGCCAGGGCGCCGCCGTCGCCGAGGCCCTGCTCGCGGGGCGGGACCCGGTGCCGCCGAGGGCCTACCGACCGCGGCACCACTGGATGGACGCGGTGATGCTCCGCGGCCTGGCCACGGGCGCCCTGGACGGCCCCACCTTCTTCGCCGGTCTCTTCGCCGCCAACCCCGCCGACCGCGTGCTGAGGTTCCTCGACGGCTCGACGACGCTGCCGGAGGAGCTGGCGCTCATGGCGACGGCACCGCGCGCGGCCATGGTGGGGCTGGCGGCCGCCGACGCCGCCGTGCGGGCCGGGCGCAGGGCGCGCAGTTCGTCCCGGATGCCCCTCTCGTCACGCTGAGTGGACTACGGTCGCCGCCGGTAGCGGGTGGCCGCGGCTCAGGCCGCGCGGGGGAGGTCGATGTGCCAGAGCTCTCGCTCGGTGAGGAGGGGCTCGCGGAGGTCCCGCGCGCGCGTCACTGGGTCGTCCGCTGGTGCGCCGAGGCCGGTGTCGAGGAGGACGTCCTGGACGTCGTCGAGCTGGTCACCAGCGAGCTCGTGGCCAACGCCTACCAGCACGGCCGCCCACCCGTGCACCTCGCGCTCGCCCGGACGGCCCACGACGCCGAGACCACGACCGGCAGCGTCGTCTGCGTGGAGCTGGAGGTCAGCGACGCAGGGGTCGGCAGGACGCCGGTGGTCCGCGACGCCGACGAGGAGGACCTCGGCGGCCGGGGCCTGGCGCTCGTCGACATGCTGGCGAGCGCCTGGGGCGTGCGGCACTCCGACGACGCCGGGACGACCGTCTGGTGCCGGCTCGCCGCCTGAGCCGGCGGTGGGCCGGTGGGCGCGGGCGGGCCCCAGAGGGCGGCGCCGGCGCGCGGCTCAGCGGCCGCGGAGCGCGTCCGCGAGGCGCTCGGCGGCGCGGGGGACGCGCCCCTCGGGCAGGCGCAGGACGAGCACGCCCGGGTCGACGCGCATGGTCAGCTCGCGCGCGGTGCCGATGATGTCGCCGTCCATCTGCGCGACCTGCGGCTCGCTGCAGCGCAGGACGATCTCGGTCCCCCGGCTCTCGGTGATCTGGCGGTCCTTCGTGCGCCGCCCGGTCAGGAGGCTGACGCCGACGCGCAGCCAGTCCGCGAGTCCGTTGGGCGAGAGGGTCATGACGTCGAGGTGCCCGTCGTCCACCTCCGCCTGGGGGATGAGCACGATGCCGCCCAGCAGCGTCCCGGTGTTCCCGACGACGGCCATGCGGGTGCGCAGGGAGGTCGGCTCCCCGCCGTCGACGGAGATGGAGACCTCCAGGCTCTCGCCCCTGAGGCGCCGCACCCCGGAGACGACGTAGGCCAGCGGACCGACGCGGTCCTTGATGGCGGCCGGGGCACCCGAGATCATCTGGGCGTCGAAGCCGATGCCGGCCATGACGAGGAAGACCTGCTCCTGCCCGCCGTCGAGGCTGACGCGCCCGACGTCGACGCGCTTGTCCTTGCCGTGGAGCGCGTCTCGCGTGGCCCGCCCGACGTCGCCGAGCTCCAGCTTGAGCTGGCGGGCGAAGAGGTTGCCCGTGCCGCCCGGCAGCAGCCCGAGGGGGACGCCCGTGCCGGCGAGGCCGGCGCCCACCGAGCGCACCGTGCCGTCGCCGCCGAGCACGAGCACGAGCTCGGGGTCGAGCTCGGCGACCGCCCGGGCGTGCCCGTAGCCCGGGTCCTCCTCCGTCGTCTCGACCCACAGCGGCTTCGGCCAGCCCGCGTCGGCGAGGGCCTTGAGCACCGCCTTGCGGGCGGGTGAGCCGTCGGGGTACTTGACGGGCTGGACGATGACGACGGCGCGCGGCGCCACCGGCGCGAGCTGGCCCGGGACGTGCCGGTAGTCCTCGTCGGGGGCGCGCAGGCCAGCCGCGGCGTCGCGCCGGATCGAGGGGATGGCGGGTCGACCCCTGGGGCTCAGCAGCACGCTGAGCACCAGGACGGCCAGGAGCACGACGAGCAGGACGACGCCCATCGCGACGCTGTCGAGGGGCAGCCGGCCGGTCCCGTAGCTGATGGTCGCACCGAGAAGCATGGCTGGACGGTAGTGGGGACGGCCCCGCTCGGCAGGCGGGCGCCGGCGACCGGCACCCAGCGGTGTCCCGTGCGGTCGCCGGAGCGCTGCGGGAGACTGGCGTCCGCCAGGGCGCCCGCGGTGCGCCGGTAGCCTCCGCCGGGTGATCGACCTGCGCGCCCTCCGCGACCTCCCCGACGTCGTCCGCGCCAGCCAGCGGCTGCGCGGGGAGGACGAGGGCCTCGTCGGCGCCGTCCTGGCGGCCGACGAGCGCCGCCGCGGCGCCCTGTCGCAGTTCGAGGCCGCGAGGGGTGAGCAGAAGGCGCGCGGCAAGGAGGTCGCCCGGGCGACGGGCGAGCAGAAGGCGGCGCTCGTCGCGGCGGCCGGGGAGCTCGCCGCGCGCGTCAAGGCGCTGCAGGCCGAGGCCGCCGACGGGGCGGCGGAGGTCGACCGGCTGCTGCGCTCGATCTCCAACCTCGTCGCCGACGGCGTCCCGGCGGGCGGGGAGGGCGACTTCCGCCTGCTCGAGGAGGTCGGCACGCCGCGGGACTTCGCGGCCGAGGGCTTCGAGCCCCGCGACCACCTCGACCTGGGCGAGGGGCTCGGGGCCATCGACATGACCCGCGGCGCCAAGGTCGCCGGGGCCCGGTTCCCCTTCCTCACCGGCGCCGGGGCGCGGCTGGAGCTGGGCCTGCTGAGCTACGCGATGGCGCGGGCGGTCGAGTGGGGCTTCACGCCCGTCGTCCCGCCGACGCTCGTCACGCCCGAGGTCATGGGCGGCACCGGCTTCCTCGGCGCGCACGCCGACGAGGTCTACCGGCTGGCCGACGACGACCTCTACCTCGTCGGCACCTCGGAGGTGCCGCTGGCCGGCTTCCACGCCGAGGAGATCCTCGACCTCTCGGCCGGCCCGCTGCGCTACGCCGGCTGGTCGACGTGCTACCGCCGCGAGGCCGGCAGCCACGGCAAGGACACCCGCGGCATCATCCGCGTCCACCAGTTCACCAAGGTCGAGATGTTCAGCTACGTGAGCGCGGCCGACGCGCCCGCCGAGCACGAGCGGCTGCTCGGCTGGGAGCGCGAGGTGCTCGACGCCGTGCAGGTGCCCTACCGCGTCATCGACGTCGCCGCGGGCGACCTCGGGAGCAGCGCCGCGCGCAAGTTCGACTGCGAGGCCTGGGTGCCCACGCAGGGCCGGTACCGCGAGCTGACGTCGACGTCGAGCTGCACCACCTTCCAGGCGCGCCGTCTGAACATCCGCGAGCGGACCGCCGACGGCAGCACGACGCCGGTCGCGACGCTCAACGGGACGCTCGCGACGACGCGCTGGATCGTCGCCATCCTCGAGAACCACCAGCAGGCCGACGGCTCGGTGCTGGTGCCGGAGGCGCTGCGCCCCTACGTCGGCCTCGACGTGCTGGAGCCGCTGCGCCGCTAGAGGCCGCGCCCATCCCCTGCTGCTGCGGCGCGTCGTCGTCGAGGTGCCGCAGGGGTGGCTGCGCTCGGGCGCGGACGTCGGCAGGTGGGGCCACCATGGGTCGTCCGCCGGTGGTGGCGCCGGTGGGCGGACGGGAGGAGGGCGCGGTGGGGGACGGCTCGCTGGCGCTCCTCGGCGCCGTCGTCACGGCGGTGGCGGCCATGGTGGGCGTCGTCTTCGCCCAGCTGGAGACGGCCCGGCGCGAGCGGCGGCAGCGTGCCTTCGCCCGCGAGCGCGAGGCGCTGCTCGACGTGCAGGACGCCGCGCTCGTCGTCCGCACCACCCTGCGGGCGACGGCCGACGCCATCGCCGCGGCGGCGCGCACGGCCACGCCCTCCAGCCACGTCGTCGTCGCGGTGGCGCCCGAGCAGGACGCCGCCCAGGCCGAGGCCGACGGCCGGCTCGACGTGCGGCTCTCCCGGGTGGCGGGCGACGCCGTCGTCCGTGCCGTGCGTGCCTGGCAGACCAAGGCCCGCTACGCCTTCCTCGGCGACGAGGACGTCACCGCCCGCGACGAGCAGGACGCCTGGCAGGCGATGAACGACGCCGTGGCACGGGCCCTCGGGCACGGGGACCGCCGCGGCGACCCGCCGCGGCCCCTCTCCAGCTGACCACTCGTCAGCCGGCCGGTGGCAGCCGCGAGCTGGCCAGCTGGGTGACCGGCGGGGCCTCAGACCGGAGCGGGCCGGGCGCTGCCCAGCACGAGCCGGGGGGTGGCGTCGAGGCGGCGGGCGGCCTCGCGCAGGTGCGCGGCGAAGGGCTCGGGGGCGTCCTGCGCGCGCAGCTCGGCCGCCCCGCCGCCGAGGACGCGGCTGACGAGCTGGGCGGCGAAGGAGGGGCTGCCCGTGACCAGCGCGTGGCAGTCCAGGACGACGACGGCGCCGTCGAGGTCTCCGTCGAGCAGGTCGACCAGGGAGTCGGCCATGCGACGACCGGCCACCATGCTGGGGAGCTCGATGATCACCGCGAGACCTCCCGCCTCGGAGCCGGGCCGCGTCTGCGGCGTCGTCTGGCTGATCACGGTACGCCTCCCGGCGCCGAGGTGCCCCGGACGCCGACGACGGCCTCCACGAGCGTCCCCCCGAAGGGCGAGCGCAGAGTGCTGCCGGCCCGCGTCGCCGGGCGTCGCCCGCGGTCGCCGTCGTCGCGCGAGACCCGGACCGCCGCCGTCCCCGAGGCGAGGAAGAGGGATCCGCGCAGCCGGCCGACCTCGTCGGCGACGGTGACGAGGCCGACCCCGCGCGTCGGGTCGTCGAGGCGGCTCGTGCCGTCGAGCGCGAGGTGCAGGGCGTGCAGGGAGCCCCTGGCGCCCCGACCGGTGAGGGTGCGGCGCAGCCCCAGCCCGGCGTCGGCCACCGCGAACCGCACGTACCCGGCGACGGGGAGCACCTGCGCGGCGACGTAGCCGTCGGCCTGGGCGTGGTCGGCGACGTTGGCCGCGAGCTCGGCGACGCCGGTGAACAGGGCCTGGGCGGCGACCGGGTCGCCGGCGGCCGTCCTGTCGTGGACCAGCCGGGCGAGGACGACGGCGTCCTCCTCGGTGACGACGCGGCGCACCTCGAGGAGGTCGCGGGCGCGGTCGAGGTGACGGACCTGCTCGGTGAGGTCGTGCGGGACGCCGAGGTCGTCGAGGACCCGCCCGAGGTGCATCCGCACGGCGTACCGGCGCTGGTCCGGCTGGGAGGGCCCGAGCACGCGCAGCGGCGTGCCGGCGCCGGCGTGGCGCGCGGCGACGGCGGCGACGCCCACGAGGTGCGCCGGGTCGACCCACCGGCACCCGGACAGGTCGAGGACGTGGGTGGCGCCGTCCCGCCGGCACGTCAGGTGGCCCATGGCCGGTGCCCGCAGCGGTGACCTCGTCGCCACCTGCACCCCCTGCTGCGCCAGCACCGCGCCCCGGTGACGCCCGTCCCTCGACGCTAGGCGCCCCTGCCGACACCCGCCCCCTGCCGCGCCCGTCACCCCTCCCCGCGACGTGTGGCCTTGTCGCGCGCCCGCCTGGTCGCCTCTCCCCGCGACGTGTGGCCTTGCGGCGTCTGGTGAGCCGCGCGTCACGGTCACCCGTGGGCGGGCGGGCGGCGGAGGCGCCTGGGACGCTGAGCGGGTGGACCTCGCGTGGCAGGCCCGGCGCGTCGGACGGGCCCTCCGGCACCCCCGGCATCTCCTGCGGCAGCTGGGTATCGGCCGGTGGCCACGCGTGGAGATGGCGCTGAAGGCGGCCATGTCGGCCTTCCTCGCCTGGCAGCTCGCGTCGCTCCTCCCGCTGCCGGCCGCCGAGCGGTACGCCTACTACGCCCCCCTCGGCGCGGTCGTCGCGAGCTACCCGAGCGTGGCGAGCTCGGTGTCGCAGTCGCTGCGCAGCGTCCTCGGCATCATCGCGGGTGGCCTCCTCGCGCTGTCGGCCGAGGCGCTCGTGCCGGGCCAGACGGCGCTCGTCCCGCTCGTCGTCGCTCTCGGGATCCTCCTGGCAGGGCTGCCCGTCTTCGGCGAGCAGCACAGCTGGGTGCCCATGGCCGCCCTCTTCGTCCTCGTCGTCGGCGCCGACGAGCCCGTCGTCTACGCCCTCGCCTACAGCGGCCTCGTGCTGCTGGGCGCCGCCGTCGCCGTCGTCGTCACGCTGCTGCTGCCGACCGTCCCGCTCGCGCAGACCACCCGCGCGATGCAGCGCCTCGCGACGACGCTCGCCGACCAGCTCGACGACCTGGCCGGTGGTCTGCTCGTCGACGACCCGCCCAGCAGCTCGCAGTGGCGCGAGCGGTCGCGAGCCGTCGAGCCGGTGCTCGCGAGCGTGCGGGCCAGCGGGCTCGACGTCCGCCGGTCCTTGCGCGCGAACGCGAGGGCGCACCGCGAGCGCGGCGTCGTCGAGCGCCAGCGGGGGGAGGCGCTCGTCCTCGACGCCGTCGCGACCCGCGTGGGCGACCTCACCGACCTGCTCCTGGACGTCCACGCGACCGGACGCACGCAGGTGGACCTGGCCGACCGTCTGCGGGACCCGACGGCTCGCGTGCTGCACGCGGCCGCCGCGACCATCCGGCCCCTCGCCCAGGAGGACCACCCGCGACCGGAGGAGGTCGCCGCGACGCGCGAGGCCCTCCAGCACCTCTCGACCGTCCTCGACGCCCAGGAGGGGATGAGACCGCGCTCGCGGGAGGCGGCGGGGGCGGTGGTGACGGCGCTGAGGCGGCTGCTGGGCGCGCTCACGAGCGCCAGCGAGGACGAGCACACCCGTCGCGAGGACGCCGACGTGCTGGAGCCCTCCTAGGCGCGCGACGACGGCCGATGGGGCGCAGAGACGACCGTGCACGGTCAGGTCTGCGCACCTCTTCGCCGGCCGCGGCGCGTCAGGCGTCGATCGACTCCGGCATCCCGAAGAGAGCGGGGAGCCGCCGGTCGAGGAAGTTGGTGATCTCCACGACCTTCCCGTCGGCGACGTGCAGCAGGTGCAGCGCCCAGAAGGCGTACCGGCCGGGCTCGCCCGTCGGCTTGTACTGCAGGAGGGCCGGCGAGCCGTTGGCGCTGACCGGCAGGAGCTTCGAGCCCCGGCACGCGCCGCCGGGGCCGACGTGCCAGGCGACGACGTCGTCCGGCCCCGTGAGGTAGAGCGCGTACGGCGGCATCGACTGCAGGACGTCGGCGTGCAGCACCCGGGCGAGGGCGTCCATGTCGTAGGCCTCGAAGGCCTCGACGTAGCGCCGGAGGAGGGCGGTGTGCTCGGCGTCGAGGGCGTCCAGCGGGCTGCCCGGTGAGGGCCGGCGCTGCGCGAGGGTCGCCCGGGCGCGCTGCAGGGCGCTGTTGACGGACGCCGTCGTCGAGCCGAGCAGGTCGGCGACCTCCTCGGCGCTCCAGCGCAGCACCTCGCGCAGCACCAGGACGGCGCGCTGGCGCGGCGGCAGGTGCTGCAGGACGGCGACGAAGGCCAGCCGCACCGACTCGCGGGCCACGGCGACCTCGGCGGGGTCACCGTCGGGCAGGACCCGTGCGTCGGGCGCGGGCGTGAGCCAGACCGACTCCTCCAGCGGCGCACCGAGGGAGGAGACGACGGGCTCCGACGGCCCGGCGGAGACGTCGACGGGCATGGCCCGCCGCTTGCTGCCCGCCATCTCGTCGAAGCAGACGTTCGTGGCGATGCGGTAGAGCCACGTGCGCAGCGACGAGCGACCGTCGAAGCGCTCGAGGCCCTTCCACGCCCGCAGCATCGTCATCTGCACGGCGTCCTCGGCGTCGACCCCCGAGCCGAGGAGGCGGTAGCAGTACCCGGTGAGCTCCCGGCGGTACTGCTCCAGGTGCTCGCTGCCGGCACCTCCCGGTGACGGCTCGTGGCGTCCGCCGCTCGTCGTCGAGGGCGTCGTCGGGCGTGCGGTCGTGGTGCTCGCGTCTCCCACGCCGCGGACGGTAGCGACGTGGCGGCGGGTGGGGGAAGAGGTCCGGGTGGCCCGGTGCCCCGGCCGGAGAAGCCGGGTCAGCCGGAGAGGCCGGTCAGCCGAGGACCCCGGGTCAGCCGAAGAAGCCGGGGTCGGTGTGGAGGACCTCCCACTGGTGCCCGTCGAGGTCGGCGAAGGCCCGGCCGTGCATGCCCGGCATCTCCATGCCGTACTCCGCGGGCTGGCCGCCGGCGGCGACGGCGCGGTCGGCGAGGGCGTCGACCTCCTCGTCGCTCTCGGCGGAGATGGCGACGATGACCTGGCTCGTCGCGTGCGCGTCGGCGACGGTGCGGGTCGTGAAGCGCTCGTAGAAGGGCGTCGTCAGGAGCATGACGTAGATGCCCTCGTCGACCTGCATGCCGACGGCGGCGTCGTCCTTCATCTTCTCGTCGACCGTGAAGCCGACCGCCTCGTAGAAGGCGACGGCGCGGTCCAGGTCGGTGACGGGCAGGTTGACGAAGATCTGAGTGCTCATGTCGGCCCCTCTGGTCTGCTCGCAGCCCGTGCGGCCGCGGTCAGCAGGAGGGACCTGCGAGAGGGCGGGGACTCATCGGTCGTCGAGAGGGCTGGCCGTCGTCGGCGCGCACCTCTCGGGCGTCCGTCTCGGCGGCGCGGGTGGTGGGTGCTAGCCGTGGAGGTCGGCGACGGGGGTGTTGGGGCCTTGGTAGGTGGTGACGGGGTGGGGGTCGCTGTCGACGTGGGCTTGGCCGGGGATGGGGAGG
>NZ_JBBHZF010000012.1:99782-100755 GCF_037482365.1 Pseudokineococcus sp. 1T1Z-3
TAGGACGACGGGCTCGGCGCCGTCCTCGGGAACGAGCACCTCTTGGGCGGCCGGACCGATGCAGACCAGCTGGCCCTGCTCCCAGGAGCCAGGCCTGGTGTCGGCGACCGGGGCCAGCCACTCCATGAGGGCGACCTCTCCCACTGGGCACGAGGCATTGATCGTCGCCGTGCAGTCCATCGCCTGCAGCGTGTTGGGATTCTCGCCTCCGCACAAAGGCAACCTTCGACGCGCAAAGGGGTCTGGTTCTACGTCGAATACCGGTCTATGTGCGCCTTCTGTGCTGCCGCCCTCTCCGCGAGAGATGTCGGTCTCTGCACCCCCTGACTCGACGACCTCGACAACTATTCTCGACCCTGAGGCGTCGCCCGAGTACTTGCGTGCACCAGGCTGCTGCTGGGCGGACGCCTCTGGGGCACCGAGAAACGCGAAGCTGGCGACAAGTAGAGCACTGGCCAGTGCGGTGCCTACTCCGCGATCTCTAGAGTGCGCCACTTCTCACCGTCCCACTGGACCGCCATCTGCAGGTAGGCCTCGCCTGGTTGAGATGTATCTGAATGAATGACTTCACCGTCGGCGTCACGCTCGAAGATGTCGCTCTGCAATATGACGATGCGGGCGACGACACGACCGCTTGGGCCAGGGTCGACGGCTAAGACAGACGTCAGCGTTACTTGACCCCCGTCGATGACGTTGCCTTTCTGGTACGTCAGGTCGACATCTTCGAGGGTTAGTGAACATGTCCGGCACTCGGGGTCGGAGATCTCTCGTAGCGGTTCGGTGTCACCGGTGCGGTAGGCGTAGTTGGAGACGTCGAAGAAGTGCCGGATGAAGGCCTCGGCGCCCACGGCGTCGCCGGTGCCCGCCTCCGGCGGCAGCGGCGGAGGGGTCTGCGTCGGCTCCGCGGTCGGCGTCGGCTCCGAGGCCGTGGGGGAGGTCGGCGCTGGTGGTGCGGGCGTCGGCATCGGCGACC
>NZ_JBBHZF010000012.1:100804-173722 GCF_037482365.1 Pseudokineococcus sp. 1T1Z-3
AGGCCCTGTGGACGGGGTCCTGCCCCGCACGAGGCGCCCGCGCGGACAGCGACGGGGCCGCAGCTCACCCAGGAGACTGTCGAGTCCGACATCCCGCAGCTCCATCGGCCAGAGAACCTGCCGGACGTCGGACTCGACCGACCCTCGGAGCTCAGCGGACCAGCCGACCGTGGGGTGGCCGGAGGGTCGGGTCTCGGTGATCGCGCTCGCTGGCCCCCGCTCGATGCGTGCCAAGGTGAGCCCCATGACGCCGCGGCGCCGGTCCGCGGCGCGCACCAGGCCAGGCCTCGTCGTCGCCGGCGTCCTCGCCGCTCTCGTCGCCGCCGCGGCGGTCCTGACGACGGCGCCTGCGCTCGTCGGTCTCTCGACGACGACGGGCGTCGCCCAGGCGGTGGCGCTGCGCGGCGCTGGCGCGCTGGCGCTCCTGGTGCTCGCGGCGGCCCTCGGCGTCGTCGTGGTGGTGCGGCGTCGGCGCCCCTCCGCGGTGCTCGCCGGCGCTCTCTCCGCTGTCCTGCTTGCCTGTGCCGTCGTCCACGTCGCCGTCCTGGCCAGCCGCGGCGTCGACGGGCGCCTCCCCGGCCCCGACGCGGACCTCGTCGTCGTGGCGCTCAACGCCGAGGTCGACGGCGTCACCCCGCAGCAGCTGGCCGACCTCGTCGTCCTGACCGGCGCCGACGTGCTCGCCCTGCCCGAGACGGACCCCGCGCTCGCCGAGCAGATGGCGGACGCCGCCGGAGCGGCCACGGGCGCCACCTTCACCGTCTACTCCGAGGCTGCCGACGAGCGCCCCATCGCCGTGACCAGCCTGCTCGTCTCCGACCGGCTCGGGGCGCTGGAACGCGTCGCGGCGCCGCGCCTCGACCTCGCCGCGGTCGCCGCGCGCCCGGTCGACGGGGACGGCCCCGTCCTCGTCGCGGTCCACCCGCCCCCGCCCATCCCCGGCCGCTTCCCCATGGACGCGTGGGTGCAGCAGGGCGCGACCGCCGTCGCGGCCTGCTCGGCGACGCCGGGTGCCGTCGTCGCCGGAGACCTCAACGCGACCCTCGACCACGCGCAGCTGCGCGACCTCGGCCCGTGCGTCAGCGTCGCGCAGGCCGTGGGCGTCGGCGGCCTCGGCACCTGGCCCGCCGTCCTGCCGCCCCTGCTGGGCAGCCCCATCGACCACGTGCTCGTCGACGCCCGGGCCTGGCGGCCGCTCACGGCCGACGTCGTGCGCGTCGGGACCACCGACCACCGCGCCGTCGTCGTCGGGCTCGCCCGGCGCTGACGTCCTGGCGCTGACGGCCGGCAGCCCCCGGCGAGCTCCCGGCGCCGCTCAGCCCAGCGCCGCCAGTGCCGCGGCTCGGGCGGCCGACGGGTCGGTGGCCTCCAGCGCGGCGGCTGCCGCGGCGCGGCACTGCTCCGGCGTGGCCGTCGCGAGCCGGGCACCCACCGCCGGCACCGCGGCGGCCGCCGCCGACAGCGACGTCACCCCGAGCCCGACGAGCACGCAGGCGAGCAACGGGTCGGCCGCCGCCTCTCCGCACACGCCGACGGGCTTGCCGGCGCGCTGGCCGGCCAGCGCCGTCATCGCCACGAGCGCGAGGACGGCGGGCTGCCAGGGGTCGTTGAGGTCGGCGAGGTCGGGGGAGAGGCGGTCGGCGGCCATCGCGTACTGGGTGAGGTCGTTCGTCCCGAGGGACAGGAAGTCCACGTGGCGCAGCATCCGCGCGGCCAGCAGCGCGACCGAGGGCACCTCGACCATGACGCCCGGCACGAGCCCGCGGGCGCGCACCGCGGCGGCGAAGCCCTGCGCCTCGGCCTCGGTGGCGACCATCGGCGCCATCACCCACGGGCGCAGGCCCGTCCGCTCGGCGGCGAGGGCGACGGCGTCGAGCTGGCGCTCCAGCAGGCCCGGGTCCCGGCGCACCACCCTCAGCCCGCGGACGCCGAGCGAGGGGTTCTCCTCGTGCTCCGGCGTGGCGTAGGCGATGGGCTTGTCCGAGCCGGCGTCCAGCGTGCGCAGCACCACCTTGACGTCGGTGCCGTCTCCCGGCCCGCCCGCGGCGCGGGCGCGGTCGGCGAAGGGCTGCAGCACCTCGGCGTAGACCGCGGCCTGGGCCTCGACGTCGGGCTCCACGGTGGTGCCGAGGAAGCAGAGCTCGGTGCGGAAGAGGCCGACGCCCTCGGCCGGCCCGTCGGCGGCGACCCGCGCGGCGGCGCCGTCCTGCACGTTGGCGAGCAGGGGGAAGCGGGTGCCGTCGCCGAGGCGCCCGGGGCCGGACCAGGCGGCGGCCGCGGCGCGCGCGGCCCGGTCGGCCTCGAGGCGACCGGCGGCGACCTCGAGGTCGGGGTCGGCCTCGACGGTGCCGGACGTCCCGTCCACGAGGACCATCTCGCCGACGAGCAGGTCCTGCGCGCCGTCGACCGCGACGACGCAGGGGATGCCCAGCTGCCGGGCGATGATCGCCGTGTGCCCCGTGGGGCCGCCGCCGCGGGTGACGAGCGCCCGCACCTGCGCCGGGTCGAGGCCGGCGGTGTCGGCGGGGGCGAGGTCCTCGGCCACCAGCACGCTGGCGACCTCGGGCCGCGGGACCCCGGGCTCGGCCTGGCCGGTGAGGACGGCGACCACCCGGTCGCGCACGTCGTACAGGTCGGTGCCCCGCTCGGCCATGAGCCCACCCATGGTCGCGAACATCTGCGCGAACTTCTCCGCCGCGCCGGTGACCGCGACGTCGGCGCTGGCCCCGGCCCGCGTCCGCCGGCGGACCTCACCGAGCAGGCCCCGGTCGGTGGCCAGCTGCGCCGTCGCCCGCAGCACCGCGGCGGCGTCGCCCTCGACCCGCTCGGCGCGCGCCGTGAGCCGCTCGGCCACGGAGGCCGCCGCGGCCCGCGCGTGGTCGATCTCGGCGTCCCGGTCCTCCTCGGGCACGACGCCGGCGCCACCGTCCTCGGGGACCTCGGGCAGGCGGGGGCGCGGGGCGGGGCGCACGACCGGCCCGACGGCGACGCCGGGGACGACGGGGGTCCCGCGCAGGACCTGCGGCGCAGGGTCGGCGGCCGGCGGCTCGGGCGGCGTCTGCTGCGCCGGGGACGGTGAGACCTGGGTGCCTGTCGGCGTCCCGTGAGAGGTGGCAGTCATCGATGGCTCCCGTCGTCGTCGACGGTGCGGGCCATGCACCCGCGCCGCTGGAGGTCCCGCCACCTCGACCCGGTCCTGCCGGGCCGAGCTGCGGTGCTCAGGAGCCTAGGAACCACCCCTTGACATGTCAAGGCAATCGGGCGTAGAACCAACCAACGCAACATCCCAGCCACACGAAGCCACACGCTGGACCAGCACGACGGCGGGACCCGCGTGGCGGGCGGCGCAGGAGCCGCCCGAGCGCACCAGCACGAGAGCCGCTGGGGCCGACCACGAGACCGACGGGTCCCGCACTCACGAGGGAGTGAGCCGTGTACGCACCAGAACGCCAGGCGGCCATCGCCGCCCGGGTCGGCCGCGAGGCCCGGGTCGCCGTGAGCGACCTCGCGCTCGAGCACTCCGTCACCACCGAGACGGTGCGCCGGGACCTCGCCGTCCTCGAGCGCGCCGGCCTGCTGCGCCGTGTGCACGGCGGTGCCGTCTCCGCCTCGGTCCTCGCCCTGCCGGAGACCCGGGTCGAGGAGCGCGACCGCGTCGCCGCGGAGGCCAAGGACCGCATCGCCGAGGCCGCGCTCGCGCAGCTGCCCCCCGGCACGGCGAGCGTCGCGCTGGACGCCGGCAGCACCACCGGCCGGCTCGCCGGGCTGCTGGCCACCTCGCCCGGGGCGCTCGTCGCCGGGGCAGGCCCGCTGCTCGTCGTCACCCACGCCGTCCACCTGGCCGCCCGGCTCGCGACGGTGCCGGGCGTCGAGCTGCAGCTGGTGGGCGGCCGGGTGCGGGCGACGACGCAGGCCGCCGTGGGCGCGGAGACCGTCCGGGCCCTGGAGGACGTCCGCGTCGACGTCGCGGTGCTCGGCACCAACGGGTTCTCGGCGGACGCCGGACTCACGACCCCGGACGCCGAGGAGGCGGCGGTCAAGCGCGCGCTCGTGCGCTGCGCCCGCCGCGTCGTCGTCCTGGCCGACGCCAGCAAGGCCGGCCGCACCGACACCCACCGCTTCGCCCGCCTCGAGGAGGTCGACGTGCTCGTGACCGACGCCGCCCCCGACGACCCGGTGACGGCGCCCGAGCGCGCCGCCCTGGCCGCCGCCGACGTCGAGGTGGTGCAGGCGTGAACGCCGCCCTGGCCGCTGCCGCCGGCGCCCCGCCCGTCGTGACCCTTACCGCCGCACCCAGCCTCGACCGCACCGTGGACCTCGCGGCGCCGCTGCGCCGCGGCGCCGTCCAGCGCGCCAGCGGCTCGGTCGTCGAGCCGGGCGGCAAGGGCGTCAACGTCGCCCGCGTCGTCTCGGCCGCCGGGCGGGGCGTGCTCGCCGTCGTGCCCGCCGACGACGGCGACCCGCTGCTCTCCGCGCTGGCGGGGGTCCGGCTGCCGACCGTGGCCGTGCCCGTGGGCGGCCGGGTCCGCACCAACACGGCGATCACCGAGCCCGACGGGACGACGACGAAGGTCAACGAGCCTGGGCCCGTGCTGACCCCCGAGGGGCACGCCGCCCTGCGCGGCGTGCTGCTGGAGGCCGCCGCCGGTGCCGGCTGGGCCGTGATGTCCGGCTCGCTGCCCCCGGGCGCCCCGCCCTCGCTCTACGCCGACCTGGTGGGCCCGCTGCGCGCGCTGGGCTGCAAGGTCGCCGTGGACACCTCCGGGCCGGCCCTCGACGCCCTGCTCGGGCCCGGGGCCGAGCCGGCGCACGCCCCCGACGTCGTCAAGCCCAATGGCGAGGAGCTCGGTGAGCTGACCGGGCAGGACGGCGACGCGCTGGAGGCCGACCCGCTCGCGGCCGCCCGGGCCGCGCGGGCCCTCGTCGAGCGCGGCGTCCGCGCCGTCCTCGTGACCCTCGGCTCCCGCGGGGCCGTGCTCGTCACCGCCGACGGCGCCTGGTCCGCGCTGCCGCCGCCGGTGGTCCCGCGCAGCACGGTCGGCGCCGGGGACTCCGCGCTCGCCGGGTACGTCCTGGCCGACCTCGCCGGGCTCGAGCCCGCCGAGCGGCTGCGGTGGGCCGTCGCCCACGGCTCCGCCGCCGCCTCCCTGCCCGGCTCGGCCCTGCCGGGGCCAGACCTCGTGCGCCCCGACCTCGTCGAGGTCGGGGTCCTGACGCTCGACGCCGAGCTCTCCTCCTCGTCCTGAGCCGACGAGGACGCCCGACCTCCGACGGCACCGCACCACCGCACCGCAGCAGTCCCGCCAGCCCGCCACCCACCGTGATCCGTCACCGACGACGTACCGAGAGGCCACGATGAGCCACAGCACCGCTCCGAGCTCCACCAGCACGTCGGGGGGTGAGGACCTCCTGACCACCCACCTCGTCGCGCTCGACGCCGACCTCGGCGGCACGAGCGAGGACGTCGTCCGCCGCCTCGCCGCCCTCGTCGGCGACGCCGGCCGCACGGCCGGCAAGGACGGCACCGAGGCGCTCGCCGACGCCGCCCTCGCCCGCGAGGCCAGCTCCCCGACGGGCCTGCCCAACGGCATCGCGATCCCGCACGCCCGCACCGCCGGCGTGACGACGGCGTCGCTGGCCTTCGCGCGGCTCGGGCGGAAGGTCGACTTCGGTGCTCCGGACGGGCCGGCCGACCTCGTCTTTCTCATCGCCGCGCCCGAGGGCGCCGGCAGCGCGCACCTCAAGCTGCTGAGCAAGCTGGCGCGGGCGCTCGTCCGGCCGGCCTTCACGGCGTCGCTGCGCGAGGCCTCCACCCCCGAGGACGTCGTCGCCCTGGTCGACGAGGTGCTCGCCCCCGCACCGGCCAAGGACACGGCGACGGCCGCCGCGAGCACCTCGGCCGCGGCCGGCACCGTCGCCGGCCAGGGCGCCGACGCGCCGGCGTCCGCCTCCGGCGCCGTGGCTGCCGACGCGCAGGCCACCGTGCTGCAGGAGACCCCCGCGGCCAGCGCCACGGGCGCCCGACGGATCGTGGCCGTCACCGCGTGCCCGACGGGCATCGCGCACACCTACATGGCGGCTGACTCCCTCGTGGCCGCCGGCGAGCGGGCCGGCGTCGAGGTCGTCGTCGAGACCCAGGGCTCCTCGGGCTCGACGCCGCTGGACCCGCAGGTCATCGCCGGGGCCAGCGCGGTGATCTTCGCCGTCGACGTCGGCGTGCGCGAGCAGGGCCGCTTCGCCGGCAAGCCGCTCATCAGCTCGGGCGTCAAGCGCGCCATCAACGAGCCTGACGCGATGGTCGCCGAGGCGCTGCGCGCCGTCGAGGACCCGGCGGCCAAGCGGGTCGCCGGCGACGGCGGGGCCGGCGCCGCGGCGGCCACGGCCGGTGCCGGCTCCGGCGGGGCCAGCTTCGGCAGCGAGCTGCGCCGCTGGCTGCTCACCGGAGTCAGCTACATGATCCCCTTCGTCGCGGCGGGCGGTCTGCTCATCGCGCTGGGCTTCGCCCTCGGCAGCCCGGACATCGTCTCGCCGCTGCCGAGCGACCCGGACGGGCCGGCGCTCAACGCCATCATCCTGTCCACCAACAGCCTGACGAACCTGCCCGACGGCGGTCTCCTGCAGTACCTCGGCGCCGTCTTCGCCTCGCTCGGCCAGCTCGCCTTCGGGCTGCTTGTCCCCGCCCTGGCCGGGTACATCGCCTACGCGATGGCCGACCGGCCCGGCATCGCGCCCGGTTTTGTCGCCGGCCTCGTCGCGGGCGCCACGGGTGCGGGCTTCATCGGTGGTCTCGTCGGCGGTCTGCTCGCCGGCGCGGTGGCCCTGTGGATCAGCCGGATCCCGACGCCGCAGTGGTTCCGCGGCCTCATGCCGGTCGTCGTCATCCCGCTCTTCGCGACGCTCATCACCGGTTTCCTCATGTTCGCCGTGCTCGCCCAGCCGCTGGCGGCCGTGACGGTGGGGCTCGGTAACTTCCTCAACGGCCTCTCGGGCGGCTCCGCGGTCCTGCTCGGCGTCATCCTCGGCCTGATGATGGCCTTCGACATGGGCGGGCCGCTCAACAAGACGGCCTACTCCTTCGCCGCCGCGGGCCTGTCCGCCGGCTCGGTCGACAACCCGGCGCCCTACGTGATCATGGCGGCGGTGATGGGTGCGGGCATGGTGCCGCCGCTCGCCCTGGCGCTGGCGACCTTCGTCCGCAAGGGCCTCTTCACGGCGCCGGAGCGGGAGAACGGCAAGGCGGCCGTGCCGCTGGGCCTCGCCTTTATCACCGAGGGCGCCATCCCCTTCGCCGCGGCCGACCCGCTGCGCGTCATCCCCTCGATCATGCTGGGCTCGGCCGTCACCGGCGGGATCATCATGGCGTCCGGCGTCCAGCTGATCGCCCCGCACGGCGGCATCTTCGTCATCCTCGCCATCAACCCGGCCTGGTTGTTCCTCGTGGCGCTGCTCGCTGGCGTCCTCGTCTCGGCGGCGGCCGTCGTCGCCGCCAAGAGCCTCGGTCGCTCGAAGGCCGACCTCGTCGCCGCCTGAGCGGCTCCCCTCGCGTCCGGCCGGGCCTCTGCCGGGACGGGACGCGAGGACCACCTGCCTGTGCCGGTGCACCCGCCCGGCACCTGCCACGACCTGCGAAGGAGGGCCTCGTGCCCAGCACCACCGTTCCCGTCGGCTCCTCGGTCGGGCTGCACGCCCGTCCGGCCGCCGTCATCGCCGCCCGCGCCGCCGAGCTCGGCAGCGACATCACCCTCGCCGTCGAGGGCGAGGAGCCGGTCGACGCCGGCTCGGCCCTCATGATCATGACGCTCGGCGCCGAGCAGGGCACCGAGGTCACGGTCGAGGGTGACGACGAGGCGCACGTCACCGAGATCGCCGAGCTCGTCCGCACCGACCTGGACGCCTGACCCGACGAGTCCTCGACGCCCCCCTCACCCGCCCGGGTGAGGGGGGCGTCGTCCGTCTGGGGCTGCGACCGGATCGAGACCTGCGAGATCTTCTCCGCGGCGGGTGGCGGGAGTACACCAGAGGTGCCGGGCCCGCCTCGCCGACGGCGTCGGGACGGGCCCGACACCGTCCTGGCACGTCGGGAGACCCAGCCTCGACGTCGCCGGAGACGCGAGAGCCCCCACCCGCAGCGGGTGGGGGCTCTCGCGTCGGGTCCGCGGCGTCGTCAGCGACGGCGACCGCCGCGGCGCACGAGCGCCCACATCGTCGGGAGGACGGCCGAGGCCACGGCCGCTTTGACGAGGCCGCCGACGACGAACGGCAGGACGCCCGTGGCGATCGCCTGCTCGGCGCTCATGCCCGTCGTCAGCGCGAGCCACGGCACGCCGACGGCGAAGACGACGAGCTGGCCGGCCACGAAGAGCGGCAGGGCCTTGAGCAGGTGCCGGTCGGCGCCGTGGCGCGCGGCGAGCCCGATGAGGTACGCGGCCGGGACGAACCCGACGACGTACCCGCCGGTCGCGCCGAGGACGACCTCGTAGCCGCCGCTGGCCTCGGAGTAGAAGGGCAGGCCCACGAGGGCGCCGGCCATGTAGACGGCCATGACGGTGACGGAGCGCACAGGTCCTAGGGCGGCGGCGACGATGACCAGCCCGAGGGTCTGCATCGTCACCGGCACGGGCGAGCCCGGCACGGGCAGCGAGAGCTGGGCCGCGGCGACCATGCCGAGGACGCCGGCGGCGACGAGCGCGACGTCGCGTACCGCCGTCCCGGGCAGGAGGTCGGCGAGGACGGCGCCGGCATGGCGTGGTGCGGGCAGGGCGGCGGTGGACACGGGCGGCTCCGGTGGCGGGTGCGGGCCGGGCGCGCGTCGCGGCCGGCGTCGGGTCGCCGGTGATCCTGGCAGAGCGGGCGACGTCGACGGGCTCGTGACCTTGCCGAAGGGACGACGCAGCCCAGCCCCGACAGGACTCATGATCGCGTTCACGGCCGCGCCGCGGGCCGGCACCTCGTGGGTCAGCCGCCGGGTAGTGCCCAGGCCTGCCCCGGCCCGGCCGCCTCGAGCAGCCGCTGGGTGATCACTCGCAGCTGGCGTTGCTGCGTCGTCGTCAAGGGGGCGAGCACGAGGCGCCGGACGGCCGCGGCGTGGCCGGGCGTCGCCCGCTCGACCTCCTCGGCCCCCTCGTCGGTGAGCACGGCCAAGGTGTAGCGGCCGTCGGCGGGATCGGGTCGGCGCCGGACCCAGGAGCGCCGCTCCAGGCGGGCGACGGCGCGTGAGAGCCGGGTGAGGCTGCTGTTGGCGTACCCGGCGAGGACGCTCATGCGCAACGTCCGCTCTGGTGCGCGCCCCAGCGCGTAGAGGACCCCGAACTCGAAGTGCGACATGCCCGAGTCCCGCTGCAGTTGCTCGTCGAGCCGAGCCGGCAGCCACTCCAGCAGGGTCGCCAGCCCCGACCACGTCGTCAGGTCGTCGCCCTGGAGGTCGTCGCCCTCCACGCCGTCACTCTCGAGGTCGGCGGGCGCTCGGTCGGTGGCGGGCGCGCCGCCCTCGTGCGGCGGGACGGGCGGTGGGGACGGCACCCGACCAGGTTAGTCACTTGACCAGTCAAGTCAACGCCGCGTAGCGTCGCTTGCTCAGTCAAGTCATCGATGGAGGTTGGGCATGGATCTGGAGCTCGTCGGGAAGCGCGCCCTGGTCAGCGGGTCGACGCAGGGCATCGGGTACGCCGTGGCGTCGGCCCTCGCCGCCGAGGGCGCCGCCGTGGTGCTGCACGGACGCAGCCGGCCGCGCGTGGAGGAGGCCGTCGCCCGGCTGCGCGACCGCTGGCCCGAGGCTGACGTCACGGGGGTCGCCGGCGACCTGGCCGTCCCTTCGGAGGTCGAGCAGCTGCTGGACCAGGTGGGGCCCGGAGGTGTCGACGTGCTGGTCAACAACGCCGGCCTCTTCGAGGTCAAGGAGTTCGACCTCCTGACGGACGAGGACTGGCGGCTCGTCCACGAGGTCAACGTCCTCGGGGCGGTGCGGCTCTCGCGCCGGCTCCTGCCCGGGATGCTCTCGCGGGGGTGGGGGCGGGTGATCTGCGTCAGCAGCGAGTCGGGGGTCGACGTCCCCGCCGACATGCTCCCTTACGGCGTCAGCAAGGCGGCCCTCCTTGCGTTCGCCAACGGCCTGGCGAAGCTGACCCGCGGCACCGAGGTCACGGTCAACAGCGTCCTGGGCGGCCCCACCTACTCCGACGGCGTCGCCGCCGCGGTGCGGTCGGTCGCGCTGCAGCAGGGCATGCCGGAGGAGGACCTCAGGACGGCGATCGGCCAGCGGCGGACGACGTCGCTCGTCCAGCGCTTCCTGGAGCCGGCCGAGCTGGCCTCGCTCGTCACCTACCTGGCCAGCCCCCTGTCCTCCGCCACGAACGGCGCGGCTCTGCGCGCCGATGGTGGGGTGCTCACCCAGGTCCTCTGACGCGGGGCTCGCCAGATAAGTCCCTCGCGTCCGTGACCGTGCGACGGCGGCCGCGTCGGCCATGGCCGCTGCGTCGGCCGTGACGGACCGGCGCCCCTGAGCGCCCCTGAGCCCCCACGTCAGGTGCTCAGGTCTCGATCCAGGCGCGCACGGCAGTCTCGAAGGTGTCGTCGTCGGCGGCGGTGCCGAAGGCCTCCTCCAGCTCGCCCCAGAGCCGCTCGTCGTCCTCGGAGATGTCCTCGTACCCCGTCGGACGCATCCGGAGGTACTCGGCGCGGGCGCGCACGCAGAGCGCGGCGGCGTCGTGCAGGCCGAGGAGGCCGAAGGCGGTGCTCGCGTCGTCGAGGACGACCAGCCGCCCCTCGTGGAAGAGGTTCTCGACGGTGCCGACGATCCCGTCGAGCAGCCCCAGCCCCTGCACGGTCGCCGCGGCTCCCAGCACCCGCAGGGCGGGGGAGGCCGGGTCACGCACCTCGTAGGCCTCGACGGCCACCGGGTGCAGGTCGACCATCCAGGAGGGGGAGGACCAGTCCGGGGCCGGGGCGCAGGGGGCGGCGTCCGACGGCAGCTGCACGCAGGTGCGCCGGGGGTGCCGGTGCCAGGACGGCGTGGGCACGAAGCCGCGGGAGCGGGCCAGCGCGAGCGTCGAGGCGTCCCACTCCCACGCGTGCAGGCGCACCGGGCCCGGTGGCGCGCCGGCGACGACGGCGTCCAGGAGGGCGGACCCGATGCCGAGACGTCGAGAGATGGGGACCACCCAGAGACGTAGCACCTCGGCGTTGGGGCTGGCGATCGCCACCCCCGCGGCCTCGTCGTCCACCGTGGCGAGGTGCACGGCGGCGTCGCCGTGGAGCGTCGAGGGGAAGGCGGCGGTCGAGCGCGGGCGGTCGCTCGCCGTGACGGTGCTGCTCTCCCTCGGGCCCAGGTGCTCGTCCTCCTGCGCCACCTCCTCGCGCTCGGCGGCCGCGAGGAGGTCGTCGACCGCGACGCCGTCCTCCCCGTCCACGTCGACGCGACGGACCAAGGGCGCGCGGTCGGTGCTCATGCGGTCATCGTCGTCGCGGGACGGCCCGTCGGGAGGCCTGCACGACGGCCGGTGCTCGACGAGACGGCGGCTGCCGCACCTGCTGACCACGGTCACCGGGCTCGACGGCCATCCTGCCCAGGCGGGCAGGTCGAGTCCCGGCGCCGCTCCGCTCGTGACCGACGGCTGGTCGAGATCGCTGGTGGCCAGGTCCTCGTCGAGGTGGGCGGTCAGGTACCGGACTCCCGAAGGGACCCGGCGAGCGATGCACTGGAAGCACCCGCGCCTGGACTGCCGGTAGCGATGGGTCCCCGCGTAAAGGCTGGCCGAGATGGCCTCCCGGGCTGCCGCGGGCGGTGGCGGCGCGATCCGGGGCTCTCGGGACGTCGATGGCGACACCGTGGGGTTCGTAGGTGTCCAACGGGCGCCATGGGTAGGAGTCGGCGTCGAGCGACGACCCAGCGGAGGCCACGTCCCGGGCAGCGCGGTCCGCTCGCCAGGATGCCGTGCGACGCGGGCAGGTCGCTGGTGTGCAGCACGTCGTGCCCGGCGCGGGTGGGGTTCGCGCCAGGCGCACCGGCAGCTGCGCGGGGCAGAGAAGTGCGCTCCCGTCGACGAGAGCCTCGGGTGACGCCCTCGTTCACGGGCGCGCGGCGTCCCGGTGACGGATGAGCGCGGCGGCTGCGAGGTGGCGGACGGGCGGCGGGACGGGCGCGTCCCCCGTGGCGGCGCGTCGGGCGCGGGCGGCGAGGGCCCCGTCGTAGAGCGCGAGCAGCTCGGCCGCCAGGGCGCCGGGGTCGGCGACGCCGGTGGCGCTCGCCTGCTCGGCGAGCCGCTCGACGAGCAGCTTGGTGTCGGCGACGAGCCAGCGGTGCGCCGGGTGCTGCGCGTCGACCACCTCGACCGCGGCGGCGAGGAAGGCGCACCCGCGGGCCGTGCCGGCGGCGTCGGGGCGTGCCCAGAGCGCCTCGAGGGCGTCGAAGACCGAGAGCGCCCGGGCGTCGGCGTCGTCGCCGCAGCCTGCCAGCACCTCGTCCCAGACGGCGACCCACCGCTCGTGGCGGCGCTGCAGGTAGGCCGCGACGAGGTGGTCCTTGCCCGGGAAGTGGGCGTAGAGCGTCGCGGGGGCGACCTGCGCGCGCCGCAGGACGGCGTCGACGCCGGTGGCCGCGATGCCGTGCGCGGAGAAGAGGTCGTCGGCGGCGTCCAGCAGGCGGGTGCGGGCCGGCGCCTTCGCGGGCTCGGCGCTGGGGGTCGCGGGACGGGGGCTCATGCTCGTACTGTAACGACCACTATGATGAAACGAACGTTACAGCCAGTGGCAGTGCGCTCGACCGGGCTCCTCGCGGCCGGCGCCGGGGTCATCGCCGTCACCTACGGGGTCGTGCGCTTCGGCTACGGCCTGCACCTGCCGCAGCTCTCCGCGGAGTTCGCCCTCGGGCCGCAGCTGGCGGGTGTCATCGCCTCGGGCAGCTTCGCGGCGTACTGCGTCGCGGCGCTGCTGGCGCGGCCGCTGGTCACCCGCGGTGGTGGCCGGCCCGTGCTGTGGGGCGCGGCGGGCCTGGCCGCGTCCGGGGCGCTCGTCGTCGCCGCGGCGCCGTCGGCGGCCGTGCTGGCCCTCGGCGTGCTCGTCGCCGGCAGCGCGGCGGGGGCGGCCTCCCCCGCGCTCGTGGCGGCCGTCGCCGCGACGGTGCCGGAGCGCTCGGCGCCGCGGGCGCAGGCGGTCGTCAACGGGGGGACGGGTCTGGGTGTCGCGGTGACGGGCGTCGGCGTGCTCCTGGTGCCCTCGGTGTGGCGGCCGGTGTGGGCGCTCGCCGCGGTCGTGGTGCTGCTCGCGGCGGCGGTGGTCGACCGGTGCGCGCGCTGGGACCGGCAGCCGTCGGCGCGCTCGGACCAGGAGGGGGGCGAGACGTCGTCCGACGACGACGCCTCCCTGGTGCGTCCGGTCGTCGCGGCGACCCTCGCCGGGCTGGGCAGCGCCGCCGTCTGGACCTTCGGTCGCGACCTGCTCACGAGCACCGGCGGCCTGCCCGACCGGACGACGGCGGCGCTGTGGGTGCTGCTCGGGGCGACCGCCGTCCTGGGGGCGCTCAGCGGCGACGCCGTCCGGGTCCTGGGCCTGCGGCGGGCCTGGGCGCTGACGGCAGGCCTCTCGGCCGCAGGGACCGCCGTGCTCGCGCTCGCACCCTCCTCGGCCGTCGCCGCCGGGGCAGCGGCGGTCGTCTTCGGCGGCGCGTACACGGCGCTGACCGGCGTCCTCATCGCCTGGGCGGGCGTGCTGCGGCCGGCGACGGCCGGGGCGACGACGGCGACCCTCTTCGTCGCCCTCACCGCGGGGCAGGCGGTCGGCTCGGCCGTGACCGGTTCTCTCGTCGGCGCCCTCGGCCCCGTCGGCGCCTTCCTTCTCAGCGCCGCGCTCGTCCTCGTCGCGGCGGGCGTCCTTCCCGCTCGGGCGGGGGGCGCTCGCAGCCGTCGCGAGCCCGTCCGGCCCGCCGTCAGCTGCTGAGGCGCAGACGGTCTCAGGGCCCGCTGCGCACGGCCCGGGCAACGGCGGCCGCCGCGGCCGCGAGCCGGTGCGGAGGGGAGGCGGCGTAGCCGAGCACGAGCCCTCCCGGACCGGGCTCCACCCGGTGGCGGGCGAGGGGGTCGACGACGACGCCGTCCGCGGCCAGAGCAGCCGCCAGGGCGACGTCGTCGTGCCCCGGCAGCTCCAGCAGCAGGTGCAGCCCGGCGGCGACGCCGCGCACGCGGGCGCCGGGCACGTCGCGGAGGTGGGTCTCCAGGGCGTCGGCGAGGGCATCGCGCCGAGTCCGCTGGTGCCGCCGCGCCCGTCGCAGGTGCTGGTCGTAGGTGCCGGAGGTCAGCAGCCGGGCCAGCGTGAGCTGGGGGAGGGTCGGCGTGGCGATGTCGCTCATGTGCTTGGCCTCGACGACCGCCGCGCGCAGGTGCTCAGGGACGACGAGCCACCCCAGGCGCAAAGCCGGCGCCAGCGCCTTGGAGACGCTGCCGGTGTGCAGCACCCGCTCCGGCGCCGCCGGGTGCAGCGCCGGGGCGGGCGCACGGTCGTAGCGCTGCTCGGCGTCGTAGTCGTCCTCGACGACGAGCCCGTCGCTCCCGGTGGCCCACCGCAGCAGCCGCGTCCGCCGGGCCGACGAGAGCGCCACGCCGGTCGGGTACTGGTGCGCGGGCGTCGTGACGACGACGCCCACCGTGCCCTGCTCCAGAGCCTCGACGTCGAGCCCCTCCTCGTCCACGGGCACCGGCACCGGGGCCAGGCCCCAGTAGGCCAGCTCGTCGCGGGCGCCGCGCGAGCCCGGGTCCTCGACCGCCACCTGGGCGTGGCCGGCGCGCCGCAGGACCGTGGCGGTCAGCGCGAGGGCCTGCGCGACACCGGTGACGACGACGACCGCCTCCGGCGTGGTCCTCAGCCCGCGCTGGCGGCCGAGCCATCCCGCCAGGGCCTGCCGCAGCGCCGGCTCGCCCGCGGGCTCCCCGTAGCGCAGGCCACCCGCCCCGAGCCCGAGCAGCGCCTCGCGCTCGGCGCGCAGCCAGGCGGTGCGGGGGAAGAGGTCGAGGTCAGGGACGCCGGGTGTCAGGTCGACGACGTCGGCGGGCAGGTGCGCCGCAGAAGTCCTCGGGGGCGACCCGGGCGCCGAGCCGGCCGCCGGGCCCGAGGCGCCAGACGCCGGCGCCGGCCGAGGCGGGACGAGGGCGACCCGGGTGCCGTCCCGGGAGCGTGCCGTCAGCAGGCCCTGCTCGGCCAGCCGCTGGTAGGCCTCGACGACGACGCCGCGCGACCAGCCCAGCTCCGCGGCCAGATGGCGGCTCGGCGGCAGCCGGGCGCCGAGCGGCAGGCGCCCGTCCGCGACGGCCTCCCGCAGCCGGTCCGCTAACCAGCCCGCGCGGCCGCCGCCGGGCGCCGAGGCCGGGTCCAGCTGCAGGAAGTCCGCACCGCGCGCCTGTTGGTCCACCGATCACACCAGCCTTTGGTCCTTCTGGGCCGACCATGCGGCGACCAGCATGCCGGGATGACCGAGAGCAGGAGCACCCGCTCGAGCCCGGACGGCCACGAGGCGCGGGTCTTCGCCCACGCGCCCGAGGTGTGGGACGCCGTCCCGTCGCTGCGGGCGGTGGCCGCCGTCCTCCCCGTCCCGGTGGCGCCCGAGGAGCAGCAGCGCCTGGGAGCTGCCGCCGAGGCGCACCTCCGGGCGATCGAGACGGGCGGTGACCGAGGTCCGGAGTCGTCCGTCCGCTCGGTCATGGCCTGGCGGCGGGTCTTCGCCGACCTCGGGGTGCGACCGACGCAGTACCGCTGCGCCGCCGAGTCGCTGCTCCGGCGCCTGCGGACCCGTGGTGACCTGCCGCGCGTCCACCCGCTCGTCGACCTGGGCAACGCCCTGTCGGTGCGCTGGGCCGTCCCGGTCGCCGTCGTCGACCTCGACCGGGTCGAGGGCTCCCTGCTCGTCCGGCGCGCGATCGGTGACGAGGTCCACGACACCTTCGGGGGCGACGTCGAGCATCCCGCCCCGGGCGAGATGGTCTACGCCGACGGAGCCAGCCACGCGCACTCGCGGCGCTGGTGCTGGCGCCAGTCGGCCCGCTCGACCGTCCGGCCCTCGACGCGGACGGCGCTCGTCGTCGCCGAGGCCGTGCACGAGGGCGGGCAGGCAGACCTCGACGCCCTCGCCGCCGCCCTCGAGGCGGCGGTCGCTGCCGCCGGCGTCACCGTCGCACCGACGCTCCTGACGGCGGAGCAGCCCGCGCTGCGGCTGCCCCCGCGGGAGCGGCCGGTGACGTCGGGCTCTGGCGCGTGAGCCTCGCCTTCGTCGTCACCAGCCTCGTCGTCGTCGCGACGCCGGGGACGGGGACCGTGTACACGGTCGATGCCGGCCTCGGGCGCGGTCACCGCGGCGCGCTGCTCGCCGCCGTCGCGTGCACGCTGGGGATCGTCCCGCACCTGCTGGCATCGGCCATGGGCCTGGCCGCCCTGCTCGCGGCCAGCCCGATCGCCTACGCGGCCCTCACGTGGGCGGGTGTGGTCGTCCTGCTCGTCTTCGCGGTCATGACCTGGCGCGGTGCGGGTCACGGCCTGCCTGCGGACCGGGCGCGCCAGGAGGTGGTCGCCGTCCGCGCCCGTCGCGTGCTGCGTGACGGCGTCGTGCTCAACCTCTTCAACCCCAAGCTGACGCTGTTCTTCGTCGCCTTCCTCCCGCAGTTCGCCCCGACCGGTGCCGGCGTCGCGGGCATGGCTGCCCTCGGGGCGGTCTTCATGCTGCTCACGCTGGTCGTCTTCGCCGGCTACGGCCTCGGTGCGGCGTCGTTGCGCCCGGTGCTGCTCGGCCGACCGCACCTGCTCGGCGTCGCCGGCAAGGGCTTCGCCGTCGCCTACCTGGCGGTCGCCGTCGCGCTCGCGGTGCGGCTGATGGTCGGGTGAGGGCGCCGCCCGATGAGTCCACGCGGCGGCGGACGTCTGCCCGGCATGACGACCCCGCACGCACAGGTCCTCCGGCGCCGCGGCCGCGGCACCGAGACCGACGTCGTGAACGACGGCGCCTTCGGCTGGGCCGACGTCGAGGTACGGCTGCGCGCGGGGGAGAGCGCCTCGTGGCTCAGCGTGGCGAGCGGCGGCGCCGTCCACTGCCGCCCGCTGTTCGCCGCCTGGTCGGGCGAGGCCTTCGTCTTCGCCAGCAAGGCGTCTGCGCTCAAGACCCGGCTGCTCGCCGCCGCCGGGCGGGGCTCGCTCGCCGTCGACCTCGGCGACGCCCACCTCGTCGCGGAGGGCCCGGCGCGGCGGTGGACGTCGAGGGCTGACCTCGAGCGGGCCTCGCGGGCCCTGCGGGAGGTCTTCGACTGGCCGACGGAGGTCGCGGGGGACGAGCTCGACGCCCCCTACGCCGCCCCGACCTCGGGCGGGCCGCCCTTCCAGGCGTGGGCGCTCACGCCGGAGACCGTGCTGGTGCTGCCGACCGACGACGGCGCCGAGCCGACGCGGTTCACCTTCGCCTGACGGCTGTCGGTCGCGCACCAGCCGGTAGACGTCTCCACGTCAGCGCGCGAGCTCGACGACGGCGTCGTGGCCCGGTGCGCGCGAGAGCCGCTCGTCGGTCGTGGGGAGCGGGGCGTCCAGTGCCTCGGCGAGGGCGACGTAGACCGCGTCGTGCGCCGACAGGTCGTGCCGCAGCTGCCACACCCGGCCGGTGAGGGGTTGGTGTGAGCAGGGCTGCACCGGGGAGGTCGGTGACCGCCAGGTCGGCCCGTGAGGGCGCCAGCTCGCCGGTCGCCGACCTGCGGCGCAGCAGCTGCAGCTGCGCTGCGCATGCAGGGTGCGACGGCGCCGCCGAGGCGCTGGTCACGGCGTCGCCCTCTCGCCAGGGTCGACACATGCGCACGTGCGCACCTATGGTGGCGTTCGTGACGGAGCTGGTCACCGACCGGCGGTGACCGCACGACGAGACCCCAGGAGCACCCATGAGCGCCCTCACCCACGAGCACGACACCCACGTCGACCACGACCACGTGCACGCCCCCGACTGCGGCCACGCCGTCGTCCCGCACGGCGACCACGTGGACTACCTGCACGACGGCCACGCGCACTCCGGCCACGACGGCCACTACGACGAGCACCCGGTCGAGGCCCACGTCGTCGACGGCGCCCACGACCACGAGCACGGCGAGGGCTGCGGCCACGAGACCGTCGAGCACGGCGACCACGTGGACTACGTCCACGGCGCCCACCGTCACGCCGCCCACGACGGGCACTACGACGAGCACTGAGACCCAACGGCACTGAGCCGGACCGGTACGTGCCCCGACCCCGCCCCGAGTCGTCGCGCCGGGTGCGGGGTCGTCGTGCGACGCCCGAAAGGTCGTCGCCGGCCCCGGCGATGGACGCGTGCGGACGTGCGCACGTACGGTCGCGAGGTGACCTCCGAGGACGTCGTCAGCGAGGGGGTCTACGAGCGGACGGCGGAGCTGTTCGCCACGCTCGCCTCGCCCCGTCGCCTGGCCCTGGTGCAGCGGCTGGCGCAGGCGCCCGCCTCGGTCGGGGACCTCGCCGAGGACCTCGGTGTGCCCCAGCCGCTGGTCTCCCAGCACCTGCGCGTGCTGCGGCAGGCCCGGCTCGTCCGCGGTCGGCGCGACGGGCGCAGCGTCACCTACGAGGTCGTCGACGAGCACGTGGCGCACGTCGTCGCCGACGCCCTGGAGCACGAGCGGGAGGCCGACACCGGATGACGTCGACCCCACCCCCGTCTGCCGCAGCGTCAGGAGGACCGGCATGAGGCTCGCCAGCCGCGGGTACAGCATCTCGCTGCCGGCCTGGGTGGAGGCGGAGGTGCGCGAGGTCCCGGACGTCCTCCCGACGCGGGAGGAGCGGATGGCGCTGGTGCACCGGCTCGCCGACCGGAACTGGCGCGAGGGACACGGTGGTCCCTTCGCCGCGCTGGTCGCGGAGACGGGGACGGGGCGCGTGGTCTCGGTGGGCGTCAACGTGGTGCTCGCGTCCGGCGTCTCCTCCGCCCACGCCGAGGTCGTCGCGCTGGGCACCGCGCAGCAGGCGGTGGGCACCTGGGACCTGGGGGCGCCGGCGATGCCCGCCCACGAGCTCGTCGTCAACTGGCGTCCCTGCGTGCAGTGCTACGGCGCCACGCTGTGGTCGGGCGTCCGGGCCCTCGTCGTCGCCGGGGACGGACCCGAGCTGGAGGAGCTGACGACCTTCGACGAGGGCCCGATGCGCGAGGACTGGGCCGAGCAGCTCCGCGCGCGGGGCGTCGACGTCGTCCAGGACGTCCTCCGCGAGGAGGCCCTCGACACCTTCCGGGCCTACCGCGTCGCCGTCGACGCGAGCGGCGCCACCGTCTACAACGCGCGCCGGGGCTGAGCCGGCCACCGCAGACGCCCAGGGCCGCCTTCCGCAGCACCGGGTCGCACGAGGCAAGCACCGTGTCGGGCGTCGCGGCCCGTCGGGAGCCCCGCGACGAGCCGACGAGGTCTCAGCCCAGCGTGTCGACCCGGAAGAAGGTCGTCGTGCCGCTGACCTCGTTGCCGACGACGAGCAGCGGCACCCCGGGCAGCGGGCTGTCCTGCGCGGCGACGAAGGCGAGGCCCTCGGGGCCGAGGTCGCCGGCGGCCTCCCAGCCCTCGGGCGGATTGCCGTCGTCGTCCACCGCGGTGTCCACGGAGAAGTCCCGCGGGTTGAGGTACTGCACGAAGCGGACGTCGCGGGGGTCCGTCACGTCGTGCACGACCACCCCGCCGACCCGCTCGAAGCCGGTGAAGGAGTACGTGCGCTCCTCCCCGGACGCCGTCGTCACCTGCTCGACCGTGACGCCCTCGGGCTCGGGGCCCTTGTTGTCGCTGCGGTTGTCGAAGGCCACCTCCTCGTGGTTGCTGTTGAAGACATCGGGCAGCGCCGCTGCGGTGAGGTCCTCGAAGCTGGACCCCGAGCTCCACACCGTCGCTCCCGTCGTGTCCACGACCGATATCGAGCGGGCGCCGAAGGCGTGCACGTCCTGCACGCACGAGCCGTCGGCGGACAGCCCGTCGGGCCAGCTGACGACGAGGCGGCCCAGGTCCCGGTTGCCCATGAGGTCGGCGGCGGGGGAGCTCGCGCACACCGGCGGGAAACCGTCCTCGCCCAGGTCGTTGCCGCGGACCTCGTCGAAGAACCCGCCGGTCTCGCGCCAGGTGTCCTCGTCGCCCCAGGCGCGGGCGTCGCCCTCGTTGGCCGTGACGACGTAGGTCTCGCCGTCCGCGGCCGTGTACGAGGCGATCGAGTCGGGCATCTCGATCCCCGTCACCGGCACGGTGCGGACGTCCGCGACGCCGTCCCGGTCGGAGGGGTCGATGCCCTGCCCGGGGACCGAGTGGTCGACCCGGTCGAGCGGCAGGATCGCCCGGACCTGGTCGCGCACGAGGTCCACCTCGGCCAGGGCGTTGTTCTCCTGCAACGAGACCCACGCCGTCCGGCCGTCCTCGGCGACGGTGACGTACTCCGGCTCCAGGTTGCGGGCCAGCGTGCGGGAGCGCTCGTCGGGCCCGGTCAGCCGCAGGCCTGCGGCGACCAGCGCCTCCCGGCGAGGCTCGAAGCGCTCGAAGCCGGCGGTGCGGCTGCGCACCCGCAGCCGGTCGAGGTCGCCACCGCGGGCGACGACCGTGACGACGCTCACCGAGCCCACCGGGTCGGCCGCGTACCCGGGCACCTCGGGGGCGTCCTCGACGCCGTCGTCACCGGGCGCGGCCGGCTCGCCCTCGTTGGCGACCAGCGCCTTCCGCCCGTCCGGGGTCCACGTGACCATGTCGGGCAGCGCGCCGACGCGCACCGACCGCAGCTCCTCGGGCTGCTCGGCGCGCCCGTCGAGCAGCACGAGCCGGCCGCGGTCGGTCTTGACGGGCGCCTCGACGGCGACGGCGAGCAGCCCGTCGGCGCGCACGTCCACCGAGTTCGGCACCTCGCCCTCGTCGAAGGCCACCGTCGTGGCCAGCACCGGTGCGCTGGGGTCGGACGCATCGAGGACGTCGAGGCGGTTGTTCAGCGCGTTGACGACGAAGACCCGCTGCGAGCCCGGGTCGTGCGTGACGATCTCGGCGGCCGACTGCCCGAAGCTGCCGCTGGAGTAGCGCCCCAGCACCGACAGCCGGAGCGCGGCGTCGTCCGCGACCACGTCCGCGGCGACCGGGCCGAGCTGGCCGGCGGCGGCACCGGCGGTCGCGGGGCTCGCCGTGGTGCCGGCAGCCGACGGCGCGAGCGCGGCGACGCCCAGCGGCGCGGCCATGGCGGTCGTCCCCAGGGCGGTGGCGAGGGCGGCGACGGACCGGAGAGGAGGCATGGCCAGACCCCATCGGCCCCCGGTGGACGCCCGCGGTCGGGCCGGTGTCGATCAGGTGGATGCCGAGCGGCGGCTCGACGGCCGCTCGGCTGTCGCCCGCGCGCCACCGGACGGCTGACCGCTCGCCCCGCGCCCGTCACCCGGTCGGCACCCGCGCCGTGTCGGGCGTCCCCGTACTGTCACGGGCATGCGTTGGCTCGTGGCTCTCGACGTCGACGGCACGCTCGTCGACCACGACGAGGTGTTGACCCCTGCCGTCCGTGACGCCGTGCACGCCGTCGTCGCGGCCGGCCACCACGTCGTCATCGCGACGGGGCGCTCTCTCGACAGCGCCGCGCCCGTCCTCGGGTGGCTCGGCCTCACCGCCCCCGACGGGCCCGAAGACGCGAGCGTCAAGCCCTACGTCGCCCCCATGGTCTGCAGCAACGGTGCCGTCACGGTGCAGGTGGACCCGCAGCTGCCCGGCGGGCACGAGGTGACCGACGTCGTCCGCTTTGACCCCGGGCCGGTGCTGCGTCTGCTGGTGCGCGACCTGCCGACGGCGGCCTTCGCCGTCGAGGACGTCGGCGTCGGCTTCAGGGTCGCCGGACCCTTCCCCGAGGGCGAGCTGACCGGCCGCATCGAGCACGTGAGCTTCGAGGAGCTGCTGTCCGCGCCGGCCTGCCGCGTCGTCGTCCGCAGCCCCGACCACACGCCCGAGGACTTCCTGGAGATCACCGCCCGGGTGGGCATGAAGGGCGTCAACTACTCGGTCGGCTGGTCGGCGTGGCTCGACCTGGCTCCCGACGGCGTCAGCAAGGCCAGCGCGCTGGAGGTGGTCCGGCAGCGGCTCGGCGTCGACGCCGCGCACACGCTGGCCGTCGGGGACGGGCGCAACGACCTGGAGATGCTCGCCTGGGCCGCCCGCGGCGTGGCGATGGGCCAGGCGCCCGCCGAGGTCCAGCAGGCGGCCGACGAGGTGACCGGCACGGTGCTCGAGGACGGCGTCGTCACCGTGCTGGAGTCGCTGCCCCGCTGAGCCGGCGACGTGGCCCCGCCGAGCCGGTCCTGAGTCGTCTCGGGGTGCCTCTCGGGGGCGTCTTCGAGCCGTTCCCGGGGGCGGGACGGCGCGGGAGCCCGTGCGCCGACCGGGTGATCCGGTCCCGGCGAGGGTGCCGTCGCCGGCTCGCCGACCGACGAGGGAGGCGTGAGCGCCCCAGCTCGACCCACCGGCCGCGGCTCGCTCGTCGCCGCGGCGGTCGTCGCCGTCGTGACGGCGGCGTTCGCGTCGGTGCCCGCCGGCGGCGCAGCGGGGACGGGCACCGCGGTGGCGCCCGCGCCGCTGCAGGTCGAGCTGGTCCTCGGCGGGATCTTCGACCGCACCCCCCCGGCTGTCCCGGCCGACGTGACGGTGACCACGGCCGACGGTGCCCTCGACGTGCGCTGGGGCGCCGTGCGGGACAACGACCTGCGGGACTACCGCGTGCACCTGGACGGCGCGCTGGTCAGGACCGTCGCCGCCGGGACGACCTCCGCCCGGCTGGAGGGGCTCGTCAACGACCGCAGCTACACGGTCCAGGTGAGCGCACGGGACCGGAACGGCAACGAGTCCGCACGCTCCTCGGGCGTCCAGGGCACGCCGCGCGACCTCACCCCACCGCCGGTGCCGACCGGGCTCGCCGCCGCTCGCGGCGACGCGAGGGTCGCCCTGACGTGGGACGCGACCGCCGACACCGACCGGGTCTCCACCCGCGTGCTGCGCGACGGCCGGCAGGTCACGTCCCTGCCGCCCGAGCGCACGAGCTTCACCGACACCGGCCTCGTCAACGACCAGGCCTACGCCTACGCCCTCGTCGCGGTCGACGCACGCGGCAACGCCTCGCAGCCCTCGCCGGCGGTCTCGGCCACCCCGACGGACCTGACGGCGCCCGCGGTGCCCACCGGCCTGGTCGCCACGCCCGGTGACGAGAGCGCCACTCTCACGTGGGACCCGGGTCCCGATGCCGACCTCGCCGTCGTCCGCGTCCTGCAGGACGGCCAGCTCGTCGCCTCGCTGCCGGCGGGCACGACCGCGTGGACGGCGACAGGTCTGCAGGTGGGACGCACCTACACCTACGCCCTCGTGGCCGTCGACGGGCACGGCAACGCCTCACCGGCCTCTGCGCCCGTCGACGTGGTCCCGGTCGACCGGACGCCGCCCGCCGTCGTGACGGGCACGGCCGTCACCGCGCTGGACCGGGGGCTGCAGGTCACGTGGGAGGGCGTCGACGACGCCGCCCGCTACCGGGTGCTGCTCGACGGCGCCCCGGCCGGCGACGTCGGCGCCGGGTCGACGTCGCTGCGGCTGACGGGCCTGACCGGGGGACGCCGCTACGACGTCACCGTCCTGGCCGTGGACGCGGCGGGCAACGTCTCCGCCCCCCACGCCGCCGTCGGCGGCGTCCCGCGCGACGACGTCCCCTGGGCCCCCACCAGCGTCGCCGCCTCCGCCCGCCCAGGGGCCGCGGAGGTCACCTGGGCGAGCGCGCCGGAGGACGACGTCGTCGAGCACCGCGTGGTGCGCGACGGCCAGGTCGTCGCCGTGGCGCCCGCCGGGGGCGCCGACGCCAACCGCGTCCTCGTCAGCGGGCTGGAGCCAGGCGCGGAGGTCGAGCTGGTCGTCGTCGCCGTCGACGCGGTGGGCCAGGTGTCGGCCGGGGTCTCGGTGCGGGTCACGCCCGGCCCGCTCGGCCCGCCGCCCTTCGCGCCGACGGCGCCCCCCGCCACCGGCTCCGGCACGGCGACGGGTGCCGGGCTCGCGGCGACCCGGGACGGACGCTGGGTCGTCGTCAGCACGCCCGCGCGGCTCGACCCCGAGGACACCAACGCCGCCGCCGAGCTGTACCTGGTCGACAGGGTCGCCGGGACCAGCCGCCGGGTCGCCCCTCTGCCCGCGTCGTGGCGCTCGACCTCGACCGACTCGACGAACGCCAGCGCGGTGGAGATCAGCGCGGACGGGCGCCACCTCGTCCTGTCCACGACGGCGCGGCTCGTGCCGGCCGACACGAACTCCCTGCTGGACGCCTACCGGCTCGACCTGACGACGGGGGCGTGGGAGCTCGTCAGCGTCCCGGCCTCGGGCGCGGTCTCCCGGACCGTCGCCGGCGTGTCCCTGCCGACCGGTTCCTCGGTCTACGCCCGCAGCCCCGGTCTCGCGCTGAGCGCCGACGGCCGGACCGTCCTCTTTCTCTCCGAGCGCGCAGACCTCGTGCCCGGGGACCGCAACGGGGCGGCCGACGTCTTCGCCAAGGACATGGGCACGGGCGCGGTGACCCGGGTGTCGGTCGCCGAGGGCGGCGCCGAGACGCCGTGGAGGGCGACGGGCCCCGCGCTGGAGATCACCCCGGACGGGCGCTGGGCGCTCTTCCCCGCCCAGGCGTCGGGACGGCCGCTGGTGCTGCTGCGCAAGGACCTGCGGGGTGGCGGCCTGGTCGTCGCCTCGACGATGACGCCACCGGGTGCGACCACGCCGGTCGAGGTTTCGGTGTTCCGGGACACCGGTGACGTGGCCGTCAGCGACGACGGCCGGTACGTCGCCTTCAGCAGCGCGGCCCGGCCGGCGGCGCCGAGGACCAGCGGGTCGACGGGGCTGGCCTACCGAAAGGACCTGCTCACCGGGGCGCTCGCACCGCTCGGCACCGGGCAGGTCGCGGCGTGGGAGCACCAGCTGGGGCTGGACCCGACCGGCCGGTACGGCTTCGTCTCGACGGCGGCCGCCCTGCTCCCAGCCGACACCAACAAGCACACCGACCACTACCGCCGAGACCTGGGCACCGGGGAGCTCCGGCTCGTGACCTCCCGGGCGGACGGCGCGGTGGCACCCGCCCGGGCCGGCGCCGTCTCGCCGGCGGAGTACGGCGCCGTCCTCGTGCTGGACGCCCACCGGGTGCTCGTCGGCACGGTGCTGCCCCTGGTGACCGGTGACACCAACGGGCTGCTCGACGTCTACGGCCGCGACCTCGCCGCGGGCCAGGCCGGCGCCGTCGCCGGCTGAGCCCTGCCGCTGGCCCTGCAGACCCGCGAGGCCCGACGTCCGCGGACGTCGGGGCCTCGCGGGTGGGCCAGGCTCAGGGGGTGGGCATGCCGCCTGTGACCGAGATGGTCGCGCCGGTCGTGTAGCTGGACTCGGGCGCCGCCAGGTGCACGTAGGTGGCGGCGAGCTCCGCCGGCTGGCCGGGACGGGCGAGCGGGGCCTGCCCGCCGAACTCCGGGCGCGCCTGCGGCGGCTGGCCGCCGGAGACCTGCAGCGCCGTCCAGAAGGGCCCCGGGGCCACGACGTTGACGCGGATGCCCTTCGGCGCGAGCTGCTGGGCGAGCGCCTTGCTGAAGGTGTTGATGGCCGACTTCGTCGGGGCGTAGTCCAGCAGCGACGGCGAGGGCTGGTAGGCCTGCACGGACGACGTCGTGATGATGCTGGCGCCCGGGCGCATGTGCGGCAGCGCGGCCTTCACGACCCAGAAGAGCCCGTGGACGTTGGTGCGGAAGGTCTCGTCGAACTGCTCGGTCGTGAGGTCGGCGATGTCCTCGACCGCCGTCTGCTTGCCGGCGACGACGGCGAGGACGTCGATGCGCCCGAAGGCCTCGACGGCCTTGTCGACGAGCTCGAGGTTGGCGGCCTCCTGGGAGAGGTCGCCGGGCACCGCCAGGGCCTTGCGGCCGGCGGCCTCGACGAGCGCGACGACCTGCTGGGCGTCCTCCTCCTCCGAGGGCAGGTAGGACAGGACGACGTCGGCGCCCTCGCGGGCGTAGGCGATGGCGGCGGCGCGGCCGATGCCGGAGTCGGCGCCCGTGACGACGGCGACGAGGTCGGCGAGGCGGCCGGAGCCGACGTAGGTGTCCTCGCCGTGGTCCGGCGTCGGGGACATGTCCTGGGCGAGGCCGGGCGCGCTCTGGTCCTGCTCGGGGAAGGACGGCTGCGCGTAGGCGTCGACGGGGTTGCGGAAGGTGTTCTGGGTGGTCTTGGTCACACCCTGCAGCCTGCGGCGCGGGTCGGTCGGACGCATCCGGGAGCCAGAGGGGGGACGGGGCCAGGGACGGGTGCGGGCACCAGGACGGGGCCGGCGCGGGGCACGGCAGGATGAGCGGCATGGCGACGGCGGCGGGCACCTCCGAGGTGCCCGGTGGGCGTGCGCCCGCCCCGACGCCCTCTGGCCGGGTCCGGCTCGTCGCGAGCGACCTCGACGGCACCCTGCTCGCGCCGGGCGGTGTGGCCTCCCCGCGGACGCTGGCGACGATCGCGGCCTGCCGGGCCGCCGGGGTGGGGCTGGTCTTCGTCACCGGCCGCCCCGTGGCGTGGGTCGACCCGGTCGTGGAGCAGACGGGGCACACGGGGACGGCGATCTGCGCCAACGGTGCCGTCCTCTACGACGCCGGACGGCGAGTGGTGATCTCCGCGCAGGGCATCGCGGCGGCGGACGTCCTCGAGGCCGTCGCGCGGCTGCGTCGCCGCCTCGACGGGCTCGCCGTCGCGGTCGAGACGTCGGCGGGCTTCCGTCGCGAGCCGGGGTACCTCGTCCGTCACGACGGCGGGCGCGAGGTCGTCGTCGGGGAGCTGGACGAGCTGCTCGACCCCGACCCGGTCGTCCTGAAGCTGCTCGTGCGCCGTGAGCGGGGGACGCCGCAGGAGCTGCTCGACGTCGCCCGCGCCGAGCTGGACGGCCTCGTGCACCCCACCCACTCCGGCCCGGAGAGCCCGATGGTCGAGGTCAGCGCCCGCGGGGTGAGCAAGGCGGCGACGCTGGCTGCGCTCGCGGCGTCGCTCGGGGTGGCGCGCGAGGACGTCGTCGCCTTCGGCGACATGCCCAACGACGTGGAGATGCTGCGGTGGGCCGGGCGTGGCTACGCGATGGCCGGTGGCCACCCGGAGGCCCTCGCCGCGGCGACCGACGTCGCGCCGGCGTGCGCGGACGACGGCGTCGCGCGCGTCGTCGAGGGGCTGCTCGCCGGGTGACCGGCGGCCTCGCCGCGTCGCGCCAGAGGCCGTGCGGTGGTGCACTTGTCCGGTCGGCCCTGCCCCCGCCGGCTGCGCCGACGACGGCGCGGTACGCACGTGCTCGAGGGAGGGCAGCCATGGCAGCAGACGGTGCAGCGCAGAGGCCCGACGGCTCGCGGCGCAAGGACGACGGGCAGGGGCCCCCCAAGCCGGCCACCTCGACGCGGCTGCGCGACCGGGTCCTCGGCTTGTTCACCTTCTTCTACGGCCCCGCCGACCACCGCAACCTCCCTGACGACGTGCGCCGCAAGACGGGGATGCCGAACGAGGACGTCGGCGACGGCTACCGCCGCCACGGCGAGCCCGGCCGGGAGTACGTGACCCGCGACGACGACCCGCCGCGCTGAGGCCGGCCGGGCGGCTCGTCGCCGTCCCGCCCTGGTGAGGGCGGTGGAGGGCCGAGCCGTCGCCGACCGGTCCCGGCGTCCGGCTCAGCCGTCGCCGAGGTGGCGCCGTGCCAGGTCGGCCGCACGACCGGCGGCGGCAGCACGGTCGGCCGCGACGGCGACCTCCCCGCCGCGCAGGCTCACCCGCGTCATCGTCGCGGCCTCCGCCGCGGTGGCGACCGACGTGCCGACGCGCGAGAGCCGCCGGTGCAGCTCGTCCGGCAGGCCCGCCGACGCCGGGACGCGGACGACGTCGAGACCCGCGCTGGGCGCCACCCGCTGCGCCGCGACGCACAGCGCGGCCACCCGGTCCAGCACGGCGACGAGCTCACCGGCCGTGCGCTCCAACGCCAAGACGACGTCGTCGCCGCCCGGGGCCGCGTCGGCGGCGATGCCCTCGAGCACCTGGTGGTAGCGGTCCACGGACCGCCGGACACGGTCGTGCGCCCGGCGCCAGACCCCGTCCCCCAGGGCTTGCTCCAGGCGGCGCTCGTCCCGCCGCCGGGCCAGGCCGGGGACGAGCCGCTCGAGCAGCGGGCGTCGCGGCGTACGGTCGGCGGCGGCCACGCCTACAGGTATTGACCGGTGCCGGCGGAGCCGGGCGGCACGGCCCCCGGGTGCGCCTGCCCCGGCTGCTGACCTGCCTGCGCCGACCCGTGCGGACCGCCGTGGCCCCCGGCCCCCGGGCCACCGGGCAGCGCCCGACGCATCTGGTCGAGCTGGGCGCGGGCGGCCATCTGCTGGGCGAGCACGGCGGTCTGGATGCCGTGGAAGAGACCCTCCAGCCAGCCGACCAGCTGGGCCTGGGCGACGCGCAGCTCGGCCTCGCTCGGCGCCTCGTCGGAGAAGGGCAAGGAGATGCGGCGCAGCTCCTGGACGAGGTCGGGGGCGAGACCGTCCTCCAGCTCGACCAGCGAGCGCCGGTGCACCTCGGCCAGCCGCGCCCGGCCCTGCTCGTCCAGCGGTGCGCCGCGGACCTCCTCCAGCAGCTGGCGGACCATGCTGCCGATCCGCATCACCTTGTCGGGCCGCTCGACCTGCTCGGTGGGAGCCGGCGGCCCGTCGTCGGCCGCCGCCGCGCCCATGCCCTGCGGCGTCACGACGACGACCTGGCGCCGCTGCTCGCCCCTGTCCGCTGCCTCGCTCATGCACCCTCTCCTGTCCGCTGGTCCTCGACGGTGCTGCCGACGCCTGGCGACCGGCGGCTGGGCCCCGCGCCCCCGGGCTGCAGCAGCACCTTGCCGATGTGCGAGGACTCCTCGAGCGTCTCGTGCGCCCGGACGACGTCGTCCATCGGCAGCCGGGCGTGGACGACGGGGCGCACGCGCCCCTGCTCGACGAGGGGCCACACGTGCTGGCGGACCGCCGCCACGACCGCTGCCTTCTCGGCCCGGGGCCGCGCCCGCAGCGACGTGGCGAGGACGGTTCCCCGTGCGGCGAGCAGCGCGCCGACGTCCAGCTCGCCCGTGCGGCCGCCCAGCATCCCGATGATGGCCAGACGACCACCCGTGGCCAGGACGGACACGTTGCGCCGCAGGTACTTCGCGCCCACGACGTCGAGGACGACGTCCGCCCCGCGCCCGTCGGTGGCCTCCTTCACCGCCGCCACGAAGTCCTGCCTCGTGTGGTCGACGAGGATCTCCGCGCCGAGGTCGCGGCAGGCCGCGAGCTTGCGCGCCGATCGGGCCGTGACGGCGACGCGCGCGCCCCGCGCCCGGGCCAGCTGGACGGCGAAGGTGCCGACACCGCTGCTGCCGCCGTGCACGAGCAGCAGCTCGCCGGCGCGCAGCCCGGCGGCCTCGAAGACGGTGGACCAGACCGTGCACGCCACCTCGGGCAGTGCCGCGGCGTCGACGAGACCCACCCCGCGCGGCACCGGCAGCAGCTGGCCGGCGGGGACGACGACCCGCTCGGCGTACCCGCCGCCCGCGAGCAGGGCGCAGACCTCCTCCCCGACGGCCCAGCCCGTGACGCCGTCACCGAGCGCCGTGACGACGCCCGAGCACTCCAGCCCGAGCGTCTGGCTCTCCCCGGGCGGCGGCGGGTAGTGCCCCTGCCGCTGCAGGAGGTCGGCCCGGTTGACCCCGGCGGCGGCGACGTCGAGGAGCACCTCGCCGGGGCCGGGCACGGGCTCGGGCACGTCGGCGACGCGCAGGGCGTCGACCCCTCCGGGCTGCGTGACCACGACCGCTCGCACGCGGCCACGATGGCACGCAGCACCGACGGTGGTACCGCCGGAGGTCACGGCGGGCGAGAGGCAGCCCTCGCCCGGTGGCCTACAGGAGAGGCCCGTGGTCCTTGGGGAGTCGGTCGTCCCGCGGGGGAGCGTGGTCGTCCCGGTGCAGGGCCACGCCACCGCCGTCGCGCTTGGCGACGTACATGGCGGCGTCGGCGCGGTGCAGCAGCGGGTGCCCGCCGGGCCCCTGCGCCGGGCTCGTGCTGACGCCGATGCTCGCGCCGAGCTCCACGACGGTGCCGTCGACCTCGTAGGGCAGGACCAGGGCGTGGTGCACGAGGCGGGCGGATTCCAGCGCCTCGACCTCGGAGTCCCCCGCGAGCCAGACGGCGAACTCGTCGCCGCCGATGCGCACGAGGCCGCTGCCGGAGCCGGTGACCGCGACGAGGCGGCCGGCGACCTTGCGCAGCACCGCGTCGCCGAGCGCGTGCCCGCGGGTGTCGTTGAGGGCCTTGAAGCGGTCGAGGTCGACGAGGAGGACGGACGTCGGCTCCACGAGCGAGCGGTCGAGGTGGTCGCCCAGCACCCGGCGGTTGCCCAGCTGGGTGAGCTCGTCGGTGACGGCGTCCTGGCGTGCGTCCCGGTAGGCGGTGATGGTGCTCAGCAGCAGCACCACCTTGCCCAGCGTCACGACGACGCCCGCGGCGGCGGCCACCGACGCGGCGAGCGGCACGTCGATCACCTGCGCGAGAAGGAGGATGCCGGTGCCGGTGAGGGTCACGGCGACCGGTGCGATGACGGCGACGCGCTGGCCCTCCTCGCGCCGGACCACGGCCGTCGGCCGCGGCAGGGCCGAGGCCAGGGCGAGCAGCACGGCCACGACGGCGGCGCTCGTGCTGAGCAGGACCCGCAGGTCGACCAGCGCGAGCCCGGCGACCATGGTGGCGGCCACCACGCTCGTCGAGACCAGCATGACGAGGGATGAGGCGACGACCACCTGGACGCGGGCGTCGCGCCAGCCCCCGCTGACGCTCGTGCTGACGACCACGAAGGACGCGGACAGCATCGCCATCGCCAGCGGCAGCAGCAGCAGGGCCGTCGCCGGGGCGGACCAGCCGAGGGCGGTGCGCACGGGCTCGAGGAAGAGCATCCAGACGAGGGCGAGCCCGGACAGGCCACCGCCCAGGAGGTCCGCGTGCCCGTAGAGCCCGGTCGGTCGCAGGCGCACGGCCAGCAGCAGCTTCTGCGCGACGACGAGGGCGGCGAGCCCGAGCACCAGCCCCGTCGTCGTGGTCGCCGCCCGCCCGGACGTCAGGGACGGCGAGAGGCCGGGCAGGCACACGAGGGTCAGCGCCGCGACGGCGCCGGCCGCCACCCCCCACAGCGGGCGCTCGGGGGGACGGCGGGCCCGCCGCACGAGGACGGCGACGGAGAGGAGCGCCACGGTGGTGGGGGCGGCCGTCGCCGCGAGGGCGAGCCAGGGCGGGGCCGACACCGCGACGGCGCCTGCGGTGAGCACCAGCAGCAGGGCGGCGCCGGCGAGCAGGAGCACCCGGCGGGGGGCCATGACGAGCGGTGTGCCCCGGCTCGTGCTGCGGCTCGGGGACGGCGCCGGGGTGGGCCTCGGAGGGCTGCGTTGCGCCACGGGCGGGGGCATGTCCGGATTGTGTCCCGGTCAGAGGTCGGATGGCAGGGGTCAGGCACCGGTCGGCTCGTCGGTGGTGGCGCTGACGCCGTCGAGGAGGCGCCGCGCGGCGGCCAGCCCGGCGTCGTCGTCGACGTCGAGGAGCGCGCTCGCCGCGACCGGGACCTCCACCACCTGGTGGGCCGCCAGCGACTGGAGCAGCGCGCGCGCCGGCGCGTCGACGAGGTCGGCCGGGTCGAGCCGTACCAGGTGCTGCGCCCGCGCGGCGAGCACCAGGTGCTGCCGGCGGCCGTCCGGCGCCAGCGCCACGGCGGCGACGACGCCGTCCCGGACGGCGGTGCGCAGCGACGGCAGGGCGGCCGCCGCCCAGGGGGCGTCGCCGGGGACGACGCCGACGAGCCCAGGCGCGCCGACGAGGGCGCGGACGCCCGCGAGCACGGCGGCAGCCGGCCCCGCGCCGGCAGGCTCCTCGCGCACCACCGTCACGTCGGCGTGCCCGGCGGCGGCCAGCTGGGCGGCCCGGCCGGGCGGTCCGACGACGACGACGGGCGAGCGGGGCGCCACCTGCCGCACGCCGTCGAGGGTGCGGCTGAGCACGTCGCGACCGCCGAGGTCCTCGGCCAGCTTGTCGCGCCGCAGGCGCCTGGAGCCGCCACCGGCGGGGACGACGACGCCGAGCGCGTCGCCGTCCCCGCCGGTCAGCACGGGCCCACCCGGTCGAGCGGGTCCTGCACGGAGCTGGTCAGCCGGGGATCATGTCGAAGGTGTCGGGGTGGGGGCCGGTGCGCCCGTCCTCGCCCTTGTCCAGCGCGGTGATGCGCTCGACGTCCTCGGCCGTGAGGCCGACGTCGAAGATGTCGAAGTTGGCCCGCACCCGCTCGGGCGTCACCGACTTGGGGAAGATGATGTCGCCGCGGGCGATGTGCCACGCCAGGGTCACCTGCGCGGTGGACTTGCCGACGCGGTCGGCGATCTCGGTGATGACCTCGTCCTTCAGCACGCCCCCCTGGGCGATGGGGGACCAGGCCTCGGTCGCGATGCCGTGCTCGCTGCCGTAGGCGCGGACGGCCTCGTTGGTGAAGTACGGGTGCACCTCGACCTGGTTGACCGCCGGCACCACGTCGCACTCCTTCGCGAGGCGCTCGAGGTGGTCGACCTGGAAGTTGGAGACGCCGACGCTGCGGGCCCGCCCGTCGGCGGCGAACTCCTCCATGACCTTCCACGTCGAGACGTAGTCGCCGTCGTAGCGCGTGGGCAGCGGCCAGTGGACGAGGAAGAGGTCCACGTGGTCGGTGCCGAGGTCGGCCAGCGTCTGGTCCATCGCGCGGCGGGCGTCGTCGGGGCGGTGGAAGCCGTTGTTCAGCTTGCTCGTGACGAAGACGTCCGAGCGCTGCAGGTCGCTGGAGGCCAGCGCCTCGCCCACCTGCTTCTCGTTGCCGTACATCTGCGCCGTGTCGATGTGGCGGTAGCCGGCGGATAACGCCTCCAGCACGGCCTTCTCGGTGTTCTCCGGCTCGATCTGGAACACCCCGAACCCGAGCTGGGGGATCGCGACACCGTTGTTCAGCGTGATCGTGGGAACAGCCACCGTGCTTCTCCTTCGCCTCTGCTGCAGTGGTGCGCCGGTCGGTGACCGAGGTCGTGACCTCGGCGTGACCAGCTCGTCCGGGACAGCAGCCCGCCGCGCCGGTCTGTTCCCCTGCGCCCCGCCACCGGCGGCGTCCCAGCTCGTGAGACGGCCGGCCCGTGGGGGAGCACGGGGCCTCGGGTCAGGGTTGTGCCGAGGCGACGGCGAGTGTCCCGGTCGGGATTGTCTGGCACGCTCGTCGGCCGGCACCTCGGCGCGATTGAGGGCCGGGCAGCAGCCGAAGACCGCGCCCGCGAGGGCACGGTGCAGCCGAAGACCTGAGGAGCAGGACCCGTGCCCATCTACGACGACGTGACGAAGCTCGTGGGGCGCACCCCGCTCGTGCGGCTCAACCGGATCACCGACGGGGCGGGCGGGAGCGTCGTCGCCAAGCTGGAGTTCTACAACCCCTCCAGCAGCGTCAAGGACCGCATCGGCGTCGCCATGGTCGACGCCGCCGAGCAGTCCGGTGAGCTCAAGCCCGGCGGGCGCATCGTCGAGGCGACGAGCGGCAACACCGGTATCGCCCTGGCGATGACGGGCGCGGCCCGCGGCTACCAGGTCACCCTCGCCATGCCCGAGACGATGTCCAGGGAGCGCCGCGCCCTGCTGCGCGCCTACGGCGCCGAGCTGGTGCTCACCCCCGGCAGCGAGGGCATGCGCGGGGCGGTCGCCAAGGCCGAGGAGCTGGCCTCCGCCGAGGGGTCGGTGCTGGCGCGCCAGTTCGCCAACGCGGCGAACCCCGAGATCCACCGGACGACGACGGCCGAGGAGATCTGGGAGGACACGGACGGCCAGGTGGACGCCGTCGTCGCCGGCATCGGCACGGGCGGCACCATCACGGGGATCGGCCAGGTGCTGAAGAAGTACAACCCCGACCTGCGGGTCGTCGGCGTCGAGCCGGCCGAGTCGCCGATCCTCAACGGCGGCCAGCCCGGCCCCCACAAGATCCAGGGGATCGGGGCCAACTTCGTGCCGGAGATCCTCGACACCGACGTCTACGACGAGGTGGTCGACGTCGACGCCGACACCTCCGTCACCTGGGCCCGTCGGGCCGCCGCCGAGGAGGGCATCCTCGCGGGCATCTCCTCGGGCTCGGCGTTGTTCGCCGCGGTGCAGGTCGCGCAGCGGCCCGAGATGGAGGGGAAGACGGTGGTGGTCATCGTGCCGTCCTTCGGCGAGCGCTACCTCTCCACGATCCTCTACAGCGACCTCATGGAGTGACGACGAGCGTGAGCACGACGGCCGAGCACCGCAGGGCCACCGCGGCGGGGGTCGCGCCCGACCCGGCGTCCGTCCCGCTCGCCAGCGGCGCGGCGCTCGGCTGGCGCACCCGGCTGCGGGAGGACCTGGAGACGGCGGCGCGACGTGACCCCGCCTCGCGGGGGCGGGCCGAGGTGCTCCTCGCCTATCCGGGGCTGCACGCCGTCTGGGTGCACCGGCTCAGCCACGGCCTGTGGCGCCGGCCCGGCGGCAAGCTCGCGGCGCGCGTCCTCTCTCACCTCTCGCGGGCCGTCACGGGGGTCGAGATCCACCCCGGCGCGCAGATCGGCCGCCGCTTCTTCATCGACCACGGCATGGGTGTCGTCATCGGCGAGACGGCCGAGGTCGGCGACGACGTGATGATGTACAACGGCGTGAATCTCGGCGGTCGCAGCCTCGAGCGGGGCAAGCGCCACCCCACGCTCGGCGACGGCGTGACCGTCGGGGCGGGCGCCCGGATCCTCGGCGCCATCACCGTGGGCGCGGGTGCTCAGGTGGGGGCCAACGCCGTCGTCGTCAAGGACGTGCCGGCGGGTGCTGTCGTCGTCGGCGTCCCGGGTCGCGTCGTCGAGCGTGCCCCCGCCGCGGCGGCCGAGGACGACGTCGACCCGGCCATCTGGATCTGACCCGCCGACCGGGGACGCGCAGCAGGGTGATCAGGCGCTGAGCACCCTGCTGCACGTCCCCGGTCGGCGCCAGGTCAGGACGCGGCGCCCAGGCGGCGTCGCCGGAGCGCGTGCAACCCGGCGGCGAGCCCGAGCGTGAGCAGCACGACGGCCGCGAGGTAGAACGGCAGGAACACGAAGAGCAGCGCCGCCGTCGAGGACTCGCTCGTGACGAAGCCGGCGAGCATCGTGAGCACCAGCACGAGCAGCACGACGACGCCGACGGCCAGCACCGGCGTCCCGAGCGTGAGCCGCCGTCGGACGAGCATGACGACGGCGCCCATCCCTCCGATGGGCACGAGCTGGAGCATCGCTACTGCGAGCAGCACCCCAAGGCCGGCCCAGCCTCCTCCGTCCTGGAAGGACATGTCGCTGGTGAAGAGCCCGCTCCCGTACAGCAGGCCCGCCACGAGGGCGACCGCGGTGGTCGCCACGACGCCCAGGAGGCTGGTCTCCGTGCGGTCGGACGCGCGGGGGGTGGGGGGCGCCGTGGTGGTCATGGGGTCACTGTGCCCCGCCGGCTCCTGGCTCGTCCCGGAATCAGCGGAGCGGGACGTCAGTGGTGCGCAGCTCGTCAGGCGCCGGCTCACCGTGACGGCCCGGGTGACCAGGTGGTCGAGGGCGGTGTTCGTGACGTCCTCGACGGGTGCGTCGTTGCCGCCGCCGGTGACGTGGCCGACGCCGTAGGGGTTGCCGTCGACGAACTTGCTGCCGTCGGTGTAGCCGGGGCTCACGACGATGCCGCCGAAGTGGTGGATGGTCGTGTAGAGGTTGAGCAGCGTCGCCTCCTGGCCGCCGTGCAGCGTCTGGGAGGAGGTGAAGCCCGCGTAGACCTTGTCCGCCAGCTGGCCCTGCGACCACGGGCCGCCGAGGGTGTCGAGGAAGGTCTTGAGCCGGCCGGACACGTTGCCGAAGCGCGTCGGCGTCCCGAGCAGGACGACGTCGGCCCAGACGACGTCGTCGGCCGTCGGCTCCTGCGGGCGCTCGTCGGAGCCAGGAGCCCCGGCGGCGTCCTCGCGGCCGACGGCGCGCAGGCGCACCTCGGCGCCCAGGCCTTCGGCGGTCGCCGCGAGGCGGCGGGCCATCGTGTCGACGGTGCCCGTCATCGAGTAGTAGACGATCGCGACCTTGGTCTCGGCCATGGGTCCTCCTGCGTGCTGGGCGACGCCCGCACCGGGCGCCGAGATGTGTGAACGCTTGACTACCTGGTCAGCGTAGACGAGCGCGACGTCGTCCGCGCCCTCTGCGGGAGGTGGTGCGCGACACGTCCTCCGGACGGGCGGGCGTGACGTCGCCCCGGCGCCGGCTCAGCGCGACGCCGGCGCTCGCGGCGCTGACGAGCCCGAGCGCCACGAGCTCGACAGGGGCCAGCCCCTGCCGCAGCACGACGAGGCCCGCGAAGGCCGCCGCGAGCGGCTGCAGGCTCATGAGCACCCCGAAGACACGGGTCGGCAGGCGCCGCAGGGCCGCGATGTCGGCGCCGTAGGGCACCACCGAGGACAGGACGGCGACGGCCAGCGCCACGAGCAGGAGGCCCGGCCGCTCGACCACGACGAGCGCGCCGCCCAGCCCGAACGGCGCCACGAGCACCGCGCCGACCAGCAGCGACACGGCGAGACCGCCGGTGCCGGGGACCTGCCGGCCCACCCGGGCGCTCGCGAGGATGTAGCCGGCCCAGCAGGCCCCCGCCGAGGCGGCGAGCACGAGCCCCACCGGGTCGAGGTCGGCGCCGTCACCCAGCGCCCGCACGCCCAGCAGCACGACGCCGGCCAGCGCGAGGCCGGACCACAGCAGGTCCTGCGCCCGCCGCGCCTGCACGAGCGAGAGCACGAGCGGCCCGAGCAGCTCGACCGAGACGGCGACGCCGAGCGGCAGCCGGTCGAGGGAGAGGTAGAACAGCCCGTTCATGCCGGCCATCGCGACGCCGAGCAGCGCGCAGCCGCCGAGGGCCGCCGCCGACCACGTGTGCACCCGCGGGCGCAGCAGCACCGCGAGCAGGGCGCCGGCCAGCAGCAGCCGCAGCAGCACCACGCCAGGGGCGCCGAGCGAGGGGAAGAGCGTGCTCGCGAAGGCGCTGCCGAACTGCACGCTGCCGATGGAGACGGCCATGAGCAGCGGCGCGGGCACGCGGTCCACGGGCCCAGCTCCCGGCGCCGACGACGACCCGGCCGGGCTGCTGGACGACGAGGGGTGGCTCACCGCTGCTTCCTACCCCGCGCCGGGCACGTCATCGACCCGAGTGCCCGGTCACCGGGGGGATCGCTCGGCCGCGCGCGCGAGCGCGGGAGCACGGCTGAGTGTCCCCGGACGAGGGGCCGACGACGTCAGGCCGGTTGCGGCGGCGTCTCGTCGTCGTCCGGCCCGCCCTCCGGCTGCTCGGTCGCAGAGCTCGACCCCTCGGCCTCGTCGGCGGAGCCGTCCACGACCGTCGTTGGCCCGGTCTCGCGCACGGGCCCCCACGGGCGGTCCCGCTCGTCGCCGGAGGCGTCGAGCCCGCGTAGGTAGGCCTCGAGGTCGGCGGCGAGCTCGTCGCCGTCGGGCATCTCGTCCTCGGGCAGTGACGGCGAGGGCAGCTGCGGGCCCTCCAGGGCGCGCCCGGCGAGGGTCGCGTCGTAGGCGTGCTCCATGGCGACGACGGCGCTGCGCGTCTCCTCGTCGCCGGCGACCTGGCGGTCGACCTCGGCGAGCACGGTCCGCCCGGCCTCGGGCAGCGAGCCCGAGGGCAGGTCCAGCCCCGCCGTCTCGCCGAGGGCTTCCAGCAGCACCACCGCGGCGGGCGGGAAGTCGGCCTGGGAGAGGTAGTGCGGCACGTGCGCGGTGAAGCCGACGGTCGGCAGGCCCGCCTGGCCGAGGCGCTGCTCCAGCAGGGCCCCGACGTGCCCTGGCACCTCCACCTCGCCGATCCAGCGCGGGCGCCCGGCGATGAGCGAGCGGTCGCTGGCGTGCGGCGTCAGCCCGACGGGACGGGTGTGCGGCGCCGCCCACGGCACGCCGTGCAGACCGACGGCCATGCGGACGCCGAAGCGCTCGGCGAGCAGCTTGACGGCGGCCGTGAAGCGCTCCCACTGCAGGTCGGGCTCGGGCCCGGAGAGCACGAGGAAGGCCTTGCCCTGCCGGTCGCGGACGGCGTGGACGACGATCTCGGGCATCGCGACGGCGTCGAAGCGGTCGGTGCGGAAGGTCATGCGCGGGCGCCGGTCCCGGTAGTCGACGAGCTGGTCGGCGTCGAAGCGCGCGACGGGCTCGTGCTCCAGCTCGCCCAGCAGCGTGCGGACGACGAGGGAGCCGGCCGAGCCGGCGTCGACGAAGCCGCGCAGGGCGTGGACAAGGACGGGGGCGTCGCCGGGGGTCAGGTCGGAGGTCTCCAGGACCTCCAGGAGCTCAGCAGGGTCGCGCATGCCTGAGGCAACGCTCCGGGCGGCGCTGACCATCCCTGAGCCTGGCCGGCATGCCCCTGTCGGCGGAGCAACGCCTCCGGCGGCGCGAGTCCGCCGAGGCGTCGTCGGTGCCGTCCGGATCTGGATCCTGAGCGTCAGGTCACAGATCAGTCACGGAGTGGCAACTCCGCGGACGGGCGGAGGGCGCGACGATCATGCTTCGCGCTGTCCGGTCACCTGAGTGCCGGCTACGTGAGAGTCGTTGTGCGCCATGTGGTCTGTGGGCGATCGGGTCGATCGGTGGCGCGCGGCGGGTGGCCTGGCAAGGGTTGGTCGGGCGGACGGCCGCGATGGTGATCTCGGCGGGCGTGACAAAGCACCCTTTCGGCATTCACGGCCATCGAACCCACAACCAGCCCCGCCGACGTTTTGATCACCGTCAGCACCAAATTACCAGAAGGGGGTGGCGGCGAGGTGATTGGAAGGAGGCGGCACCGGCCCCCGGCAAGAAATAATCTGGTGACAGTGCGGTGGCCAGTCGTGCTCTTCGACGACGCACACTGCGCCTACTTCTGTCGGTCGGCAAGCGAGCTCGATTCTCTCCTTGAAGGCGATACGTCAGACATCCTCGGCATCTACGACGCGGGAGGGGACTCCTTCGCCGCCTCGTACACCTCTGGGCAACTAGAATTGAGTCGTACTACCGAAGGCGCGACCTTCCGGCAAATGATTCTGGACGCTTTAGGCCGTTATGGGGTGAGTAATCATGCCTATGACGCTCCAAAGGACACTTTGCTGCTCGAGTTGCGGAGGAAGTTCTTCGGCTAGTCATTTGCGCTGCTGCGGACGGAGTGGAGGCGGCTACATCACTGGGTGCGCGGAATCTATAAGGTCCGCCACGGTGACAGGAGTGGCTACCTGGACATGGCTGGGGTGCCTTCTGTGGGGGTGGCAAGCTTCTGAGGTACGGCAGCAAGGCGCTGAGGAACTGGCGAGTGGAGAGGGCGCCAAGGGGCGTCCCGGGCATGGGAAAGCACAACTGCGGAAGCGAGCTGCATCCTAGGAGCGCGTCTTTTGAGAGAAGGTACGTCCGCCGCTACGAGAGTGTCGACAGGACGTACAGCCTGTGCTCTACGGGGCACTACGCCGCCAACGGCCATTTTGATTGGCGCAAGAACAGGCGGCGGTGATCGATGAAAGCACCCGGGCGTCTCCAAGGATTGCTCGGCTCTTCATGGAGCACGAGCGGCTGCGACGAAGGCGGTGACCAGCAGTGACTGACGAAGCACACGGGATCCGTGGATCTCGAAGACCAGTAGTCTTGACGCGTCCCCTCAATCGGTGGGGCGGACTAGTCGGAGGATTCGGGCTGACCGCGATGCTCATCGGATCTGACATCGCCCATCTGTGGTCGATCGATCCGGACTTTCCTAATGAGACTCCCTGGATGGCCTTCCGTGACTATGCTGGTCCTATTGGGATCCTGCCTCTCATCTTTGTCACCTTGGGTGCGCGGCCGAGAGTCGACGTCTTCGAGGACAGGCTCATCTTGCGAAACTTGATCTTCGACCACACGGTGCCCCGTGCGGCGTACGTCGGTGTCAAGGATGGACTTCTGGGGTACGTGAAAGTTGTGACGACAGACCGCTCCCTCTATGCCTTCGGACTAGAGCAATGGACTTTCGAGGGGGCGCCGCGGGAGTGTGAGTTGCTGCCGTCCTTCTTCCTCGACACGGACGCGGAAGGGCCGACTCCCGTAGAGAAAAGACTGCGGCGGCCTGCATGGTATAAAGTAGTGATCTACGTATCACTCGGTGTCTACTACGTTCTGGCGCTGAGCATCGGCACCGTCGGGGCCTAGTGTCGGGCTTCTGTTGTCCTCACCATGGCTTGCTGTACGCAAATCTTGGCTGACCCTTCATGTGTGAGCCGCTGCGGACCCCGACTTCCAGGGGGCTTTTCGTCCGTGCGGTGGACCGGAGACGCATGCCCGGCCCCTGGCGCCACCGCCACGGCCAGCACCAGCTGGCCTCAAGTCGCGTTCCTTTACGCCGAGGCGACGCTTGTCCGAGATCTGCCACGGCATGCGCGGGCATGGCTGGCGGGGACAGAGAACTAGTACGTCGTGCCGTTGGACCTGCTACAAAGCAGATGTTGCCTACGGGTGCTGTTGACTGGAGGGGGATAAGTCTTCGTGGAAGGAGATGGGAGAAGTGATGACATCCCTGGCGGCTGCGATGCGTATCGCCAAGGCTCCGGCGCTTCAGACGAGGGGCGTCCCCGTACAACCCGAAACCACATCAATGCGGCACTGAGTGTCTTCGGTAGCACCGGCGCATTCGCCTTGGTTGTCGGCTTGGACTGGCTCAGTTTTCCCCCCCGAAGGAGTCGCATATACTGGCGTCTCGTATCTCGACATGGTCCCACAAGTGCTGTGGTTCGTCGCCTTCTCGCAGCTCGTCTTAGCAGTCGGTGTGCGGCCTTGCGTTGAAGTATGGCCAGAAGAAGTGATAATTAGGAATCCGTTGCGGGATATAAAACTTCCGTTAGGGTCGGTGGAGGACCTAGACTTCGAGTCCGGGACGTACTTGCGGATCAGGGCAACGGATGGACGCTCCTGGAGGGCTTGGGGCTGCGAACGCTTCAACCAGAAGACGCAAGGCCGCCTTGCTCGTCGACTCGACGCAAACCTCGACGAGGCGGCGCATTCCAGTGGAGACGGAGGGGCGAAAAGTGCTGTCTCCGTGACGTGGCGGCGACCAGAGTGGTACGAGGTCACCCTCTTCCTGCTATGGGGGGCATACCTAAGTCTAGCCTTTGTTAATCTCTTCTGGCGCTAGGCGGCGAAACCTAGGCAACCCGAAATGTCACATCGCTTCTTCGTATCTGCGGTCTGGGTCAGGAAAGCATTATACAAGAATGGTGGCCGCAAGGGCGACCCCTGCGTCGGGCCCATCACCCTGGGCCATGACCGCACCGACGTCATCACCACCATCACCCAGGCCTCGGCATCCACCGCCTTCGGTGACGACGCCGCCGGACGCCGTGCCACCGACACCACCACCACGACCACCGGTGGCACCACCGAGACGGCGACGATCGCCCGGCACTTCGGCTCCCCGGACGACAACCCCACCTGGACCCTCGACACCGCCTCGAAGCCCGGCGGCGGGACCACCACGACCACCACCCGCTACCTAAAATCCCTCGGCGGCGACCTGTCCGCCACCCACCACCACCCCCGACGGCCCCCAGGACTCCCTCACCCTGGCCAACCTCCACGGCGACATCGCCACCACCGCCCCCCTGCCCGACCTGCACAGCCCAGCCCCCGGCATCACCGACTGGTCGACGTGCACCGAGTACGGCACCCGCACCACCGGCGCCCCCGTCACCGCCCCGAACTACAGCTGGCTCGGCGCCAAGCAGCGCGCCGTCACCACCACCGGCCTCACCCTCATGGGCGCCCGCCTCTGCAACCCCACCACCAGACGCTTCACCTCGACCGATCCGGTCGCCGGGGAGATGAGTGTTCTTGCAACCACCCTAATGACCCCGTCAACGTATTTGACCTCGACGGGTGCGCCATGTCGCGGATGCGCTTCGACATGGGTGGCTCGGGCCCGATGAGATCCGGAGGTATCGGCATGCCGAGAGGCTCGCGGGCAACTACTTACGCACGGGGTGGCCGCGGCTCGGCCAGGGCCACGGCGGCAACGGAAGATGCATCAGCAATCAAGGCGTCCCGACCAGGACTTGCGGTGACTATCTTTCGGACATCCGCGGACAGGCGCAACGTCATGCTCGCACGATGAGGTGCCAGGGATGGAGGGAGGGTCTGTCAGACGTAAGAACTGGCAAGTATGGCGATCGAGCTCATATTGCGGTCACGGTGCGAGCCAAGTGGGGGAGAACCAACGAGAGTGAAGCAAGGCAATTCATCACGCGAGAGGAGTTGCGGTGCCCGTCGCCAGTGACTACTACTGCATATTCAATGTCGAGCATTCGCCGAGGGGGTTGCTCGTGCGCCTCGCAGTGCGGGCGGTGAGTCGGCAAGAAGCGCGACGCAAATTGCGCGGAGCTGGCGCGCCGCCTTTGAGTCGGGCCACCGCGTACCGCGACAACGATAAGGAGATGATGGCGGTATTCCAACGGCACCCTGACGCCGCCTTCCTGTGGTGCTACCTCGACGAGCCCATGGGAGACGGCAATGAGTGGCGGCCGGTGAGCGGAGATGCGTCTAGCGGATCCGGCCTGGTCTCTGACGTTGAGTGAGGTGGGTAGGAGTGTTCCCGATGGGTGAGCAGCGCGGCGATGCCGACCGCGAAGTGGAGTCTGAGGAGTACTTGCCGACGCTTTCTGTCGAGAGCGGCGCAGCTCTGAGAGCGGGAAGTGCTCACTTGCTGGAGCACATCGCTGCTTTTACAGACACCCTTCTCGGTCTCACCGAGTCAGTGACTGACGTGGCTAGGGCCTTTGACGCGTCTGGTGAGATGTTTCACGCCTTGGAGCGGTGGAAAGGACTCGCGTCCCAGCATAGTGGTGTCGACATCATGGACCACGAGGGCGATGTTGACGAGTGCGACGACGACGACTCTTTAGATGAGGATACTGCTGGCGAGGGGCTGGTCACCGTCCTTGCGCGTTGGACCTTCGAGGAAGTGGCGCCGAGGACGCAGGGGAATGCCCCCTTCCGTGAGAAGGATGCCTACGATACTGCTCAGCGGATGGCCGCAGCCCTGGCCGAGCGAGGCGAGTGGGCATTCGACCTGCAGGGTTTTTCTCCTGTGGGTGGGGTGCGACTGATCATCGTCTCCGCCGACGATTCTGGTGCTGTCGAGGGCGAGGGGGACGGCCCGATAGTCGAACTGAGGGGGCCGGTGGTGCGGACGGCCCTACGTGCCGGTGTAGTCGTTTGCGCGCGTGATCAGTTTGACATCTTCTAGTGGCGTGCTGCTTGGCGCAAAGAGTATCTCACTCTATTCATTCGAGATGAACGTGGCTTGGAGGCTTCTCGCGCCGGCGCTGCCCTCCGGCGCCACTTAGGCGGGCTTAGAGGCTCGCTCGCCCCGTGCTGGCTATGCCCGTGAGCCGAACACCTCGAAGAGGGTCATGTCTGTCACCGATGACATCTCTGAGGCGCGAGGAGGTACATCGAGTGCAGGACTCTCCGAGCTGGCGCAGCACAGAAGTGCACGGGTGCGGGTGGAGGTGGCCGGCAACCCGCACGCGGACGACCAGACCTTGCTCGCCCTCGCCGGCGACGCTGCGCCGGTAGTCCGTCTGGCCGCGGCCGCCACAGGCAGGAGCAGGGCGCACGGCACGGTCCGAGCTCTCGCCGCGTCCCCGGACTGGCGGGTGCGCGAGGTCGTGGCCGGTGGTGAGGCCGAGAAGACGGAGGCGTCGACGCTTCCGCGTGACGTACAAGCACTCCTCACCGAGGACCCGCGCTGGCAGGTCCGCGTGTGCATCGCCGAGCACACCCAGCACCGAGACCTCCTCACCCGCCTCATGGCGGACGCCCACCTCCGAGCTCGAAAGGCGTGCGCCCTCAACCGACGGCTCGAGGAGACCGACCTGGAGGTCTTGCGGGCGGACCGCAACGGAGAGGTCCGGGCGTGGGTGTCGTGGAGCTCGGGCCTACGGGGGTGGAGGAAGAGCCGCGAGCAGTGGCTGCGTGAGGCCCAGGACCGCAGTGCCGACGTCCGCTGGACCGCCCTCAACCACGGCGACGTCCCGCGCTGGGTCGTCGAGACGCTGGCTGACGACCCCGACGAGACCGTCCGCACCCACGCCCAGCAGAGGTCGCAGCAAGGCCTGTCCCGGCTCCGCACCCCTGGCACCCCCTTTCCCGCCGCTGCCCCAGAGGCGCCCGCCGACCCGTGACGTGGACGTCCCCCGGGGCCAGACTCCCTCCCCATGGACACCAGCCGCCGCCCCGAGACCCCGCAGGCCGGCCCCCGCCCCGGACCCGCGCCGCAGACCGTCGAGGCCGGGTCACCAGACCCGGCCCAGCCGGCGGTCGGGCTGCGGCTGCAGGCCGAGCAGGTGACGGCGCCGCTGTGCTACCACGGCGAGGGCCCGGTCTGGGACCAGGCCGCCGGCGCCGTCCGGTGGGTCGACATGCTCCACGGCGACCTGCTGTCCTGGACCCTCCCCACGGGCTGGGACGGCGAGCCCGCGGCCGAGGGAGCCGTCGAGCGCCACCACCTCGGCGACGTCCTGGCCTGCGTGCGGCCCCGCGCCGGCGGTGGCCTCGTCATGGCCCTCGAGCGCTGCTTCGCGCTGCTGGAGGACGGCGAGCTCGGCCGCACGCCCCCGCGGCGGCTGCCCGACGTCTGGGACGACCCGACCGTCCGCTTCAACGAGGGCGCCTGCGACCCCCGCGGCCGCTTCTACGCCGGCTCGATGGCCTACGACCAGCGCGAGGGCGCCGCCTCGCTCTACCGCCTCGACGAGGACCACTCCGTCTCCGTCGTTCTCACCGACCTGACCATCTCCAACGGGCTCGGGTGGGAACCCGGTGGCGCCTTCGCCTACTACCACGACACGCCCACGCAGGTGCTGTGGCGGCTCGTCGTCGACGACGACGGGGAGGTCGTCGAGCGGACGGCCGTCCGCGAGACGCCGGATGAGAGGGGCGGCCCCGACGGGCTGGCCGTCGACGAGGAGGGGTGCGTCTGGGCGGCCCTGTTCGGCGGCTCGGCCGTCCAGCGGATCTCTCCCGACGGCGAGCTGCTCGCCGTCGTCGAGGTCGGCGTCGGGCAGGTGACGGCGTGCGCGTTCGGCGGGCCCGAGCTCGCCGACCTCTTCATCACGACGTCGGGGGAGGACCTCGACGAGGACGAGGAGCCGCTCGCCGGCGCGCTCTTCCACGTCCGCCCCGGCGTGCGGGGGCTCGCCGTGCCGCCCTTCGCCGGCTGAGCGCACCCCGCCGTCAGACCCCCCGCTTAGACTCGACGGCGTCGGCCGACGGGTCGGGGCAGCGTCTGCCAGACGGCGCCCCGAGGTCCCGGCCGGCGGGCGGACCCCCGCCCGCAGCACCGCTAGGGCGCGCGGCCCGAGGCCGCGCTCCCCACCGACCGCGAGAGGCCGGGTGCCCGGATGACGCTCCTGCTCGGCGCCCACCTCCTCGCGGCCCTCCTCGCCCCGACCCTCGTCCGCCTGCTCGGACGCCGCGCCTTCCCCCTGCTGGCCCTCGTGCCCGCGGCCTCGCTCGGCTGGCTCGCACTCCAGGCCGGCGTGGTGGTGGGCCCCGGCGGGGGCGGTGAGCTGCTGACGTCGCTGCCCTGGGTGCCGGTGCTGGACCTGGAGCTGGCCTTCCGCCTCGACGGCCTCTCCCTCGTCCTCGCGCTGCTCGTCACGGGCGTCGGCGCACTCGTCCTGCTCTACTGCGCCGCCTACTTCCCCGACGACGAGCCGGGTCTCGGCCGTTTCGCCGGCGTCCTCGTCGCCTTCGCGGGGGCGATGCTCGGGCTCGTCCTGGCCGACGACGTCCTCGTGCTCTACGTCATGTGGGAGCTGACGACCGTCTTCTCCTACCTGCTGGTCGGCCACCTCACCGAGCAGCGCAGCAGCCGCCTCGCGGCCATGCGCGCGCTCGTCGTGACGACGTTCGGCGGGCTGGCGATGCTCGTCGGGCTCGTCGTCCTCGCCGAGGCGGCGGGCACCTACCGGCTCTCCGGCCTCGTCGAGGCCTTCGCGACCACGGGCTCCTCGGGCGCAGCCGTGACGACGGGCCTCGTCCTCGTGCTCGTCGGCGCCCTGTCCAAGTCGGCCATCTGGCCCTTCTCCCTGTGGCTGCCGAGCGCCATGGCCGCACCGACGCCGGTCAGCGCCTTCCTGCACGCCGCCGCGATGGTCAAGGCCGGCGTCTACCTCGTCGCCCGCCTGGCGCCGGGCTTCGCCGACTCCCCGGCCTGGGCGCCGCTCGTGCTCGGGCTCGGCGGCGTGACGATGCTCGTCGGCGGCTGGCGGGCGCTGCGCCAGCACGACCTCAAGCTGCTGCTCGCGCACGGCACCGTGAGCCAGCTCGGCTTCATGACCGTCGTCGTCGGCCTCGGCGGGCCCGACGGCGCCCTGGCCGGCCTCGCGCTCGTGTGCGCCCACGCGCTGTTCAAGTCGACGCTCTTCCTCTCCGTCGGCGCCATCGACCACGCCACCGGGACCCGGGACCTGCGCCAGCTCTCCGGGCTGCCCCGGTCGATGCCGGTCGTCACGGCCGCGGCGCTGCTCGCGGCGCTCTCCATGGCCGGGGTGACGCCGATGGCCGGCTTCGCCGCCAAGGAGTCCGCCTTCGACGCGATGCTCGAGGGCGGGCAGGTGGCACCGCTCGTCGCCGTCGTCGCCGGGTCCTGCCTCACGGCCGGCTACACGATCCGCTTCTGCTGGGGCGCCTTCGCCGGCAAGGGGCTGGAGGCCACGCCCGTCCACACCCCCGGCGTCCTGCTCTCCGCCGTCCCGGCCGCGCTGGGGCTCGGCGGGCTGGTCGTCGGGCTCGCGCTCACCGGCCCGTGGCAGGCGCTGCTGGAGCCCTACGCGCGCTCCCTGGGCGCCGAGCCCGAGGTCTACCTGCGCCCCTGGTACGGGCTGACGCCGGCGTTCGGCCTCAGCGTGCTCACCCTCGTCGTCGGCGCCGTGCTCTTCGCCCTCCGCGAGCCGGTCGTCCGGCTGCAGCGGGCCGCCCCGACCCTCGTCAGCAGCGAGCGGGGGTACGGCCGTCTCGTCCGCGGCGTCGAGCGTCTCGCCGTGGAGACGACCGGCGCCACCCAGCGCGGTTCCCTGCCGGCCTACCTCGCGACCATCCTCGTCGCCTTCGTCGTCGGTCCCGGCCTGCTCGCGGTGCTCGCGGCGCCGTGGGACGTGCGAGTCCGCTGGTGGGACTCCCCGGGGCAGGCGGCGATCGCCGTCGTGCTGGCGCTCGCCGCGGTCGAGACGGCGCGCAGCCGGCGGCGGCTGCGCGCCGCGGTGCTCCTGGGCGTCACCGGCTACGGCACGGCGCTGCTGTTCGCCCTGCACGGCGCCCCCGACCTGGCCCTGACGCAGGTGCTCGTCGAGACCGTGAGCCTCGTCGTCTTCGTCCTCGTGCTGCGGCGGCTGCCGCCGTACTTCTCCGACCGGCCCCTGCGCCGCAGCCGCTACCTGCGCATCGCGCTCGGCGTGGGCGTGGCCGGCACGATGTCGGCGGCCGCGCTCGTCGCCGCCGCGGCCCGGACGGCGACGCCCGTGTCGGCGCCCTACCCGGGCCTGGCCTACGAGGAGGGCGGGGGCTCGAACGTCGTCAACGTCATCCTCGTCGACATCCGGGCCTGGGACACCGTCGGCGAGCTCTCGGTCATGCTGGTGGCCGCGACGGGCGTGGCCAGCCTCGTCTTCCTCGGCCGCCGCTTCGGCCACCTCGACCCGCACGAGGAGGAGGTCGACCCCGACGACCCCGAGGACGCCGTCGGCGCCGCGCTGCAGGACGCGCGGGCCGAGCGCCGCACCCTGTCCGCGAGCTCCTTCGCCGCCGGGCAGGAGGAGGCCGCGGCCGCCTCGGGCGACGCCGCCGCGGCGTCCCGGTCGACGACGGCAGGGCCCACGACGGCAGGGTCCGCGGCGGCACGGGCCACGGCGTCGGGGCGCCCCGTCGTCGACGTGCCCGCCGAGCGCCGCTCGGTCATCTTCGAGACCGTCACCCGGCTGACGTTCTCGACCGTCGTGCTGTTCTCGCTGTACCTGGTCTTCGCCGGCCACAACCAGCCCGGGGGCGGCTTCGCCGGCGGCCTCGTGGCCGGGCTCGCGCTCATGGTCCGGTATCTCTCGGGCGGTCGCCGCGAGCTGGACCGGGCGGCCCCCGTGCCCGCGGGCGTCCTACTGGGCTCGGGCCTCTTCCTGTCCGCCGGCGTGGGCCTCGCCGCAGCGCTGCTCGGCTACACGCCCCTGCAGAGCGCCGTCCTCGACATCCCGATCCCCGTCATCGGGACCATGCACCTCGTGACGGCGCTCTTCTTCGACCTGGGCGTCTACCTGCTCGTCATCGGGCTCACCCTCGACATCCTGCGCAGCCTCGGCGGCGGCATCGACGCCCAGATCGAGCGGGAGGCCGCGCAGGACCCGCGGGTCGACCCCGAGCTCTCCCTCTCCGGCGCCCGGCCGCAGGCCGCGACCTCGCCGCCCGCCGCCTCCCCGCCGGAGCCGGACACCTCCGGCGAGCCGGCAGGCGCGGCCCCGGCCGGAGGTGCCCGGTGAGCCCCGCGCTGGCGCTCGTCGGCGCGATGTTCGTCATGGTCGCGACGGGCGTCTACCTGCTGCTGGAGCGCAGCCTCACGCGCGTGCTCGTCGGCTTCATCCTCGTCAGCAACGGCGTCAACGTGCTCTTTCTCGTGGCCAGCGGCCGCGCGGGCGGCCCGGCGCTCGTCGGCGTGACGCCGCAGGCGCAGATGAGCGACCCGCTGCCGCAGGCGATGGTGCTCACGGCCCTCGTCATCACGCTCGGCATCACGGCCTTCCTGCTGGCCATGGCCTACCGCAGCTGGCAGCTGCACGGCCACGACGAGGTGCAGGACGACGTCGAGGACCGCCTCATCGTCGCCCGCGCCTCGCGGGACCAGACCTCCGGCAGCTACGACCCCGAGGACACCGACTCCCCGCTGGAGTACCGCTCCGAGGACGCCCGCGCCCACGCCGCCCAGGGCCCCGCCGACGGCGAGCCGGACGGCCGGCCGCGGGGGGCGCAGCCGCAGACCCGTGCCGACCGGCTCCGGGCCCGGCGCGAGCGGCAGACGGGGGGGTGGCGGTGAGCGTCGTGGCGCTGTCGCCGGCGGCGCTGGCCGCCGGCGTCCTGGCCCCAGGGGTCCTGGCCTTCGACGGCGACGTCGGCCCGGGTCTGCGCGCGACCCAGGGCACGGTGCTGGAGTGGCCGACCCTCGTGCCGCTGCCCGTCCTCGTGCCGCTGGCCGCGGCCGGCCTCGCGCTGGCCCTGGCCCGGCACCGCCGGGCGCAGGCCGTCGTCAGCGTCACGGCGCTGACGCTCGTGCTCGCCGCGGCGGTGGCGATGCTCGTGGCCGTCCAGGACGTCGGCACGCTCGTCGTCACGGTCGGCGGCTGGCCCTCGACGGCCGGGATCTCCCTGGTCGCCGACCAGCTCGCGACGCTCATGCTGAGCATCTCCAGCGCCGTCACCCTGGCGGTGCTCGTCTACTCGGTGGCCCAGGGGGCCGCGGACGGGGACGACGCCGCCCCGGTCGCGATCTTCCACCCCACCTACCTCGTGCTGTCCGCCGGCGTCTCCAACGCCTTCCTGTCCGGGGACCTGTTCAACCTCTACGTCGGCTTCGAGATGCTGCTGACGGCGAGCTTCGTCCTCATCACCCTCGGCGGCACGAGCGAGCGCATCCGCGCCGGCTCGACGTACGTCGTCGTGAGCATCGCCAGCTCGGTGGTCTTCCTCGTCGCCATCGGGCTCGTCTACGCCGCCACCGGCACGGCCAACATGGCCCAGCTGCCGGAGCGCCTGGACGCGCTGCCTGACGACGTGCGCCTGGCGCTGCAGCTGGCCCTGCTCGTCGCCTTCGGCATCAAGGCCGCCGTCTTCCCCCTCTCGGCGTGGCTGCCGGACTCCTACCCGACGGCGCCCGCGCCCGTCACCGCCGTCTTCGCGGGCCTGCTGACGAAGGTCGGCGTCTACGCCATCATCCGCACCCAGACGCTGCTGTTCCCCGGCGGCCGGCTCGACGACCTGCTCATGGTCGTGGCGCTCGCGACGATGCTCGTCGGCATCTTGGGCGCCGTGGCGCAGAGCGACATCAAGCGGCTGCTGTCCTTCACCCTCGTCAGCCACATCGGCTTCATGCTCCTGGGCGTCGCTCTGGCCACCCCGCTGGGGCTCGGCGCGGCGATCTTCTACGTCGTCCACCACATCACCGTGCAGACGACGCTGTTCCTCGTCACGGGCCTCGTCGAGCGACGCGGGGGGACCACGTCGATGGACCGCCTCGGCGGCATGGCCGCGCTCTCGCCGCTGCTGGGCGTGCTCTTCTTCGTGCCGGCGATGAACCTGGCCGGCATCCCTCCGCTGTCGGGCTTCCTCGGCAAGGTCGGGCTCGTGCAGGCGGGGGTCCAGGACGGCGGCTGGCTGCCGCTCGTGCTCGTCGGCGCGAGCGTCCTGACGAGCCTGCTCACGCTCTACGCCGTCGCGAAGGCGTGGAACCGGGCGTTCTGGAGCCGCCCGGCGACCGTCGGCCGGGAGGTCGACGCCCGCGCCCGCGAGGAGGAGGTGCCGGCCGAGTCCACGGCGGTGACGGCCGTCGGCGCGGTCAGCGTGCGCGCGGCCGCCGCCGAGCGGGCCCGGGGCACCGCGGGCCCGCGCGAGCGCAGCGCCGGGGAGGTGCAGGAGGAGGAGGACGGCATGGTCGCCGGCGCGATCACCGGCTCGCCCGTGGAGCCCGAGCACGTCTCCGTCGACGTGCGCCACCTGCCCGCCGGGATGGTCGCGCCGACCGCCGCGCTCGTCGCCCTCGGGGTGTCGCTGACCTTCCTGGCCGGGCCGCTGCTGGCCGTGGCCGACGGCGCGGCGGCCGAGCTGCTCGAGCGCCGCCCGTACGTCGTCAGCGTCCTCGGCGGGGAGGCCGCGCAGGCGGTGACCCCGGGGCCGGCGGGGGAGGCCGGGACGTCGGAGGCGCCGCCGTGAGCCGCGCGCACCACGCCGTCGTCCAGTGGCCGGTGCTGGTGTGGACGGCGCTGGTCTGGGTGCTCCTGTGGGGCGACCTCTCCGTCGCGAACGTCCTCGCGGGGGCCGGCCTCGGCCTGCTCGTCGTCCTCGTCTTCCCCCAGCCGGCGCTGCGCTTCCCGGGCGCCGTGCGTCCGCGCGCGGTGGCGCGGCTGGTGGGGACCTTCGTGGTCGACATCGTGGGTGCCTCGCTGCAGGTCGCCGGGCTCGTGCTCTCGCGCCGGACCCCGGTCAGCTCGGTCGTCGAGGTGCACCTGCGGACCGCGAGCCTCACCCACCTGACGGCGACCGCCGAGCTGGTGTCGCTGGTGCCCGGCAGCGTGGTCGTCGAGGTCCGCCCCGGCACGCACAGCCTGTTCGTGCACTGCATCGACACGCCCGACCTCGCCGCGGTCGAGCGCGAGCGGGGCGCCGTCCTCGCGGTCGAGGAGCGCGTGGTCCGGGCCTTCGGCGTCGAGGCCGAGATCGCCGACGTCGAGGCGGGTGACGCGAGCGGCCACGGCCGGCACCCGCGCCCGCCCGTGCGCCGACGGGTCGTCACGAGGGGACGGCGGGCCGGCCGGACCGCCCGCGGGGACGAGGAGAGGAGCAGCCTGTGACGGGTCTGGAGCTGGGCGGGGCAGGCGCCGTCCTGGCGCTGCTGGCGGGCGGGGCGCTGCTGCTCGCCTCGGTGTGCGTGCTCTTCCGCGCGATCGTGGGACCGACGGTGCTCGACCGCGTCGTCGCCCTCGACGCGCTCGTGATCGTCCTGGTGGCGGCGTTCGGCGTGCACGCCGTCGCCGCCCGCGACGCCTCGACGCTGCCCATCCTCGTCGTCCTGGCGCTCGTGGGCTTCGTCGGGTCGGTGTCCGTGGCGCGCTTCGCGGCCAAGGACTCCCGGTGAGCGCCGCCGAGGTGGCCGCGCGCGTCGCCGACGTCCTCGCGGTGGTCTGCCTCGGGCTCGGCGTGGCGCTGGCCCTGGTCGCCGCCCTGGGCGTGCTGCGGCTGCCCGACGTGCTCACGCGCCTGCACGCGGCGGCCAAGCCGCAGGCCCTCGGCATCGTGCTGGTCGCCGTCGGCGTCGCCCTCGCCCTGCGCACGCCCGTCGTGGTCGGGGTCGTCGTACTCGTCGTCGTCCTGCAGCTCGTCACGGCGCCGGTGGCGGCGCACATGATCGGCCGGGCGGCCTACCGCACCGGCAAGGTGCGCCAGGACCTCCTGCTCGTCGACGAGCTGAGCCAGCTCGAGGGGCGCACACCCCCGGAGGGCGGGCTGCCCGACGGGTGCACCGTGGCCGGGACGCCGGAGCCCGGCGCGCAGGGCTCCGACCTCAGGTGATGGCGTCGAGCACCGAGCGCAGGAGGGGCACGAGCGTCGGGGAGAGGGCGCCGACGAGCAGGAGCACGAGCAGCACCGCGACGACCTTCACGGCAGGTGCCGGTCCGCCGTCGGTGCCGCGCAGGGAGCGCAGGACCATGCGGTCAGGAGCCCTGGGCCGCGGCTGGCAGGTGGCCCGTGCTCTTGCGGTAGTAGTCGGCCGCGTTCTTGCGCCAGGCGAGGCGCGCCACGCCGATGGTGGCACCCGACACCAGGGCCCAGGTGATCGCCTCGGCCCACGACGTCTCGTCCGACTCGGGGTTGGTCGGGACGTCCCCCCGAGCCTTGCGCCAGGCGACGGCGAGGAGCTTGTTGGCGAGGACGCCGGCCGCGACGGCGCCGCCGGTCCCGAGCAGCTTGTAGAGCGTGTTCCCCATGGCCGCCAGCCTCCCGCCGCCTCGGGCGAGCGGCAAGCCCGGGTCGGGGCCACCGCCGGCGAGCCGGGCCGGAGCAGTGCCGGGCGGCGGGGCTCCGGCTCTCGACGTGGTGACTTCTCTCACGCAGGGTCCACCGGACGGACGGTGAGTGGTCAAATGGTCCACGAAGCGTCACGATCGTGCACACGGTGCGAGGTGCGCGTACGAGCTGGTCTGCTGTCCCTCGGCTCCCCGAGGGGCCCCGGTGTTCGTCGTCCACCGCGGGTGGGCGGCAGGAGAGGCGAGAGCGTGAAGGTCTTCCGCTGCGGCGACGTGGTGCCCGGGTGCTCGGTCGAGGTCGACGGCGCCACGGAGGCTGAGATCCTGGCCGTGGTCGAGCAGCACGCCCTGCGCGACCACGGCCTGCAGCTCGACGAGGCCGCCTCGGAGCAGGTGCGGGCGCAGGTGCGGGAGCGGTGACAGCCGCCGTCTCGCTGCCGGCGGAGGCCCTCCCGCACGAGGCGCCGACGCCGTGGCGAGGGGTTCCCGCGGCTGCCGCCGTGACCTCCGTGCTCGCCGACCCCGACCTCCTCGGCTGCGCCGTCCAGCCCCTCGTCGACCTGGAGAAGGCCGTCGTGGCCGGCTACGAGGTCCTCGCCCGCCCGCACGAGCGGCTGGCCACCGGCCCGCACGAGCTCTTCGCCGCGGCGACCGACCCGGACGCCCTGGGCGCCCTCCACGTGCTCGCCCTGCGCGGCGCCCGCCGGCTGCGACCCGACCTGCCCCCCGACACGTTCCTGTCCGTCAACGTGGACCCCAGGGCGCTGGCGGACCCGGAGGTCCTCGAGGAGCTGGAGAGCTGGGGGGACCTCGGCGGGGTCGTCGTCGAGGTGCTCGAGGGGGCATGGCCGGAGGACTCCAGGGCGGTCTTCGAGGGGCTCGCCGCCGTGCGGGACGCCGGCGGCACCGTCGCGCTCGACGACGTCGGCGCGGGGTGGTCGGGTCTCTCGCGGATGCTCGAGGTGCGCCCGTCGGTGGTCAAGGTCGACCGGGGGCTGGTGGCCCGCCTCGGCACCGACCCGGCCGCCGAGGCGACCGTGCGGGCGGTCGGCGAGCTCGCCGGCACCCTCGACGCGTGGGTGTGCCTGGAGGGGGTGGAGACCTCCGAGCAGCTGCGAGCGGCCCGCCGCCTCTGCGTCCCGCTGGTGCAGGGCTTCCTGCTCGGCCGCCCGGCCCCGGCGTGGCCGACGCCGGACCTGGGGGTGGTCCGCGAGCTCGCGTCCCCGCTGCGTCGCCGCGGGCTCGGCCCGCTCGTCGTGGACGCCGAGCCGGGCGGGCTGGAGCTCGACGGGCACGACCGGCCCGTCGCGGTGCGCGCCCTCCAGCCGGACAGCACCCCGTGGTGGCACCCGGTGACCACCCTGTCTCCCGACACCGACCCCCGGCGGGCCCTGGCCCGCGCCATGGCCCGCCCCGCCGCGGACCGCTTCGCCCCGCTCGTCGTCACGGCGGCCCACGGGCGCGCCCTCGGCGTCGTGCACGTCGAGGTGCTCGCGACGGCGGTCGCGACGGCGCAGCGCTAGGGCCAGGGCCGGCGGCGCGCTACAGTCCCGCGCGGACGACAGGGGAGCGCCGACCGGCGCTGAGAGTGCGGCGGACGCCGCAGACCCTCGAACCTGAACCGGTTAGCACCGGCGGAGGGAGTCGGGACTCGCCGCCGCCTGCCCACCCTCGACCACGCCTGGCGTGGGCCGGGGTGGTCGGGCGGCGGACCCCTCGTGCACCGCACGGGAGGAGCACCACCATGAGCACCACCGCACGCACCACCACGAGCGGCGCGCCCCGCACCAGCAGCTGGCGCGTGGTCGACATCGTCGTCTGCTCCGTCGTCGGCGTCGCCGCCGGCGTGGCCCTGTGGGCCTGGGGCGCCTCGTCGAGCACGCTCGGCGCGCCGTTGAGTCTCTTCCCGCCGCTGTCGGCGCTGCTCAACGGCGGCTACCTGCTGCCCGCGCTGCTCGGGGCGCTCATCATCCGCAAGCCGGGGGCGGCGCTGTTCGCCGAGGTCCTCGCCGCGCTCGTCTCGATGCTCATCGGGACGCAGTGGGGCGCCCCCGTCCTCCTCTGGGGGCTCGCGCAGGGCGTCGCGGCCGAGCTCGGCCTCGCGGCGCTGCGCTACCGCCGCTGGGGGCTCGGGGCGGCGGTGCTCGCCGGGGCCGTGGCCGGCGTCTCCCCGGGCCTCATGGACACGACCTTCTACTACCCCGGCTGGGAGGCCGGCTGGAAGGTGGTCTACCTCGTCCTGTCCGTCGTCTCCGGGGCCCTGCTCGCCGGGGCGCTGGGCCACGTCGTGGTCCGCGCGCTCGCGCGCACCGGTGCCCTCTCGGGCGTCGCCGCGGGCCGGTCCGGGACGAGGGTCTGAGCGCGCCGCCCGCGGCGGCCGTCCGGGCCCGCGGCTGGGGGTGGCGGCACGGCGGGCGCCGGGCGCACGTCGTCCGCGGCCTCGACCTCGACGTGGCGGCCGGTGAGCGGGTCCTGCTGCTCGGCGCCTCGGGCTCGGGCAAGTCGACGGTCCTGGCGGCGCTCGCGGGGCTGCTGACGGGCGCGGACGCCGACGGCGAGGAGGAGGGGGAGCTGCTCGTCGCGGGCCGGCCGGCGTCCGAACGGGCGGCCCGGGCCGGCCTCGTCCTGCAGGACCCGGAGAGCCAGGTGGTCCTCTCCCGCGTGGGCGACGACGTGGCCTTCGGGTGCGAGAACCTCGCCGTGCCACCGGAGGAGATCTGGCGCCGGGTCCGCGAGGCGCTCGACGTCGTGGGCCTCGACCTGCCGCTGCGACACCCCACCGCGGCGCTCTCGGGCGGGCAGAAGCAGCGGCTCGCCCTCGCGGGGGCCCTCGCGATGGCGCCGGGGATGCTGCTGCTCGACGAGCCGACGGCCAACCTCGACCCGGACGGGGTGCTGGAGGTGCGCGACGCCGTCACGGCCGCGGTCACGCGCACGGGGGCGACGCTCGTCGTCGTCGAGCACCGCGTGGCGGTGTGGGCGGACGTGGTGGACCGGGTCGTCGTGCTGGGCCGGCCCGCCGACGGGACCGCCGTGGTCGCCGACGGGCCGCCGGAGGTGGTGCTCGCGGCCTCCGGGGAGGCCCTGTCCGCGCGCGGGATCTGGGTGCCGCAGCGGTACCGCCGCGCACCGGCGGCGAGGCCGTGGCAGCCCCCCGCCGCGGGTACGCCGCTGCTGTCCGCGCGGGCGCTGGCGTGCGCGCGGCCCGGCGGTCCCGTCGCCGTGCGCTCGGCAGACCTCGACCTGCCCGCCGCCTCGACGACCGCCCTGACCGGCGCGAACGGCGCCGGGAAGACGACCCTCGCCCTGACCGTCGCCGGGCTGCTCGAGCCGGTCGGCGGTGGCGTGGTGGCCGCGCCGGCGCTGGCCGCAGGCCTCGGCCCCGCCCCGTGGCGGTGGCGCTCGCGCGAGCTGCTGCGCCGGGTCGGCACGGTGTTCCAGGACCCCGAGCACCAGCTGCTCACCTCCTCGGTCGCCGACGAGCTGGCCCACGGCCCGCGCCGGCTCGGCCTGCCCGAGCCTGCGGTACGTGCTCGCGTCGAGGAGCTGCTGGAGCGTCTCGGCCTGGCCGCGCTCGCACGCGCCCACCCCTACACGCTCTCCGGGGGCGAGAAGCGGCGCCTGTCCGTGGCGACGGCGCTCGCGACGGGTCCTCGCGTCGTCGTCCTGGACGAGCCGACCTTCGGCCAGGACGCCGTGACCTGGGCGGCGCTCGTCGACCTGCTGCGCGAGCTCGTCCAGGACGGCGCGGCCCTCCTCGCCGTGACGCACGACCGCGAGCTCGTCGCGGCCACCGGCGCGCGGACCCACCACCTGGCGCCGCCCGACCCCGCGGTGGCCCTCGCCCCGCGGCTCGACGCGCCGCCCCCGCGCCGCTCGCTGCGCCGGCTGGTGGGCAGCCGGTGAGCGGCGCGACCGGCACGTCCGACGCCGCGGAGGGCACGACGCTGGGTGGGCTGGTCGGGAGCGTGCGGGCGACACCGCTGACGCGGGCCAACCCGCTCGCGCTGCTGGCCGGGGCCCTCGTCATCGCCGTCGCCCTGCTCGCGACGGTCGACGTCGTCAGCGCGGCGACGGCGCTGCTCCTGGAGATCCCCCTGCTGCCGCTGGCCGGTCTGGGGCCCCGCGCCCTGGCGGTGCGGATGCTGCCGGTCCTCCTCGCGAGCGTCCCGGCGGGCCTGGTCACCACCGTCATCGGCCGGGACGCCGGCGCCGTGCTGCTCGACCTCGGGCCGCTGTCGGTGACGGAGGGCTCCCTCGACCTCGGCGTCGCCACGACCCTGCGGATCCTCGCCGTCGGCGTCCCCGGGGTGCTGCTGCTCGTGTCGGCCGACCCGACCGACCTCGGCGACGCGCTGGCCCAGCGGCTGCGGCTGCCGCCCCGCTTCGTGCTCGGGGGGCTCGCCGGGCTGCGCCTGGCCGGGCTGCTGGTGCTCGAGTGGCGCACGCTCTCCCTCGCCCGCCGCGCCCGCGGGCTGGGCGACGTCCGAGGGCCGCTCGCAGGCACGCGCGTGGCCGCCGGCCAGGCCTTCGCCCTCCTCGTGCTGGCGCTGCGGCGGGCCACCAGGCTGGCCGTGGCCATGGAGGCCCGGGGCTTCGGTGCGCCCGGGGCGCCGCGGACGTGGGCCCGGCGCAGCACCTTCGCCGCGCGCGACGTCGGCGTCGTCGCGGGCTGCGCGCTCGTCGCGGCGGCGGCCACCGGGGCGGCGGTGTGGGCGGGCACGTGGTCCCTCGTCGTCGGGTGACGCCGCTTCCCCCAGCGCGAGACCAAGGCCCGACGGTCGAGGCACGACGGTCGAGGGCGCGGCGGCGAGGGCGCGGCGGCGAGGGCGCGGCGGCGAGGGCGGGGCGGTCCGAGTGCGGGGCTCCGGGACGTCGGCCGACGGCCTCCTGGCGGCCGCCCCTCCGTCACATGATCGAAACACGCCGTCACCCGCGGGGAACACTGCTCGTGCACGGTGAATCGCGTCACACCGGCTGAGTCGCAGGAGGACCCTCCGTGAGCGCTATGACCGCAGTGCCCGCCCCTCGTCCCGCCGCCACCCCGCTCCCGGCCCTCGGGGCCGACCGCCGGGTCGCGCGGACCACCGCGATGGGCAACCACCCCGCCGGCGGCCGCAGCCGCCGCGCCCCCCGCCCGAGCCGCGCCCTGCCCCGTCGCTCCGCTCCCGCGCCCCTGCCCGTCCGCGAGGGCCTGGCCCTCGCCCGCCGTCCCTGGCAGCTCGTGCCGACCGGTCCCGGCCTGTCGCCGAAGGCCCTCGGCGAGGACGCACCCGTCGACGTCCTGGCCGGCCTCAGCTCCCGCGCCGCCCGCACCGGCCAGGAGTCGTCCCCGGCGCTGCGCGTGCGCGGTGCCGTCCCCGCCGACCTCCCGGCCCTCGCGGCGATGCACGGGCGGTGCACCGGCACGACCCTGCTGCAGCGTTACCGCGCCGGCGGCCGGGTGCCCTCGGTGGCCACGCTCACCCAGCTGCTGCGCCAGCCCCTCGTCCTCGTCGTCCTCGCCGGCCCGCGCCAGGTGGTCGCCGTCGCGACGGCGCACGTAAGCAGCCGGCCCAGCGTCGACTTCACGACCGAGATGGGCGTCCTGGTCGAGGACGCCTGGCAGGCCCGCGGCGTCGGGACGGCCCTGGCCCGCCACGTCGGTGCCTCGCTGCGGCACCTCGGCTACGGCCAGGTGGTGACGACCGCGGCGACCGCCTCGCTGCCGCTCACCCGGGTCATGGAGGGCCTCGGCAGCACCCGGCACGGCGTCGCCGAGGACGGCGGGGCCCGCATCGCCTCCCGCCTCGACGCCAGCGCCCTCGACGGGCTCGCGGGCGGCGCGCTGACCGCGACCACGGCGGACGCCGCGGCCGCGGTGCTCTGAGGGTCAGCCTCTCCAGGTCCGCCTCTGCGGGTCAGCCGGGGCCCGGCCGCAGCACCGCGGTCAGCGCGCGGTGGTCGCTGGCGCCCACCTCGTCGAGCGCCGTGCCGACGCCCCTCCAGGCGGCCGGGTCGAGCATGACGTGGTCGATGGGGGCCCCGAGCAGCGCGGGCAGCCCCACCGGCCACGTCCCGGACGTGCCGCCCTCGCCGCTCGCGTCGACGCAGCGCGCCTGACGCAGGACGGCGTGGTCGGGCGTCGCGTTGAGGTCGCCCGCCAGGACGCCGCCCTCGAGCCGGTCGCACGTCGCGAGCGCAGCGGTCGTCTCCTCGCGCCACCTCGTCATGCTGAAGAGCACCGGGACCGCCGGCAGGGTGTGGACGGCGGCCAGCGGCGGGCCGTCCCCGCTGCTCGGGCGGACCACGACGGCACCGCCGAGCAGGGCCGGTGGACCCGGCTCGGCCTCGGCGACGTAGTCCCCGAGCGACTGCGCCACGAGCAGCTGGGTCTCGGTCGCGACGAAGGGCAGCAGCAGGCCGGTCAGCCGCCACTCCAGCGGCGGTCGCTCGACCTCCGGCGAGGAGAACACCTGCATCGGCTGGCCGAGGTCCGCCAGCCCGGCGGCGACGTCCCGGGCCAGCTGCGCGTCGGCCTCGGTGAGGGCCAGGACGTCGCTGCCGCGCCGCGCCGCGAGGTCGACGACGTCCGCGGCGGTCGTCCCCTCGGGACCGACGTTGAAGGCCGTGACGACGAGGTCGCCGTCGCGCCGGTCGGGCAGCGCTCCGCCGACGCCCGCTCCCGCCGCACCCGGCGGTGGGTCACGCACGAGGAGCAGCGCGGCGTGCCCGACGGCCGTGACGGCGAGCGCGGCGACCAGGGCGAGCAGGGGGAGCGGCCAGCGCCGCAGCTGGTCCCTGCGGCGCCAGCGCACCGCGACCGCCACGAGCAGCAGCAGCAGGCCGAGCGCCAGGGCCGCCGCCGCGCTCCCCGAGCGCAGCGTCACGAGCTGGGCCCACGGCGTCGTCATCGACAGGCCGACGCGGGCGGGGGCGAGCGAGACGAGCGCACCGATGCCGACGACGAGGGCCGCCGCCCAGGCGATCGCGAGACCCACCCGGTCGGCCCGGGCTCGCCGGGGCGGGCGTGGTCGTGACGGGGGCACCGGCCGAGCCTGCCCCACCGGCGGTCCGGGCGCGCGAAGGGCCCGCCCGCCGACGTGGTCGGCAGGGCGGGCCCTCCTCCGGGGGTGCTCCGCTGCGCCCGGATGCTCCCGCGGGTCTCAGGCGGCGGGCACCATGCCGTGCGGGTCGAGCACGAACTTCTGCGCGACGCCGCTGTCGAACTGGGCGTAGCCGTCCGGCGCCTCGTCGAGACCGATGACGGTGGCGTTGACGGCCTTCGCGATGGCCACCTTGTCCTGCAGGATCGCCTTCATGAGCTGGCGGTTGTAGCGCATGACGGGGCACTGGCCCGTGGTGAAGGACAGCGACTTCGCCCAGCCCGTGCCGAGGCTCAGGGACAGGGCGCCGACCTTGGCCGCCTCGTCGACGCCGCCCGGGTCGCCCGTCACGTAGAGGCCCGGGATGCCGAGGGCGCCGCCGGCCGCGGTGATCTCCATGAGGGAGTTCAGGACGGTGGCAGGGGCCTCCTTGCCGGACCCGTCGCCGTGGCCGCGGGCCTCGAACCCCACGGCGTCGACGCCGCAGTCGACCTCGGGGACGCCGAGGAGCTGCTCGATCTGGTCCTTCGGGTCGCCCTTGCTCACGTCGACGGTCTCGCACCCGAAGCTGGCCGCCTGGGCGAGGCGACGCTCGTCGAGGTCGCCGACGAGGACGGCGGAGGCGCCGAGGAGCTGGGCGCCCACCGCGGCGGCGAGGCCCACGGGGCCGGCGCCGGCGATGTAGACCGTCGAGCCGGGCTTCACGCCGGCGGTGTAGGCGCCGTGGAAGCCCGTCGGGAAGATGTCCGAGAGCATCGTGAGGTCGCGGATCTTCTCCAGCGCCTGGTCCCGGTCGGGGAAGGGCAGCAGGTTCCAGTCGGCGTAGGGAACGGCGACGTACTCGGCCTGGCCGCCGACCCACCCGCCCATGTCGACGTAGCCGTAGGCCGAGCCGGGCCGGTCGGGGTTGACGTTGAGGCAGATGCCCGTCTTCCCCTCCTTGCAGTTCGAGCACCGCCCGCAGGCGATGTTGAAGGGGACCGAGCAGATGTCGCCGGTCTTGATGAACTCCACGCCCGGGCCGGTCTCGACGACCTCGCCGGTGATCTCGTGGCCGAGGACCAGGCCCTCGGGGGCCGTCGTGCGGCCGCGGACCATGTGCTGGTCGCTGCCGCAGATGTTGCTCGTGACGACCTTGAGGATGGCCGCGTGGGGGAGCTGGCGACCCACGTTGGCCGGGTTCACCCCCGGGCCGTCCTTGAGCTCGAAGGTCGGGTAGTCGATGTCGACGACGTCGACCTTGCCCGGGCCCTGGTACGTGACCGCGCGGTTGCCTGCCATGGGTACCTCCTGGTGGTGACCGGCCGCGTCGTCACGGCCGCACCGGCAGCGTCCCAGCCGCACGGCCAGATCGCCAGGTCGTGAGACGTGCCGTCCCACCTGGTCGGCCAGCCTCGCTGCCTGGTCGGGCGGGGTGCGCGGGGGCGTCTGCGGCGACCAGGGGGCGGGCGGCCGTCACCACCGGTCGAGCCCGCCGACCCGGTCGAGCCCGCCGGCCGCGACGAGGAGACTGGACCGGTGCTCCTCTTCTTCAGCGACCGCCTCGGGTGCCTCGGGTCGGTGCTCGTGTCCCTGGTGATCACCGGTGTGGTCGTGCTCGTCCTCGTGGCGCTGCTGTGACGGCGCTGCCGGTGCGGCCGAGGAGGCCCCGTGCCACGCGGGCCGGCTGAGGGCGACCTCCCCGACCTCCTGGAGGCCGGCCGGGAGGACGAGGTGCTCCGCAACGACGTGGCGACGACGGCCGTCGTGCTCGGCGTCCTGTCCCTCGTCCTGTCGGTGCTGGCCGGCGTGCCCGCGCTCGTCGCGGGCGTGGCCGGGCTCGTGCGCTCGCGGCGTGCCGGGACGGGCGCGGTGCGCTCAGCCGTGGCGGTCCTCCTGGGAGTCGCGTCGGTCGTCGTGGCCCTGCTCGTCGTGCGGGCGGTCGCCCCCTACTGGCAGACGGCGCAGGAGGTGGGCCGCGTCCCCGTGGACGACCTGCTCGTCTCCGGCAGCCCGGTGGCTCGTGCCGGGGCGCAGGAGGCCGTCGACGTGCTCGCCGAGGTGGGCGTCGACGCGGGCGAGCTGGACTGCGCCGCCCCGGTCCTCGGCCTGGAGGTCGTCGTCGGCTGCACGGCGCCCGTCGAGGCCCTCGCGGCCGCCGGGACGGCGGGGGACGCCGCCCGGCCCGGCTCGCCGGTCGAGGTGCGGGGCACCTGCCCCGTGGCCGTGCTCGCCGGCGAGGCGGTCTGCGAGCTGCGCGTGGGCGAGCAGCGCCACGACGTCGTGGTCGCGCTGCGCGACGGCGTCCCGGAGGCCCGTCTGCTGCCCTGACGAGGCGGTTCGAGACCAGGTCGAGACACCCCGGGGAACACAACCGGCGCCAGAAGTGCTAGACAGTGCAGGTCGTCCGGTTTCGTGTGTCGTGTCAACCACGCTCGCGGTAACACAGCGGCGTGAGCACCAGACCTCGACAGGAGGGGGATGGGCCCGCCGTTCGGGTCGGCCGGGCCCGCACGGTGCGGGACCGACACCCCTTGAGGAGTGGGACATGGCACAGCAGGGAACCGTGAAGTGGTTCAACCCGGAGAAGGGCTTCGGCTTCATCTCCCCCAGCGACGGCGGCGCCGACGTCTTCGTCCACCACAGCGAGATCGACATGCAGGGCTACCGCACCCTCGACGAGGGCCAGACGGTGGAGTTCGAGGTCGGCCAGGGCCAGAAGGGCCCCCAGGCCCAGGGCGTCCGCCCCGCCTGACGTCGCGCCGCTCTTCGGAGCGATGACGCGACCTGCTCGCGTCGCCAGCACCACCGGAGCCCGCTTCCCCCTCGGGGGAGGCGGGCTTCGTCGTCCCGTTTCGCCCGGACCGCGCTCGTGCCGGAGCGTGGTGTCGCCGTCCCGCGGAGTCCGCGGGATGCGGACTTCAAGGGGTGGCCCTTTAGGTGGTGGCCCGCGAAGTCCGCCGAGCGCGGACCTTGTGGGCCGGCGCGCCGATCTCCCGGGACGACCGCGGACATCTGGGGCCGGCGCGCCGCCTGCTGACCCGTGAGGTCCGCGCTGGCACCGGGCGCGGCCGCGGCCGTCGTCGACGGTGGACCTCGCCTCTGAGCTGTCGGCGTCCGCCGACCGCGGGCGAGCGCGGTGTCGGCCTTCCTGCAGCGCCTCCCACACCTCGGCGCGCTCGTCGCCGTGCAGCTCGCGCGCGGTGACGGCGACCTCGGCACCGCCGGGCCCGGCGCCGACCTCGACGCGTGTCTGCGGGTGGGCCACGAGGTCGCGTTTCCAGTCCGGGTGCGTCGTCGCGCCGGCCTTGAGGCGAAGACGGCGAGGTCGTCGCCGACCTGCTGGACGACCAGCGGGATGGTCCGCTCGGTGCCCGACCGGCGGCCCCGGTGGCGGACGAGGGCCATCGTCCTCCCGCGCGCCTCCTGGCTCGTGGGCGGCCTCACACCCGCGGGAGGACGCCCGCGGCCGCGCCCAGGCCGCTCCTCGGCCAAGATGCCTCCCGTGGTGAGCCAAGACGTCCCGACGCCGACCATGGTCACGGCCTCCGACGGGCTGGAGATCGCCAGCTACATCTGGGAGCCCGAGGACGTCGAGGACCCGGCGGCCGCGCCCGTCGTCGTCGCCGTCCACGGCTTCGCCTCCAGCGCGACGGCCAACTACGCCCAGACCGGCTGGACCCGGGACCTGCCCCGGGCGGGCCTGCGCGTCATCGCCGTCGACCTGCGCGGGCACGGCGCCAGCAGCACGCCGCACGAGCCCGAGCGCTACAGCCTGGCCCAGCTCGTCGACGACGTCGTCGCCGTCCTCGACGCCCACCAGGTCGCGGACGCCCACTACGTGGGCTACTCCCTCGGGGCCCGCGTCGGGTGGCAGGCCGCCGTGCAGGCGCCGGAGCGGATCCTGTCCGCCGTGCTCGGTGGCATCCCCGACGGCGAGCCGCTGCAGCGCTTCGACCTCGACCAGGCCCGCGCGCACGTCGAGGACGGCGCCGAGGTCACCGACCGGATGACCGGCGCCTACCTCACCATGGCCGAGTCGGTGTCGGGCAACGACATCCGGGCGCTCATCGCGCTCGTCGAGGGGATGCGGGGCAGCGGCGACCCCGACCCGGACGACCCGCCGCGCCAGCCGCTGCTCGTCGCGACGGGCAGCGAGGACCGCATCCTCGACCGCTCCCGGCGGCTCGCCTCGTTCGCGCCGGAGGCCTCCTTCTTCGAGATCCCGGGCCGCCACCACTTCAACGCCCCGACCTCGCGCCACTTCCGCACCGCCGCGGTCGACTTCATCACCGACCTGCCGGCGCACGCCCCGCCGGCCCGCCGGATCCCGCCGGAGCTGGCGCGCTCCTGGCTCCTCGTCCCCGCGCTCGGGGACCTCGGGCCGGCGGCCCGCTCGGGCTGCGACGCCCTCGTGCTCGACCTGGAGGACGCCGTCGACGGCACCCGCAAGGACGAGGCGCGCCGGGCGGCGGTCGACTTCCTCTCCGGCGACGGCAGCGCCGCAGGGGGGGCCGGCGGACGGGCGTGGGTCCGGGTCAACGGCCGCGGCACCGAGCACTGGTCGCGCGACGTCGACGCGCTGCGAGGTCTGCCGGGCCTGGTGGGCGTGGTGCTGTCCAAGACCGAGTCGGGCACCCAGGTCACCGAGACCGCCGACCGGCTCGGGGGGCAGACGCCCGTCGTCGCGCTCGTGGAGTCGGCGCTGGGCGTCGAGGAGGCCGTCTCCGTCGCCACCGCCCGCGGGTGCGTGCGCCTGGCCTTCGGCAGCCAGGACTACCGCCTCGACACCTCCACGGCCGACACCGAGATCGCCATGGGGTACCCGCGCTCCCGGCTCGTGCTCGCCAGCCGCATCGGCGGGCTGCCGGCGCCGGTCGACGGCCCGACGACCGGGGGCGGTCGGCCCGAGCTGCGCGAGGCCTGCGAGAAGGCCCTGCAGCTGGGCCTGTCGGGCAAGATCTGCCTCGAGCCGGACGAGGTCGGCGTGGTCGACGAGGCCCTGTCCCCGACCCGGACCGACGTCGCCTGGGCGCGGGAGTTCCTCGCCGACTTCGAGGACCGCGCCCGCGTCGTCCGGGACAGCAGCGACCTGCCCCGGCTGGGCCGTGCGGAGCGGCTGGACCGGCTGGCCCGCGCGTACGGCGTCGAGCCGGGCTGACGCCCGGCTCGGTGGGTGGCGGGGCCGGGCTGCCAGGCTGGCGGCGTGAGCACCACGGCACCCCCGCCCCCGCGCCTGGCCCCCACGACGGCGGCCGAGCGCTCGCCGGCCCCGGACCTGGCGCGCGGCGCGGCGCTGCTGGCGATCGCCCTGGCCAACAGCCCGCTGCACCTGACCGACCGCGACCTCGGCCCGAGCGGCCGGCCGGTCGACGGCTCCGGCGCCGACCGGGTCGCCGACGTCGTCGTCGGGCTGCTGGCCGACAACCGCGCCTTCCCGATGTTCACGCTGCTGCTGGCCTACGGCCTCGCGGTGCTGGCCCGGCGGCTGCGCGAGCGGGGGACGCCGTGGCCGCAGGCGCGCTGGGTCCTCCTGCGCCGCACGCTCGTCCTCGGGCTGGTCGGGCTGGCGCACCTGCTGCTGCTCTTCGAGGGCGACGTCCTGCTGGCCTACGGCGTCCTCGGCGTCGCGCTCGTGCTGCTGGTGCTGCGAGCGAAGGAGTCGACCCTCCGGGTGCTGGCCGTCGTCGGCCTCCTGCCCTTCCTCCTCTTCGGCGGGCTCGACGGGCTCTCCGTCGGCGCGGAGCCGCCGCTCGGCGACCTCGTGCCGTCCACGTACCTCGGCGCCGCGCTGCTGCGGGGCGTCACGGCCTTCTTCACCGTGCTCGGGGCGCCCGTCGTCGTGCTCGTCCTCCTCACCCCGGCGGTGCTCGGGGTGCTGCTGGAGCGACGGCAGGTGCTGCAACGCCCCTCCGAGCACGTGCCGGCGCTGCGGCGACTGACGGTCGGTGGCTTCGCCATCGGGCTGCTCGGCGGGCTGCCCCTGGTCCTCGCCTCGGTCCAGGTGATCCAGGTCGGCGCCGTCGCGGACTTCCTCCTCGCGGTGCTGCACGCAGGCACCGGGCTCGCCCAGGCGGTCGCGGCGGCCGCGCTGGCCGGGTGGGTCGTCGCCGTCCGCGAGCGGCGCGCCGGTGGTACCTGGGTCCCGACGGGCGCCTGGGCCGCGCTGACGGCGGTGGGGCAGCGGTCGCTGACGTGCTACCTGCTGCAGTCGGTCGTCATGGTGCCGCTGCTCGCCCCCTGGGGCCTCGGCCTCGGTGTCGGCGCCGGCACCGCCTTCGTCGCCCTGGTCGGCGTCGGCACGTACCTGTTCACGGTCGCGGTCGCGCTCGGGCTGCAGCGCGCCGGCCGCCGCGGCCCGGCCGAGGTGATGCTGCGCCGGCTGGTCTACGGGCGGCCGGGCTGACGCCGCCGTCGTGCGCCGCGGGGGGCAGACCTGGCTCGCAGGGGCCCGTGAGCGACGCCCGGCTCCTACCGTCGGCGCGTGACCGCCACCGCTGACGCCCCCGCCGGAGTGCCAGGAGCCGCCCCCCTGACGCCGCGGCCCGGCGTCGCGGAGCGGCTCGCCCGGATGGTCCGGGTACCGACCGTGGCGGCCGGTGACCCGACGAGCGGTGACCCGACGGAGGACGCCTTCGACCAGCGGGCCGCCTTCCCGGCGCTGCTTGCCGAGCTGTACCCGCTCGTGCACGAGCGGCTGGACGTCGAGACGCTCGTCAGCGGCGACGGCGTGCGGTCGCTGCTCTACCGGTGGGCCGGTCGGGACCAGGCGGCGGACCCGCTGGTCCTCATGGCGCACCTCGACGTCGTCCCCGCGGCGGCGGGGGACGGGTGGACCTACCCGCCGTTCGACGGCGTCGTCGCCGACGGCTGGGTCTACGGGCGGGGGAGCCTGGACGACAAGGGGCCGCTGGCGGTCGTCCTGGAGGCGGTGGAGAACCTGCTCGCCGCCGGGTTCACGCCGGCGCGCGACGTCTACCTGTCCTTCGGCGCCGACGAGGAGGGCGGCGGCACCGGGGCGCAGGCCGCCGTCGCGCGGCTGCAGGAGCGTGGCGTCACGCCGTGGCTGGTGCTCGACGAGGGCGGCGCCGTCGTGACCGCGCCGCTGCCCGGGGTGGCGGGGCAGGTCGCCCTCGTCGGTGTCGCCGAGAAGGGCTTCGCCGCCGTGGAGCTGGCGGCGCGCAGCGACGGCGGCCACGCCTCGGCGCCGCCGCCGCTGACGGCCGTGAGCCGGCTGAGCCGGGCGGTCGACCGGCTCGGTCCGCGCACCTTCCCCGCCCGGATACCGTCGGCCGTCGCGCAGATGCTCGCGCTGCTCGCCCCGACCGCCCGCGGGCCGTGGCGGGCGCTCTACCGCGTCCTCGTCGCCGCGCCGCGGCTCGGCGCCCAGCTCTTCGCCGCGCTCGGCGGGGAGCCGGCGGCCATGGTCCGCACGACCGTCGCGGCGACGATGCAGACCGGCGGGACCGCCGTCAACGTGCTCCCGCCGTCGGCGTCGGTGACGCTCAACCTGCGGCTGGCGCCGGGCGACAGCCTTGACCGGGTGCTCGCGCGGCTGCGCGCGCGCGTCGCCGACCCGCTCGTCGACGTCCGCCTCGTGCAGGGCAACGACCCGAGCCCGACGTCGCCGACCGACGACGAGCGCTTCGCCCTCCTCACCGAGGCGGTCCGCACCTCGCACCCCGACGCGGTCACGGTGCCCTACCTGATGATGGCGGCGAGCGACGCGCGCTACTTCCACCGCGCCTTCCCCGCCGTCTACCGCTTCGCGCCGCTCGCGATGTCCGCGGCGCAGCGTGCCGGCATCCACGGCCTCGACGAGCGGGTCGAGGTCGCCGAGCTGGAGCGCGGCGAGGTCTTCCACCGGACGCTCCTGCTGCGCCTGGCCAGCCCGGCCAGCCCCGCATGAGCGGTCGGCTGACGACGACGCTGACGGGCGTCGTCGGCCTCCTCGTCGTCGTCGAGCTCACGAGCGGGGTGCTGCAGGGCTACTACACGCCGATGCTCAGCGACATCGCGCGCCACCTCGGCATCCACGACGCCGACGTCAACTGGCTCGAGGGCGCCCAGCTCATGCTGTCGGCGCTCGTCGTGCCGGCCTTCGCCAAGCTCGGCGACATGGTCGGCCACAAGCGGATGCTGCTGTGGTCCACGGCCGTCACGGCGCTGGCCTCGCTCGCGCTGCCCCTCACCGACTCCTTCGTCCTCTTCCTGCTGGCCTGGGCGGTGCAGGGCGTCTACGTCGTGTGGCTGCCGCTGCAGGTGGCGCTGGTCTGGTCGCGGGTGGCCGACGCGCCGGACCGTGCGGCCGTCACCGCCGCGGCGGCGGGGCTGCTCGTCGCCGCGCTGCAGCTGGGCGCGATCTCGGGGGCGCTGGCGGGCGGGGCGCTCGTGGACCTGCTGCCGCTGCGGGTCGTGCTGCTCCTGCCGGCGCTGCTCGTGGTGGCGTGCTTCGTCGTCGTGCTCGTCGGGGTCCAGGAGACGCCCGAGCCCGCCGGGGGTCGGCTCGACGTCGTCGGGCTGCTGCTGGTCTCGCTCGCCCTCGCGACCTCCCTCGGCGGGCTCAGCCTCCTGCGCGTCGTCGGCGCGGGAAGCCCCCTGCCGTGGGCGCTCGCCGCGCTCGGGCTGGTGCTGCTCGTGCCCTTCGTGCGGTGGGAGCTGCGGCACGACGACCCCCTCGTCGACGTGCGGATGTTCGCCTCGCCGACGCTGCGCCCGATCTTCCTCACGGCGGGGCTCTTCGGCGTCAGCGTCCTCGGCGCACAGGCGCCGCTGTCGACGTTCGCCCGCACCGACCCCGACGCCGTCGGCTACGGCCTCGGGACGAGCGGCTTCACGACGTCGCTCATCATCGGGCTGTACCTCGTCGCGATGGTCGTCGGCGCCCTGTCCTTCCCCGTGGTGGCCCGGCGGCTGACGCCCCGGGTGACGCTCATGGGTGCCTCGACGTGCGTCGGCGTCGGCTTCCTCGCGCTGGTGCCGCTGAGCGGCGCGTACCTGACCGTGGTCGCGTGCATGGTCGTCGTGGGGCTCGGGTCGGGGGCGCTCGTCGCCGCGCTGCCCGCCGCGGCCGCGAGCGCGGCGCCCCGCCGTCAGACCGGCGTCGCCACCGGCCTGACGAACTCGGTGAAGACGGTCGGCGGGGCCGTCGCCTCGGCCGTCTTTGGGCTGGCGCTGCTGCAGGGTGCCGGCCAGGTGGGGGCGGGCACGGCGGCGGGGGACACGGCGGCGTCCTTCTCCGGCTACGTCACGGTGTGGGTGATGTGCAGCGCCACCGGCTTCCTCGCCGCCGGGCTCCTGGTCCTCGTGCCGAGGCACGCCTTCACCGACGACCCCGAGGTGCTGCCGGCGCCGACGGCAGGGTGAACGACGCGGGGTCAGCCTGGAGGGCGCAGCACCCAGGCGACGTCCTCGCGGAGCACGTCGAGCGCCGTGCCGACGTCGAGCGGCGACGCCGGGCGCAGCATCCCGAGGGCGAGGCCGTCGACGCGCGTGAGCAGCGCCGGGACGGCGAGGGAGACCCGCTCGGCCGGCAGGGCCCCCTCGGTGACGAGCACGGCGAGCCACCCCTCGACCCGCTCGGCGGCGGCCTCGACGAACCCGGCGTAGGTCGCCCTGCCCAGCGGCGTCGCGTGCGGCCCGACGGCGAGGGAGACCATCACCGCCCAGTGGTCGAGCGCGGACGGCAGGTCCTCGGGGTCGGAGGTGACGACGAACTGCTGGAGGCACTCCAGGAGGCGCTCCGCCGCGGGGACGCCAGGGTCGCTGATCCGCCGGTCCTCCAGGTGGGGGTGCAGCTGCCGGCGCGCCAGGGCGGTGACGAGCTGGTCCTGGCTCGGGAACCAGTAGCGCAGCGTGCTGGCGCCGAGGCCGGCCCGCTCGGCCACGGCGCGGACCGAGACCGCCGCCATGCCCTCCTCGGCGAGCACCTGCTCCGCCGCGAGGAGGATCTGCTCGCGCCGGTCGGGGCGGAACGGGGCCCGGCGCCCGTCCTCCTGGGTTCTCACGGGGTCCTCACTCGGTGAAGGCGTAGACGCCGGCCGCCGCGAGCCCGCCGAAGGCGAGCCCCCACACGACGATCGAGATCACCTGCCAGAGGATCACCTGCCGTCGGTCGGCGCCGAAGGCGACGAGCGCGCCGGAGGTGATCTGGCTCGGCAGGACCGTCTGTCCCAGCAGGCTGACGCCCGGCACCCCGAAGCGGTCGAAACGCCGCCGGAGCTTCTCCTGCCGCGCCGACGGCTGCCTCGGCGGCCTGCCCGCGCGCCAGCGCTGCCGGAGGACGTCTCCGAGCGTCACGACGAGCACCATGCTCACCACGTTGCCGACGACCGAGGCCACGACCGCGACGACGAAGGGCACGCCGGCCAGCACGCCGATCGCCGAGCCCCCGTAGCTCTCGACGAACGGGATGGCGCCGCCGACCAGCAGCACCAGCCACTGCCACACGGCGTCCGTCGCCTCGACCCGCTCACGTAGACCGTCCATGCCGGCACTCCTCGTCTCGTTCGCCAGTAGTACGACGTGCTAAAAAGTAGCACGCTGTGCCACAACGATGCGCGCGGTGGTGGAGGTGCCTCCACTGGGTGGGTCACAGGTCATCTGGTGCCCACCCGACTCCGCCGACCCCCGCGTGCCACCACCACCCTGGTCGCGTCGCCGTCGTCGCCCGACCGGGGACGCCCAGCCGGGCGATCAGGCCCAGATCACCCGGCTCCACGTCCCCAGACGCCCTCGCCGCCGCCGCGTGGAGCACGACGACGGGACGACGACGGCGGCCTGACCGCCTGCTGCCCGGCGATGGACCGGGGAAGGGTCAGCCCGGACCCGGTCTGTCCGTCGCCAGGAGCTCCATGAGCAGCCCGTCGGCCCACGTGCCGTCGCTCTGCCGCTCGTAGGCCCGCAGCACCCCCACCGGGCGGAAGCCGACCCGGGCGTAGCAGGCGATCGCGGCCTCGTCGTCGACCGCCGGGTCGATGGTGACCCGGTGGTGCCCGCGCTCGTCGAAGAGGTGGTCGCAGAGGGTCCGCACGGCGTCGCTCCCGTACCCGCGCCGGTGCATGGCCGGGTCGACGAAGAGGTCGACCGACGCCGAGCGGTAGTCAGTGTCCTCTTCCTCGCCGTCCTGCACGAGGCCGACGACCCGGCCGTCGTCGGTCGTGACGACCAGGTGCCGCGCAGGGTCGGCCAGGTCGGCGTCGACCTCCGCGGCGACGTCGTCACCCCGCCACCGACGGTGCACCTCGGGCGTCCGGCGCATGGCGACGACGGCGTCCCGGTCCTCCCGCGTGATCGGCCGCAGGCGGACTCGGGCCCCCCGGATGACGTCGTCGTCCACCGGGCGATGCTGGCACGGCTCCACAGGTGACGTCGTCGCGGCGCGGGAGGATGCTCGTGGCCGCCGAGCACACCCGGCTCGAAGGCCTCGGCGTCCGCCTCGTGCAGCCGCCGGTCGACGCCGGACCCGTCCGCACCGCCGTCCTCGACGACACCCGTGGCAATCTTGTCCAGCTGGTGCAGACGGTGTCCTGAGGACCGCGTGGGTGAGCCAGCCTTCACTCCTTGAGCACGAGCCGCCGCACGAGGACGGCGGTCTGGACGCCCTGGCGCGCACCCGTCTCGCCCGCACCCTGGCGGAGCATCTCCTCGGGCGTGCCGCCGAGCACGTCCCAGTAGGTCTCGTGCGCGCGCAGCGACTCCATCCCGCGGTCCGTCGTGGCGCTCGTGTCGACGGCGTGCGTCGGCTCAGCGTCCATGACCCACACCAGCTCTCGGACGTCGTGCGGTTCCAGGCCCTCGTCGAGCAGGTGGCGGTGCACCCACCGGTTGCCGGCGTCGCGGACGGCGTCGAGCAGCACGCCGGCGACCGCCCGGTGGTCGGCCTGGTCGGGCTGACCGCCCCAGTCGTTCGTCGCGGTGGCGACGACGACGTCGGGCCGCACGCGCCGCACGGCCCGCGCGATCACCGCGCGCATCGGCACGTCCGGCTGCAGCACGCCGTCCTGCAGGCCGCCGAAGGTGACGTCGTCGACGCCCACGACGGCGCACGCCCGTCGCTGCTCGCCCTCGCGCAGCGGCCCGGACTCTTCCGGCGCGATGGTGTCGATGCCGGCCTCGCCGCTCGTCAGCAGCAGGTAGGCGACGCGCTTGCCCTGGTCGGTCCAGCGCGCGACGGCCGCCGCGGCGCCGTACTCCAGGTCGTCGGGGTGGGCGGCGACGGCCAGGGCCGTCGACCAGTCCTCGGGCAGGAACGGCAGGGCGTCGTCAGGCACGGCGACAGGTTCTCGCGAGCGGCGGCTCGCGGCCAGGCGATGCCCGTTCCGCCGGGCCCGAGGGTGCCCCCGGGCGCGGACTGCGCGGGCCGGCGCGCCGTCCGCTGCGCCCGGGGCTCGCGCTCAGCCCTCGGGGACCCCCTGGCCCGAGCCGGCGCCTGTCGCCGCCAGCACCCGGCGCGCCGCCGCGGCGACGTCGGCCAGCAGCTCGGGCGTGGCGCGGACCTCGTACGAGACGCCCTCCGGCAGCCACGCCAGCGCCGAGAGCACCTGCGCCGCCGACGCGCCACCGACCGGCCAGACGCACCGCTCGTCTCCCTCTGCCCGCGCCTCGCCGGCCCAGCCCCCGAGGTGCGCCTGCAGCGCCGCGAGCGGCAGGTCGACGACGACCTCCGCCGTCGCCGGCGAGCGGCGCCAGCGCAGGGCCTCCGCGACGACGGCGGCCGGGTCGCCGCCCGGCACCTCGCGCCGCGGGTCGCGCACGCCGAGCCGCAGCAGCCGTGAGGTCCGGTCGACCCGGAAGGTCCGCCAGTCCTCCCGGCCCCGGTCCCAGGCCAGGAGGAACCACGACCGGCGCGAGGCGACGAGCGCCGCCGGCTCGACGGACCGCTCGCTCTCCCCGCCGTCGCCGGCGACGTAGTGGAACCGCACCCGCTCGCCGTCCCGGCAGGCGAGCGCCAGCTCGCCGAGGACGTCGGGCCG
>NZ_JBBHZF010000012.1:173747-259161 GCF_037482365.1 Pseudokineococcus sp. 1T1Z-3
ATCTGCTCGAGCTTGGCCAGCGCCGTCAGCGTCGTGTGCTCGCCGTCGACGAGCCCCTGCACCGCGACGGTCCGCAGCCCCAGCGCCACCGTGACGGCCTCGTCGTCGGTGAGCAGCAGCGGCGGCAGCGCCGAGCCGGCCTCCAGCCGGTAGCCCCCTCCCGCCCCGCGGGTCGACGTCACCTCGTAGCCCAGCTCACGCAGCCGCTCGACGTCACGGCGCAGCGTCCGGTCGGTGACGCCGAGACGCTCGGTGAGCTCCGCACCGCTCCAGCGCCGGCGCCGCTGGAGCAGGTCGAGCAACGCCAGCGCCCGCGTCGTCGTCCCCGCCACGGCAGCGATCCTCCGGGTCGAGCGGACGCCGTCTGTCCGGTGCGGACGAGAACGTGACGGCGACCCGTACCGACGTCGAGGAGGTCGCGTGGCATCCACCACGACCGCACCGCCGCTGCTGACCCCTGCCGGCCCCTTCTCCCTGGCGGCCAGCGCCCGCTTCCTCGAGGGCTTCGCGCCGGCCGCCCACCCGGGCGGCCAGGACGACGACGAGCGCCCGACCCTGCGCCTCGCCTTCCCGCTCGACGGCACCGGTGAGCTCGTCGGGGCAGCGGTCACCCAGGAGGACGACGGGCGCGTCAGCGTCGGCACCGACGCGCGCGACCCCGAGGCCGTGGCCGCGCAGGTGCGCCGCGTGCTCTCCCTCGACGTCGACGGCGAGGGCTTCGCCGGCGTGGGGGAGGCCGACCCCGTCGTCGGTCGCCTGCAGCGTGCGTACCCGGGACTGAGGCCCGTCTGCTTCGCCTCCCCCTACGAGGCGGCCTGCTGGGGCGTCATCGGCCAGCGCGTCCGGATGACGCAGGCCGCGGCGACCAAGGAGCGCATCGCCCGCGAGCACGGCGGCGTGCTCGACGTCGCCGGTGTGCCCCTCCCCGTCTTCCCAGGTCCTCGTGCGCTGCACGACGTCGCCGGCACGCTGCCGCTCCCGGCCGCGAAGCGGGAGCGCCTGGCCGCTCTCGCGGCGGCGGCCCTCGACGGGGTGCTCGACGCCGACCGGCTGCGCTCCACGGCCGCCGACGACGCGCTCGCCGATCTCCAGCGGTTGCCCGGCATCGGGCCCTTCTCCGCGGAGCTCGTCCTCGTCCGCGGGGCCGGAGCACCTGACGTCTTCCCTCGCAGCGAGGGCCGCCTCCACGACTCCATGCGGCAGCTCTGGGACGCCCCCGACGCCGACGTCCCGCGCCTGGCGCGCGTCGCGGCGCGGTGGTCGCCCTACCGGTCCTGGGTGGCGCTGCTCGTCCGGGCTCACCGCGAGGCGACGACGGGCGAGATCGCCTCAGGCCGCCGCGTGCGCGGGGCTGCTCACCTCCCGAAGGGCCTGTCATGACCGTCGCGCGCGTCCTCCGCACCTACCCCGCCGGCGTCCCCTGCTGGGTCGACCTCGAGGTCGAGGACACCGGTGCGGCGCAGGACGTGTACGGCCGGCTGCTCGGGTGGTCCTTCACCGAGGCGATGCCGCCGGGTGCTCCGGGCTCCTACCTCGTCGCCACGCTCGACGGGCAGGACGTCGCCGCGGTCGGCTCGCCCGACATGGGCCGGGCGCCCGCGTGGAGCACCTACGTCGCGGTGGACGACGCCGACGCCACGGCCCGCGCGGTCGTCGAGGCCGGCGGCGCCGTGACGGCGGGGCCCGCCGACGCCGGCCCGGGTGGGCGCGCCGTCGCCTGCTCCGACCCGCAGGGCGTGCCCTTCCGGCTCTGGCAGGCTCGCCGGCGCCTCGGGGCGCAGCTGGTCAACGTGCCGGGGGCGTGGAACTTCTCCGACCTCGTCACGGCCGACGTCGACGCGGCGCTCGCCTTCTACCGGCCCCTCTTCGGCTGGCGGGCGGCACCGTTGTGGGAGGGCGGCGACCCGATGCTGTCCGTCCCCGGCTACGGCGACCACCTCGCCGCCACGGTCTACCCCGACATCCACGAGCAGCAGTCCTTCGCGCCGGAGGACTTCGCCGACGTCGTCGGCGGCGTCGTCCCCGCTGGCACGAACGGCGACGACCACGCGCGCTGGCGCGTCACCGTCGGCGTCGCCGACCGCGACGAGGCCGTCACGACAGCCGAGCGGCTCGGCTTCCTCGTCCTGCGCACGGCCGAGCGCACCTTCGCGCGCACGGCCGACCTGCGAGACCCCTTCGGCGCCGAGCTGTCGCTCAGCCAGTTCACCCCGCCGACGGGCTGACTCTCGTGCCGCGGCGCCCGCTCGTGGGTCCGACGGGTAGGACGGGGGCATGGACCACGACCTGCACGTCATGCCCGTCGACGCCGGTGACCCCGAGGTGCTCGCGCTGCTGGAGGACCTCACCGAAGAGCTGGCGGCGATGGGCTACACGGCGGAGGAGACCTTCGGGTACACCCCTGAGCGGCTGGCCGCCTCGGCGGTCGAGCTGGTCGGCGCCCGCCGCGGCGGACGGCTCGTCGGGGTCGGCGGCGTCGAGCCCGACGGGGAGGGCGGCGCCGAGCTCAAGCGCTTCTACGTCGAGCCCTCCTCCCGGGGCGCCGGGGTCGCCGACGCCGTCCTCGACGCGCTGCTCGACGTCGCCCGGGCGAGCGGTGCCGACGTCCTCCGCCTGGAGACCGGCGACAAGCAGGCCGCCGCCATCGCCTTCTACCGCCGGCGCGGCTTCGAGGTGGTCCCGCGCTTCGGGCCGTACGTCGACAGCGCGACGTCGGTGTGCATGGCCCGTCGGCTCGGCTGACGGCGGGGACGCCGGCACCGGGCGGCTCGAGCGTCGCGTCGCTCCTCGACGCACGAGCGCCTCGTCAGACCTGCGCAGGGCCCGCCGTCGACGGCCGAGCACGACCCCGCCGTCCGGCGCCGCACCCGCCAGCGCTGTCGTCGACGTGGAGGGCGCGCTCGTCGACGTGCGGCGTGGTCAGCACCACCTCCGGGTCGTCGGCCAGCAGCGCCGCCGTGACGCCCTCCTCGGCGGCCCGGACGCCGGTGGGCGGGAGGTCTCAGGCGCGGTCGCCGCCCACCGTGAGCACGGCCGCGCCGCGCACGGCGCGGTCGCGCAGGTCGTCGAGCACCTGCTCGGTGGCAGACCAGTCCTCGCACCGGCCGACCTCGACGCCCAGCCGGCCCTGGGCGACGAGGCGGACGAGCGTGGCGAGGTCCTCGTCGTCGCGGCCGGGGGCCTGCCAGTAGCTGAAGACGACGAGGTGGGCACCCGGGCACCCGCCGAGCAGGGAGAAGAAGTCGAGCGTGGCCGGCGCACGACCAGCCTGGCCGAACCACACCGCTGTCCCGCCCGGGGCGAGGCGGGTGAGGGCGGCGGCGAGCACCGCGCCACCCACCGACTCGAGCACCACGTCGAAGGGGCCGTCCGTCTGCTCGACGTCGGTGACGACGAGCGCGCCCGCCTCGGTGAGGCGCTGGCCCCGGTCCGCGCTGGCGGAGACCGCGGTGACGTCGGCCCCGCCCCCGACGGCGAGCTGGGTCAGCAGGTGGCCGACGCCGCCCGAGGCGCCCGTCAGGAGGACGCGCCGACCGGCCAGCGGCCCGGCGGCGCGCAGGAGCCGCAGGGCGGTCAGGCCCGCGACGGGCAGCGCAGCCGCCTCGTGGGCGGGGACGTCGTCCGGCAGGACGGCCAGCGCGCCCACGTCGACGACGACGTGCTCGGCCCACCCGCCCTCGTCCGCGTGGGCGACCACCCGGGTGCCGGGCGGGAGGTCACCGGCGACGACGGTGCCGGCGACGTCCTGGCCTGGGCGCCACCCCGGGCGCGGGTGCTCGAGGAGGAAGGTCTCGCCGCGGTTGACGGAGAAGGCCTCGACGGCGACCAGCACCTGGTCCGCTCCTGGCGCGGCGAGCGGGACCTCGCTGCGGCGCAGGGCGCCTCCGGGCTGCTCGGGCGGGACGACGGCGCGCGTGGTGGTCGGCAGGGCGGTGGTGGTGGGCAGGCCGGTGGTGGTGGGCAGGCCGGTCTGAATGGGGTGCACAGGTGTGGTGTCCATGCCTCGACGGTGCGCCGCGGCGCCGACGGCCGACAGGTCGCACCTGCACGTGCGGTGGTTACCTGGAGGTACGCCCTCGGTCGCCGCCCGGCCGGGGGGCTGCAGGTGCCGGAGCCGAGGAGGTGCCATGCCCGCAGGTCCCGCCGACGGGCCCGACCACCGGGGCAGCCAGGACGGCCCCGACATGCTCTCGGCCGGCTGCCCCACCCGCCAGGTCCTCGACCGGGTGGCAGGCCGCTGGACGATGCTCGTGCTGCTGGCGCTCGAGGAGGGACCGCGCGGGTTCTCGGCTCTCCAGCGCCGCGTCGAGGGCGTCTCGCACAAGGTGTTGACCCAGACCCTGCGTGCGCTGGAGCGGGACGGGCTGGTGGACCGGGAGGTCTTCGCCACGACCCCGGTCACCGTGGAGTACCGGCTCACCGTGCTGGGGACGGAGCTCTCGGGTGTGGTGGACGGCATCCGGGAGTGGGCCTACGCGCGGATCGACGTCGTCGAGGCCGCCCGCGCCCGCTACGACGAGCGGCCACGGCGCCCGGGCCCGGTCACCCCGGTGACGCCGGTGCACGGCGACCTCCGGGCCCGTCCGCCCCGGCGGACCGGGGGCTCCGCCGGGGCGGGGGGCGGGACGTCGCCGGGGTGAGGTGACGCCCGCCCACCTGTCCTGCGGGCCTGCTGCGGGGCGAGGAGGAGACCGCGACCCGCAGGGGACGCGGCCTCCCCGCACCCCGCCGTCAGCGGTCGTCCCGCTCGGCGACCAGGGAACGGGGCGCCCGTGCCCGCCAGGCCTCCTCGACGAGCTCGGCGAGGGCGTCGTCGGCCACCCGCTCGAGCCGCACGAGCACGACGGGGTAGCCGTCGAAGTGGGGCGTCGTCAGCACCGCCTCGGGGTCGTCGGCGAGCAGTGCCGCCTTGACGCCCTCGTCGGGCAGCCGGACGCCGAGCAGCGGCTCGTCCTGCGGAGGCGCCGACGCCCCCAGGTCGTCCCGGTCCTTCGGGGTCAGCGGCCGGTCCCACACGAAGGCGCGTCCGCCGACCCGCCAGGACGGACGACCGCCGTAGGACGGGTGCACGTCGGTGCCGGGCAGCGCCGCGACCAGCCGGTGCACGTCGTCCCAGGTCGCCACGGCGGCAGTCTGGCCGGGAGGAGGTGCCGTCGGCGAGCCGGGTCACCGAAGACGCCCTGACCTGTGAGGACTTCGCAACACCGAGTTGCCACGAACGGAGCCACCCCGAAACACCCCCTGCCTTCACTCGTCGGCGTGAGGGCACCGACCGTCAGCGACGCGCACCGCCACCTCGGCGTGCTGCCCGCGCACCCCTTCTACGGCGGGCCGCCGGTGAGCCCCGACACCGCCGCCGTGCCCGACGCCGCCTCGCTGCTCGCCGCGATGGACGACGAGCGCGCCGACCGCGCCGTCGTCCTGCCCAACTACGGCGTCCCCGACGTCAGCGCCTCGTTCGCCCTCAACGACGTCGTCCTGGAGGCGGCGGCCGCCGACGACCGGCTGCGAGCCGGCCTGTGGGTCTCCCCGCGCCCGCAGGACGCCGAGCTCACCGAGGCGGCCCTCGCGCTGGCGGGCGAGAGCGGCGTCGTCGCGCTCAAGACGTCCTTCCTCCTCGGCGGTGCCGCCTCCGACCCCGGCTGCGCCGCACCGCTGGAGCGGATCTTCGCCGTCGCCCGCGAGCACGACCTCGTCGTCCACGTGCACACGAGCCCCGGCGCCGCCTCCGACGTCGACGAGGTCGGCCTGCTCGTCGACCGCTACGGCGACGACGTCGCCATCCACCTCGTGCACCTCGGCGGCGGCATGAGCGGGCACATCAAGCTCATCGGCTCCCGCTTCTTCGACTGGGTCGCGGCCGGCAAGCGCGTCTACACCGACACGAGCTGGGCCATCGGCTTCGCGCCGCGGTGGCTCGCCGCCGAGGTCGAGCGCCGCGGGGTCGGCGCCGACCGCGTGCTCTACGCCAGCGACGAGCCCTGGGGCGACGCCGCCGGAGAGCTGGCGCGGCTGCGCGCCGCCGCCGGCGACGGCGAGCTGGCCCGGATGTGGCTCTCCGACAACTTCTCCGCCCTCTACGGGGGCTGAGGGGACCGGCTCCCCGGTCCGCACCACCGCACCACTCGCCCGCACCGCCGCACGGACCCGCCGACCCGCACCAGACCGCCGACCCGCACACCCCACGACGGAGGCCCCTGATGACCACGACCACCGCTCCCGCTGGCACCACCGCCGAGATCGAGGCGCAGATCGCCGAGGCCGGGGCCAAGAGCCTCGCCGAGATCGCCCACCCCTCGCTCGAGCCCGGCAGCAGCATCTACGGCTCGACGAAGATCTTCCCGGACTACCAGGCCGAGGAGGGCCAGTCCTACTTCACGATGGTCCACGGCATCGCGCACGAGTCCTCCGTGAGCTTCGTCGCGATCCTCCAGGCGACCCGTGCCCTGCGGAAGGGCTTCGAGTCCGTCCTCTACTTCTACGGGCCCGGCGCGATGAACTGCATGGCCACGCGCGGCTTCCCGACGACGGGTGACTCCGCCTTCCCGGGCGAGCAGAACATCAACGGCTCCCTCGCGACGTTCATCGAGGAGGGCGGCACCGTCTACTGCTGCCGCTTCGGGCTCTCCCTGCACGGCCTGCGCGAGGAGGACCTCATCGCCGGGGTCATCCCGTGCCACCCCCTCGACGTGCAGGACGCCGTCATCCACTACGCCCGCAAGGGCGCCATCATCAACAGCACCTACATGGTCTGAGCGCCCACGGAGCTCCCGGAGCCCTTGCTGGACAGCACCTCCCACGACGACGGGCAGGCCATGACCCTCTCCACGCGCGTCGACGTCGCCATCCGCGGCGTCCGCACCGCCGCGCCGCTCCAGCGGCGCGGCGGTGCGGGCCCGAGCGACGACGGCCACCTGCGCCTCGACGGCCGGGGCGCCGCCCTGCCGCTGGACCCGAGCAGCCCCTACCTCGTCCGCGACGGCCGGCTGTGGCGCGAGGACGGCTGCGGCGCAGGCCCGACCACCGGTCCGGAGGGGGCCGGCCTGCCCGAGCCGGTGCTCACCGACACCGGCGTCGAGGTCGAGGAGGTGGCGCGCCCGGCCTTCTACGACCTGCGTACCGCGTCCGGCGTCCCCTACGAGCACCTTGCGCGGGTGCACGGCGACGGCGTCCTCGCGACGACGGTCGTCCAGACGTGCATCCGGTACGCGCAGGACCAGCGGTGCCGCTTCTGCTCCATCGAGGAGTCGCTGCGCGCCGGTCTCACCACGGCGGTCAAGCGGCCCGAGGAGCTGGCCGAGGTCGCCGAGGCCGCGGTGCGCCTCGACGGCGTCCGCCAGCTCGTCATGACCACGGGCACCTCCGCTGGGCGCGACCGTGGGGCGCGGCACGTCGCGCGCTGCGTGCGCGCCGTCAAGGCGGCCGTGCCCGACCTGCCCGTGCAGGTGCAGGTCGAGCCGCCGGAGGACCTCTCGGCGCTCGCCGAGCTGCGCGCGGCGGGAGCGGACTCCCTCGGCGTCCACGTCGAGTCCCTCGACGACGACGTCCGCCGGGCCTGGATGCCCGGCAAGGCGACGGTCTCCCTCGACCGGTACCGCGCGGCCTGGGCCGAAGGCGTCCGCCTCTTCGGCCGCAACCAAGTCTCCACCTACCTGCTCGTCGGTCTGGGCGAGGACCCGGACGAGCTCGTCGCCGGCGCCGCCGAGCTCGCGGCGTCAGGCGTCTACCCCTTCGTCGTCCCCTTCCGGCCGATGGCGGGCACGCTGGCCGTCGAGGTCGACGGCGCCCGGGCGCCCGACCCGGCGGTGCTCGCCGACGTCACCGCACGGGTGGCGGCCGACCTGGTCGCCCGCGGCATGCGGGGCGCCGACCAGCGCGCCGGCTGCGCCGCGTGCGGCGGCTGCAGCGCGCTCGCGGAGGCGGGCGCGTGAGCCTCGTGCTCGCCGGCGCGCCGCCGGTCTGCCGGCGCGTCGGCCCAACGGTCGGGCTTGCGACGGCACCGACCGGGCCGCTGGGCGCCGTGCTTCTCGGCGCGCCGCGCCGCCCTCGCGGGCCGGTGGACCTCGCACCGCCGACCTGGCACGTCGAGGTGGCGGACGGCGACGGGCTGGCCGCCTACCGCCGGCTGCGGCGGCACGTCTTCGTCTCCGAGCAGGAGCTCTTCCCCAGCGGGGCGGCCGAGGCCGACGACGTCGACGACGACCCCCGCGCCGTCGTCCTGGTCGCCCGCCTCGCCGGCTCCGGTGAGGTCGTCGGCGGTGTGCGGCTCGCCCCGGCGGGACAGCACCTCACCGGCGGCCTCGACGTCGGCTGGTGGACCGGCTCCCGCCTCGCCGTCGCCGCCGGTGCGCGCCGCGCCGGGGGCATCGGCCCCGCGCTCGTGCGTGCCGCCTGCGCCGTCGCCGAGCAGGCCGGCGTCCTGCGCTTCGAGGCGACCGTGCAGCGCTCCGCCGCACCGATGTTCGTCCGTCTCGGCTGGGTGCCCGTCCGCGAGGTCGAGGTGGCCGGGGCGCCGCACGTCCTCGTGCGGTGGCCGTGCACCCGCGTCCAGCGGCTCGTCGCCGCGACGAAGGCGCCGCTGGGGCCGCTGCTGCAGCCCCTCCTGGCTCAGGACACCGGCGGCGCCGCGGCTCTCGGCGGGGACGGCTACCTCGGCGACGACGCGGCCCCCGTGCCAGGCAGCGACCTCGTCGCCGCCTGCGACGCCGTCCTGCCCGCGATGGTCGAGCGCGAGCCCTGGTGGGCCGGCTGGTGCGCCGCCCTCGTCAACGTGGGCGACGTCGCCGCCATGGGCGCCGAGCCCGTCGGCCTGCTCGACGCGCTCGCCGCCCGCGACACCGCCTCGGCCGCGCAGGTCCTCGCGGGCCTGCGCGCCGGAGCCGAGGCCTTCGGCGTCCCCGTCCTCGGCGGGTACACCCAGCTCGGCGTCCCGGCGGCGCTGTCCGTCACCGCCCTCGGGCGGGTGCCCGGCGGAGCCGCCCCCGTGCCGGCGGGCGGCGGCCGTGCCGGCATGGCCGTCTCCCTCGCCGTCGACACGACCGGCGGCTGGCGGGCGGGGCACCCGGGCCGCCAGTGGGACTCCAGCACCGGCCGCGACCCGGCGGCGCTGCGCGCCCTCACCAGGACCGTCGCGGTCGCACGACCCGCTGCGGCCAAGGACGTCTCGATGGCCGGGCTGGTCGGCACCCTCGCGATGCTCGCCGAGGCGAGCGGGTGCGGCGCCGTCCTCGACGTCTCGAAGGTCCCCCGCCCGGCGGGGGCCGGCGTCGGGGACTGGCTCACCTGCTTCCCCGGCTCGGGCTGGGTCACCGCCGACGCCCCCGGCGCCCCGCTCGCCGACCCCGGCGTGCCCGGCTTCGCCGTCGCCGCGTGCGGCGAGCTGACCCCCGGCGCCGGCGCGGCCCTGCGCTGGCCCGACGGCGAGGTGACGCCCGCCGTCGGCCCCGCGACCGGGCTCGGCCCCGCGACCGGCGGTGGCACCGACCAGCCGGGGACCGACCAGCCGACCCGATCGACCCGGCCCGACCAGCCCTGACCTGCATCGACCTGACCTGATCGACCTGACCTGATCGACCTGACCAACCACCAGGAGGACGCCGTGACCCTCACCGTCGCCGCCGTCTCGGCTGGCGCGACCCGCGACCTCGACTCCTGCCTCGCGCAGGTCGAGCGGCACATCGCCGAGGCCCGCGAGCGCGGAGCCGGCCTGCTCGTGCTGCCCGAGGCGATGCTCGGGGGCTACCTGCTCTCCCTCGAGGGCCCGGGCGACGTCCCCGGACCCGCCGGCGGGCCGGCGTCCCTGCCCCCGGCGCTGCGCCTCGACGGCCCGGAGCTGGCCCGGCTGCAGGAGGCCGCGGGCGACCTCGTCGTCTGCGTCGGCCTGTGCGAGAGCGGGGACCCCGACCGGGGTGAGGACGGCGAGCGCTTCAACACGGCCGTGTGCCTGCACGGCGACGGCGTCCTGGCCTCCTACCGCAAGGTCCACCAGCCGCTGCGCGAGGACGCCTCCTACGGCGCCGGGGCACAGCTCGGCGCCTTCGAGACGCCGGTCGGGCGGATCGCGATGCAGATCTGCTACGACAAGGCCTTTCCCGAGGCGGCGCGGGCGCAGGCCCTCGACGGCGCCCAGCTCGTCGCCAGCCTCTCGGCGTGGCCGGGGGCCCGCACCGCCCCGGCCGCCGACCTCGCCGACGACCGCTGGACCCACCGCTTCGACCTCCTCGACCGGGCCCGGGCGCTGGACAACCAGCTCTACTGGGTGGCCGCCAACCAGGCGGGCACCTTCGGCTCGCTGCGCTTCGTCGGCAGCGCCAAGGTCGTCGACCCCGGGGGCGCCGTCCTGGCCCACACCGGCACCGGACCCGGCATGGCGCTCGCCGAGGTCGACCTCGGTGCGGGCCTCGACGCCGCTCGCGGCGCGATGTACCACCTGCGCGACCGGCGCCCCGACGTCTACGGCCCCGCCGTCTCCGCCGTCCCCGCTCCGGTGCCCCCGCCGCGCACGGACGCGCCCGCCCGGCCCGCGGAGCAGCCGGAGATGGCCCGTGCCTGAGGCCAGGGTGCGCCTGCGCTGGCCCGACGGCGGCGAGGAGACGTGCTGGTCGCCGAGCCTCGTCGTCCACGACCACCTGACGGCGGGCGAGAGCTACCCCGTGGCCGACGTCGTCGCCCGCGTCCGCGCCGCGATGGACGAGGCCGACGCCCGGGTCCGGGCGCGGTACGGCATGGCGTGCACGGGCGCCGCGGCCACCGCGCAGGGCGTCGCCGAGCGCGCGGCCGGCCTCCGCGGCGAGGCGGCCACCGGTCTGGTGGAGGTGCTCTCGGTCGAGCCGCCGCTGCCGGGGCAGCCCGCGACCGCTCCCGGTGCCGCGGGCGGTGCGGCGTGAGCGACCAGCCGCTGGAGGGCGCGCGGCACGACGTCGTCGTCGTGGGCGGCGGGCAGGCGGGCCTGGCCCTGTCCTGGCACCTCGTCGACGCTGGCGTCGACCACGTGGTCCTCGAGCGTGAGACCGCCGTGCACGACTGGGTCGACCGCCGCTGGGACGCCTTCACCCTCGTGACGCCAAACTGGCAGTGCCGGCTGCCCGGCTACGGCTACGACGGCCCGGACCCGGACGGCTTCATGACCCGGGACGAGGTGCACGCCTGGCTGCGGGCCTACCCGGCGACGTTCGGCGCCCCGCTGCACGAGGGCGTCGAGGTGCTGCGGCTGCGCGAGCACCCCGGTGGCGGCTTCGAGGTGACGACGAGCGCGGGCACGCTGCGCGCCGGGCAGGTCGTCGTCGCGACCGGCGGCTACCACCGGCCCGTGCTGCCGCCCGTCGCGCAGCGGCTGCCCGACGACGTCGTCCAGCTGCACTCGGCCGACTACCGGTCCCCGGAGGCGCTGCCCGCCGGCGCGGTCCTCGTCGTCGGGTCGGGCCAGTCCGGGGCGCAGGTGGCCGAGGACCTCCTGCTGGCCGGCCGGCAGGTGCACCTCTCGCTCGGCAGCGCCCCCCGGGTGGCCCGCCGGTACCGGGGCCGGGACTGCGTCGCCTGGCTCGCGGACATGGGCGTGTACGACGCGGGCGTGGGCACGACCGCTGGCGGCCTCGCCAAGCGGGAGTCGACCAACCACTACGTGACCGGCCGGGACGGCGGTCGCGACATCGACCTGCGCGCGCACGCCCGTGACCGCGGGCTGCGCCTGCACGGTCGCCTGACCGCGGTCGAGCGTGCCGTCGACACGGGCGACGTCGCGCCCGGGACGGGGCAGGACGTGCGGGCGAGCGGTACCGGGACCGTGCTGCGCTTCGCGCCGAGCGCCGAGGCGTCCCTCGACGCGGCCGACGCCGTCGCCGAGTCCATCAAGGACGACATCGACGCCTGGGTGGAGCGCCAGGGGCTCGACGCGCCGACCGAGGCGCGTTACGAGCCGGTGTGGCGCCCGGAGGTCGAGGACGTCGAGCTCGACCTGCGTGCCGAGGGTGTCTCGGCCGTGGTGTGGGCCACCGGTTTCCGCTCGGACTACCGGTGGGTGGGGGTCGGCGTCTTCGACGGCGCGGGTGCGCCGACGCACGTGCGCGGGGTGACGACGACGCCGGGCCTGTACTTCCTCGGCCTGCCCTGGCTGCACACCTGGGGCTCCGGGCGCTTCGCCGGCATCGCGCGCGACGCCGAGCACCTCGCCGACGCCGTCGTGCGACACCTGCGGACGACCGAGGGGCCAGCGGACGGCGCTGCGGCGCAGCGGACGTCGACGCCTGTCCCGGCGGACCACCAGTCCGACCACCAGGCCGAGCCCCCCGACCTGCCCGCCCAGCCCGGCCCGGCCGACGTGCCCGTCCTCGCGGGTGAGCGCCGGGCCACGAGGTGAGCCCTGCGCCCGCGGCGGCCCGCCGACCGGGGGAGGTGCTGCTGGCCGGCGTCGCCGGTCACTTCGGGCGCGACGTCGAGCGGTCGCTGACCAAGGCGGAGGCCGTCTGCGCCTCGGCAGCCGAGGCCGGCGTGAGCCTGCTGGCCCTGCCCGACGCGACGGTCGGCGGGTACGTCGACGACCTCGTCGACCCGCTGCGCTCCGGGGACCTGCCACCCGCGGTCGACGTGGACGGTCCCGAGGTGGCGCGGCTCGCGGCGGCCGCCGGTGACGTCGTCCTGTGCTTCGGCATCGCCGAGCGGGCGGTCGAAGGGGGCGAGGAGGTGCGCTACAACACCGCGGTGTGCGTGCACCGGGGCGAGGTGCTCGGCACGCACCGCAAGGTGCACCTGCCGCTCGGGGAGTTCCAGGCCTACCGGGCGGGGGACCGCTTCGCGGCGGTCGACACCCCGGTCGGGCGGGTGGGGCTGCTCGTCGACTTCGACAAGTCCTTCCCCGAGTCGGGTCGGGCGCTCGCGCTCGACGGGGCCGAGGTGCTCGTGTGCCTGTCCGCCTGGCCCGCCAGCGCGACCGACCGCGCCGAGCGCCTCCGGCTCGACCGCCAGGCGCGCCTCTTCGACATCTACGACGCCGCGCGCGCCGCGGAGAACCAGGTGTGGCTCGTCTCGGCCAACCAGACCGGCCGCCAGGGCCGCCTGCACTTCCTGGGGCAGGCCAAGGTCGTCGACCCCTCCGGCGACGTCGTCGCGCGCACCTGGAGCCAGGGTGGGATGGCCTCGGCGGTGGCCGACGTCAGCGGCGGGGTGGCGCAGGCCCGCCGTCGGGTCCACCACCTGCGCGACCGGGTGCTCGGTGCGTACGGCGACCGGGTGGGCCAGCCCTACGACGACGGGTCCACGCCGGCCGTCGCCGCCCGCCCCCGCGCGGTGGCAGGCCCGAGCAGCCCTGGGAGGTGGCCATCCGCGTCGCGCTGAGCACCTACTCGACCCGCCCCCGCGGCGGTGTGGTGCACACGCTCGCGCTCGCCGAGGCCCTGGCGCGGCGAGGGCACGACGTCACGGTGTGGACCCTGGCCCGCGGCGGGGACGCCGGCTTCTTCCGACCCGTCGACCCGGCCGTGCGGGTCGTCGCCGTGCCGTTTCCCACCCTCGACGGCGAGGACGTCGGCGCCCGCGTGGTCCGGTCGATCGACGTGCTGCGTCGCTCCTTCGCCGAGCGCGCGCGCGGCGACGACGTCGTCCACGCCCAGGACTGCATCTCCGCCAACGCGCTGACGCGGGCGGGGGCGTCGGTGGTCCGCACCATCCACCACCTCGACGCCTTCACGACGCCGGAGCTCGTCGCCTGCCACGACGCCGCCGTCGTCGAGCCGGTGGCGCGGGTGTGCGTCTCGGCGGCCGTCGCGGCCGAGGTCGAGGCCGGCTACGGGTTGCGGCCGACCGTCATCCCCGGCGGGGTGGACGCCGCCCGCTTCGCCGCCGCGGCCGGGCAGGACCCCGGGGCCGCGGCGGCCCGTGACGCGTGGACGCAGCGGCTGGGGCGCTACGTGCTCGCCCTCGGCGGCGTCGAGCCGCGCAAGGGGACGCTCGACCTCGTCGAGGCCTGCGCGCTGCTGCGCGACGGTGGTGGCCCACCCCCCACCCTGGTCGTCGCGGGCGGGGAGACCCTCTTCGACTACCGCCCCTACCGGGCCGCGGTGGCGGCGCGCGCGGCCGAGCTCGGCGTCGTCCCCGTCGACGTCGGCACCGTGCCCGACGAGAGACTGCCCGCGCTCGTCGCCGCCGCCGGCGCGCTGGCCTTCCCCTCGACCAAGGAGGGCTTCGGCATGGCGCCGCTGGAGGCGCTCGCCGCGGGCGTGCCGGTCGTGGCCCGGGGGCTTCCCGTGCTGCGGGAGGTGCTGGGGGACGCCGTGCTGTACGGCGACGACCCGCCCGCGCTGGCCGCCGCGCTGCGGACGGCCCTCGACGGCGGGGCGCCCGACCCGGCGCGCGGCCGGGCGCTCGCCGACCGCCACGGCTGGGAGGGCGTCGCCGCCGCGCACGAGCGGCTCTACGAGGCCGTCCGAGGAGGTGCTCGTGGCGCGGTTGTCGTTCTCCCGGGCGGTGTCCCGGCTCGCTGAGCGAGAGCCCGGGCGGGTCGTGGTCACGGCCGAGGACGGCGTGCTGACCGCCGCCGCGCTCGACGCGCGCGCGACCGCGCTGGCCCGCGCCTACGTCGGGCTCGGCGTGCGCCCCGACGACCTCGTGACGGTCGCCCTGCCGAGCAGCGCCGAGGCGCTCGCCGTCTGCTGCGCGGTGTGGCGGGCCGGTGCGACGCCGCAGCCGCTGGACCCGACGACGTCGCCGCAGCAGCTGGCCGACGTCGTCGCGCTCGCGCGGCCGACGCTCGTCGTCGGACGTGACCCCGGGCACGGGGCGGGGCGGGCGGTCGGAGGAGCCGGGTCGGGCGGGTCCTCGCTGCCGCCCTGGGTGCCGCCCGGCTGGTCGCCGACCGACGCCGACGTGCGCGAGGTGCCGACCACGCTGCCCGACCGGTGGGCCACCTCGTGGAAGGCGCCGACGTCCTCGGGCAGCACGGGCCGCCCGTCCGTCGTCGTCTCGACCGCGCCGGCGCTCGTCGAGCCGGAGGTGCCCTCGGCACCCTTTCTCCCGCTGCGGGCGACCCAGCTCGTCGTGGCGCCGATCACCGGGTCGGCGGCCTTCACCTACGCCGTCCGCGGCCTGCTCACGGGACACCACCTCGTCCTCCTCCCGACGGGGCCCTCGGTGGGCGGTGGCCGCCCCGACCCACGCGTGGTGCTCGACGCGCTGGTGCGCCACCACGTCTCGTGGACCTGGGTCTCCCCGGCGGTGCTCGGCGACCTCGTGCGGCTGCCCGCGGCCGAGCGCGCCGCCGCGGACCTGTCCGCGCTGGAGCGCCTGGTCCACCTCGGCGCGCGCTGCGACCCCGAGGTCAAGCGCGCCGCCATCGCCTGGCTCGGGCCAGAGCGTGTCGTCGAGGTCTACGCCGGCAGCGAGTCCACCGGGCTCTTCGTCGCCGACGGGCAGGAGTGGCTGGCCCGGCCTGGGTCGGTGGGCCGTGGGGTGGGCGGCACCGAGGTGCGCGTGACGCGCGCCGACGGGTCGCCCGCCGCGGCGGGCGAGGTCGGCGAGGTGTGGATGCGGCGCCCCGGCGGCCCGGCCTACCGCTACCTGGGCCGGGAGTCGCGGCGCGACGGCGACGGCTGGGACACCCTCGGCGACCTCGGCCACCTCGACGCCGACGGCCACCTCTTCCTCCTCGACCGGGCCGGCGACGTCCACGTCCGCGACGGCGTCCCCGTCGCGCCCGCGGACGTCGAGCACGTCCTCGAGCGGCACCCGGGCGTCCGGGGTGCCGCGGTGCGGTGGGAGGAGGGCGAGGGCCCACCTCGCCTGGTCGCCGTCGTCGAGCTGACGGACGGCGCGCCGTCCGACGTCTCCACCTGGTGCACGCAGCACCTGCCGGCGCCGGCGCGCCCCGACGTCGTCGAGGTGGCGACGGCGCCCGTCCGCAGCACCACCGGCAAGGTCCGGCGTCACTCGTGATCCCTTGCCGGCGAGGCAGGGAGGCAAGGTGCTTGCGCGCGAGCAAGTCAATGCCTCCCCCGCTTGGCGACAGTGCATCGGGCACCTGCAAGGAGGTACGCCTCCAAGGGTGCGCAAGTCAACGCACTCCGGCGTCAGCGTTCTTGTCGATCGGAAGCTCCCTCGCGCCCGTCTGACTGCTGTGCGCAGATTTCATGCCCTCAATAAAGGCCGGGGACTCCGTCGAGCCACGTCCGCCATGCACTCGTGCTCTCGAGGTCGGCCAGGCCACCGTCGACGAATTGGAAGGTGGCGGGGTCGTCCTCTCGGAGGTTAAGCGTCTCGCTCACCCAGCTTTGGGGAGAGTCGGCGCCCTTGGATACGATGAGAACTTGCGGACGTCTTCCGCGAAGCGAGAAGACGGTTCGCAGTCTCTCGTTGACAATCTCGTCACGGAATGAGTAGCCGGCGATCAGCCACCTCTCTGCATGAAGAAGACTGGCCGTGAACTGGTCGTACGCGATGTCGAAAGGATGTTGTTCCACTAACCTGCTCTTGTACTTCTGGTTGGCGAGTATGACGGCCGGTGTCCAGTCACACTCCCCGTCCCGCCAGGCCGACCAGTATGACTTCATCTGCTGGTCTCCTCTTAAGTCTTTCATCTCGAACCTGGCCGTGGTCCCATCCGGAGAGCGAAGCCACGAGAGGGAACCGTGAAGCTGTAGCAAAGTGGTGGGTGCAGCGTGTCGTCCCGCGGTTGGGCGACCGATGTCGAGCACGCGACCGTGTAAGTCGGCACCTCTTCCCCGCACAGCCATAGAGACGCTTCGCTCGCCAGTCAAGTCGAAGGCGCCTCTCGCGGTGCAGTCTGCTGCAGGGGGAGTGATCCTGCTCGGCACGAGTGAGTCGTAATTAAGACTGGCGATGGTCAAGTGGCCCGGAAGGCCGTGGCTTCCTGCTCTAAAGAGGGCCTCGAGGAGGGCGTCCAAGGGGCTCGGCTTCAACATCGGGACGCGTGACGCGCAGTCGATAGCCTCAAGGATGTGACTGACGCCAAGACGTCGGACGCGAGCCGCGAATTGGCTTACCTTTTCGATAGCTGTGAGGGTGTCTTCTGCGTCACTGGCGTACACGGAGAGATCGCGCAGACCTGTGAGTGTCTGCGCCAAGTGATCAAATGGGCCGAGCAGTGCCTCGAAGTCATCCTGCGAGTTCTCGGCGGCTTCCTCGCCCAGGTTCGCGGCAACTAGATTGAGCAGGGCGCGGGCGCTGTCGGCGCCAAGTCCTGCCGCCTCGTTGAGTCTTTCGACGAGGCGTCTGGTGAGGACGTGCATCGCCAAGGTGTCATTGTGAGCGATGGAAACGCCGTTACCCAAGAGTGCGAGAACGTCCCCGTTCTCGTCGGTCGCCCCTTGGGCCCGTGACATCTCGCATCCTCCGTCATGGGTGGTCCAGTTGTCGTGCGCGGCCAACGCGCCGAGCGGATAGCCAGGAGCATGGTGCGTAGAGGTGACGCGAGTATCTCCAGGCGCATCGCCCTGAGGCGACGCTCGCGAAAAGGAGACGCGCGTCGCGGGCGAATTAGCCGTCTCAGGCTGCCAGGACAGGTGATCTTCCCGCGAGGTGTCCGGCCTCGATATTAGCCGAATCGACGCCGGCGGTCCGCGCGCCGGCGCGGGCGGCGTCCTCCTCCCGCCCGACCGGCACGGTGAGGTCAACGACCACGTCGCGCAGCAGCACGGCCAGCGGCAGCCCGAGGGCACGGCAGATCGCGGCGAGCACCTCGGAGGAGACCTCGCAGAGCCCGCGCTCGACCTGGGAGAGGTGGCCGATCGAGACGTCGGACGCCGCGGCGACGTCCCGCAGCGTCATCCGCCGACGCCCTCGGGCCTCGCGCAGCCGCCGCCCGAGCAGCTCTCGCAGCAAGGGGGTCGGCCGGTGCGGCTGGCGCCCCGCCGGTACCGAGGCGGGGCCGGACGACGGCACCGCCTCCAGCCGGCGCCCGGTCATCGCACGCCGCCGACGCGGTCGGCGAGCAGGCGGCCTTCCAGGTCCTCGGGCAGCCCGGGCGTGGCCTGGTCCGCGGGCGACGGGCGGTCCGGGCCGCTGAGCCAGGCCCAGGTGTCCGTCACGGTCTCCCGCACCGACCGCCGCACGAGGCCGGTCTCCTGCGCGCGGTCCGTCGCGACGTCCCACAGCGTGCGCGCGGTCTCCGCGGGCACCCACAGCGGCAGCTGCGTCCACGCCTCGACGCCGGCTGCCAGCAGCTCCTCGTCGGGCACCGGGACGAAGGCCACGTCGTCGCCGACGCGCCGCCCGACGACCTCGGCGCACAGCAGCAGCAGCGAGCCGAGCGTCGTGCTCCCGACGGGGGCGGTCGCGTTGACGGGGCCCGACCAGCCCTCCTCGACACCACGGACGAGCCAGTCGGCGAGGTCGCGCGCGTCGACGAGCGCCACCGGCTGGTCCAGGCCCGTGGGGACCACCACGGGCCCACCACGCGCGAGGCGTCGCAGCCACCAGCCGAGGCGACCGAGCGGGTCGTACGGCCCGGTGATGAGCCCTGCCCGCGCCAGGAGCACCGGGCCGTCGACCGCGGCGGTGAGCGTCCGCTCGGCCGCGGCCTTCGTCGGGCCGTAGGCGTCGTCGTCGGTCGTCCACCCGGGTGCGTCGTCCCTGGTCACCGGCCCGGGAGGCCATGCGGCGCACGCGTTGAGGCTGCTCGTGAACGCGTACGCGCGGACACCGCCGCCGCCCCCGAGGGTCCACGCCGCCTGCTCGGCGGCCGCCCGGGACTGGCAGGAGGTGTCGACGACGACCTCGGGCCGCCAGCCGGCGCCGTCGAGAGCGGCGGCGAGGGAGGGCGGGTCGTCGCGGTCACCGCGCAGGTCGAGCGTCGGCGGCGGCGACGTGCCGCTGCGGCCGCGGGTGAAGGTGGCGACCTCGTGCCCGCGGGCGAGGGCGGCGTCGACGACGTGCCGCCCGAGGAAGGCGGTGCCGCCGAGGACAAGCAGACGCATGGGCGCAGCAGACCTCAGCAGCCCGCCGCCGTCCAGGCCTGTTCACCCCCGGCGCAGCGTGGCGGCGTCCGGGGGACGGCACGTCGGACCCTCCCACGCCCGACGGTGGCGAGGCAGGGTGTCGTCATGAGCCCCTCCACGCCCAGCAGCTCCATGCCCAGCAGCTCCAGGCCCAGCAGCTCCAGGCCCAGCACCTCCATGCCCGAGGACGTCGCCGAGCTCTTCCGCCGGCCCAACCCGGCCGTCATGGCGACGGTCGCGGCCGACGGCCGGCCGGTGAGCGTCGCGACGTGGTACCTCGTCGAGGACGACGGCCGCGTGCTCCTTGGCCTCGACGCCGGCCGCGCACGCCTGGAGCACCTGCGCCGCGACGGCCGGGTCGCGCTCACCGCGCTCGCGGAGGGGGACTGGTACACCCACGTCAGCGTCCAGGGCCGGGTCGTCGACGTCGTCGACGACGAGGGACTCGCCGGCATCGACCGGCTCTCCCGGCACTACACCGGTCGTGACTACCCCCAGCGAGACCGACCCCGCGTGCTCGTCCACGTCGAGGTCGACCGCTGGCACGGGTGGGGCGCTGCGTCGCCGGGCTGAGCTCCCGGTGGACGACGCCGGCGGGGGGCCCTGCGCGCCCCCGCGAACGCCCCGGAGGTGACCGCCCGCCTCCGCTGCCGAGGAGGCTGTCGCCGAGGACTCCGTCGCCGAGGGCTGGCCGAGGTCAGTGCGCGGCGTCGTAGGCGTCGAGCACCTTCTGGGCGACGCGGCCGCGGTCGGAGACGCTGTGCCCGTTGTCCCGCGCCCAGGCGCGGACGGCGTCGAGGTCGGAGCGCTTGGGCCCCGAGCGGCCCGAGGAGCGTGCGGGGACGGCGCCGCTGGCGGCGGCCCCGCCCGTGCCGGTCCGGCGGGCGGCGGCGACCCACTCGGCGAAGGACTCCTCGATCGCGGCGGCGTGCTCGTCGTTGAGGTCGATCTCGTAGGCGACGCCCTCGAAGGCGAAGGAGACGGTCCGGCTCGCGGGGGAGCCGTCCATGTCGTCGGTCAGCACGATCTCGGTCTTCTGCACCATGGCGGCAGTCTGGCACCGCCGGCCCGGTGCTCCGGCGAGCGACGCCGGCGCTCCGGCGGCCCGGGGACGACGGAGGGGCACCAGCCCACCGGCTGGTGCCCCTCCGCCTCACGAGCCCGTGGTCAGCGGCGCACGGTGCGCTCCGCCGAGGTCTGGCTCGCCGTGGCGTAGCCCTCCCGGGTCGCCGTCGTCCGGACGCTGAGCGCCGCACCGGCGTCCGCCGGCTGCAGCACGTAGGTCCGGCCGGTGGCGCCCTCCACCGGCTCGCCGTCGCGCAGCCACTGGTAGCTGAGCTCGACCGGTGCCGGCGACCAGCGGCCCGGGATGGCCGTCAGCTCGGAGCCGACCCGCCAGGGGCCGCGCACCACCGGCACGGGCGCCCGTCGGAAGGCGCTGAGCACCGTCACCGGCTCGCTGGCAGCGACGACCTGCTGGCCGTCCGGCAGCGTGCCCGTCACCTGTAAGGAGATCGGGTGCCCGGCGTCGTGGCGGCTCAGCTCGTACTGCGCCGACGTCGCCCGCCGGATCGGCTCGCCGTCGCGCAGCCACTGGTAGCTGAGCTCGACCTCCGCGGGGGCCCACGTGCCGGGCTCGCCCGTGAGGGTCTGGCCCACCACGGCCTCGCCCGCCACCGTGGGCGTGCCAGGCACCAGCGCTCCCTCGGGCGCCAGGTCCTCGACGCCGACCCCGCCCAGCTCCAGGGTGAGCTGGCGCCAGACCCGCCAGACGCCGTCGAAGGTCTCGTAGCTCACCGTGACCCAGGCGTCCTGCTCGGCCGGCAGGGTCGTCGGGGTGGTCGTGACGGTCGTCCCGTCCGCCGGGTCCACGGGGACCACGACGTCGAGGAACGGGCTGCTGGCGTCGGGCTCGCCGAGCCCCACGCGCAGGGTGTAGAGCGACGCCCCGAGCGGGTGGCGGTGGCTGACGGCGAGGTCGACCGGCTCCTCGCCGTCCGCCCCGGGCTCGGCCGTGCGCGTCGTCCACAGGTCCTGGCCGATGAGCTCCTCGGCCACGGGGGCGCACCGCGAGGGCCCGTCGTTGTCGTACCGGGTGACGACGTCGCCGAAGAAGTCCCGGACCTCGAGCGAGGTGAAGCCCTCGACGGTCCAGACCTCCTGCGAGGTCCCCGGCGCGAAGGAGTCCCACGCGTCGACGAGCCGGCCGTCGCAGCCGCGGTAGGTCACCTGGACGGTGGCGCCGCCGCCGGTGCGGTTGTCGACGTCGAGGCGGACCCGCCCGGGCTCCTCGGTCGGCGTCACCGTGACGGTGCTCGCCTCGGCGGCCTCGACGACGACGTCCTCGACGCTCTGGCCCGGCCCCGTCGTGCCGTCGGGCAGCACGACCTCGGCCCGGCCCACGTAGCGACCCACCGGCACCGCCGCCGGGCTGCTGCGCAGGAAGAGGACGCCGTCCTCGGTCGGCTGGACCTCCTCGAAGGCCACCTCGCCCGTCTCGGCGTCGGTGAGGCGGAAGCGTACGTCGCCGCTGCCCTGGGTGGACACGGTGAGGACGACCCGCTGGGTGCCGGTGAGGGCCGGCTGCAGCTCGTACCAGCCTGGGCTGATGCTCACCGGGGAGAGCAGGAAGTCCCGCGAGAGCTCGACGCCCGGGCCGGAGAGCACGAGGGTCTGCGCGCCCGGCTCCAGCTCCTCACCCAGGCTCAGGGACCAGCTGATGGTGCCGTCCACGCGGGCCTGCCCGGACTGGGCGACGTCGCTGCCCGCCACCCGGGCGGTGTAGCGCTCCCCGGGCGTCAGCCCGGTGGCCCGCACGGCGAGGTCGAAGCCGACGGTGGCCCACTCGTCCGGCCCGGAGGGCGTGACGGTGAGGGACAGCTCCCCGGGCTCGGCGACGGGCTCGCCGGCGTCGACCGCCACGGCGGTGACGTTGCCGGTGCGGCCGTAGGAGACCAGCCCGAGGTACTGGCCCGGCTCGACGTCCCAGCTGGCGGTGACGGCGGGGGTCGCGCCCACGTCCCCGACCAGCAGGTCGGGGTCGAGCACGAGCTCGCCGTCGACGTCGTCGGTGACGACGTAGCTGGTGAGGGCGTAGGGCACCGTCTCCTGCTGCCCGCCGTCGACCACCTCGACGGCGGCGACGTAGGTGCCTCCCCACGGCAGGGACAGGTCGACGACCTCGTCCGCGGCCGGGCTGCGGGTGCCGGCGACGGGGTAGACCGAGCCGTCCTCGTCCCGCAGGTACACGGTGAGGTCGAGGTCGGCGGCGTCGTCCTCGGCGTCCAGGGCCAGGCGCAGGTGCGTCGCCCCGTCCGGGACCTCGACGGCGTAGCGGTCGGCCCGCCGGCCCTCGCGGCCCTCGCCGCGGGCGGTCGCGCCGCGGGTCAGGCCGGCGACGCCGAGCTCGAGCGAGGAGGCCTCGCCGAGCTGGGGCTGCCACGTCACCGAGCTCTGCTGGCCCTCGCCGCGGACCTCGGCCGGGACGCCGACGGCGACGGGGCGGACGGCGACCGCGCTGCGGGCCGACGGGCGGCCGGCCTCCTCCGGCACCCAGGTCAGCGCACCGCTGACCCACTGCTGCAGGGGCGCGTCGGTCCGGGTGAAGGAGACCTCGAAGGTCGCGGTCTGGCCCGGCGCGTCGAAGCTCAGCGTGGCCGGCTCGACGACGGCCTCCACCCCGGCGAGGCCCGAGACCTCGGCCGTCCAGGTGCCGGCCCGGGTCGAGGTCACGGTGCGGGTGAGCGTCTGCACGCCCGGCAGCTCGCCGACGGCCAGCGAGGCCAGGTTGAGGTCGGAGGCGTCGACGGGCTCGACGTCCGAGCGGCCCAGGCCGATGCCGGCGCGGTAGCTCTCCCAGTCCGAGGGGCCGTTCAGGTACAGCAGGCCCGGGTCGAGGTAGGAGCGCGGCACGACCTGGCCGTTGCCCTGGGCGAAGGGGTCCTCCAGCGGCTGGCCCTCGGCGTCCACGGCGGGCGTGGCCGAGGTCATGAGCGCCGACTTGGCCTCGGCGGGCGAGGCGCCCTCGTGCGCCCCGTAGTACAGGGCGCCGAGGCCGGCGACGTGCGGGGAGGCCATGGAGGTCCCGGAGCGGTAGCCCCACACCGGCTCGGCGTCCTCGGCGTTGGCGAGGGCGGCGTAGATGGTGGTGCCGGGGGCGGCCAGGTCGGGCTTGATGAGGTCGGAGCCGTCGACGCGCAGCGGCCCGCGGGAGGAGAAACCGGCGATCTGCGGCGCCGGCGGCGAGGGCACGCCCGCCTGGTTGCCCGCGAGCATGGCGGCGGTCGCGCCCTCGGTGCCGGCGTAGGTGCGCAGCGCCTCCCGCACGTCGGCGTCCACGTGCACGGTCGGGACCGCGTGCTCGTCGGTGTCCAGGGAGCTGGGCGTGGGGTTGACGAGCACCATGCCGACGCCGCCGGCCCGGGCCACCTCGACCGACTTGTCGGTGCGGGCGACGGTGCCGCGGTCGCACAGCACGACGGTGCCGGTGACGACCGCCGGGTCCAGGGTGCCGGAGGCGCACAGGGTGGCGTCCACCCCGTCGAGCCCGGCCGCGCGGGCGTCGACCAGCGGGGTGGCGGGCACGCCGCCCTCGGGCACCGTCACGGACGTGCCGAGCAGCCGGGTGCCGTCGCCGAGCTCGACGGTGGCCTCGGGGGCCGGGATCGTCGAGGCGGCCACGGTCGTGATCCAGGGCGCGGCGTTGTCCACGCTGGAGGACCACGGGCCGGAGTTGCCGCCCGCGGCGGCCACGAAGACGCCGGTGGCGGCGGCGGCCAGGAAGGCCTCGTCGGTCACCTCGACCGTCGACGTCGCGCCGGAGCCCGAGCCGATGGAGAAGTTCAGGACGTCGACGCCGTCGCGGGTGGCGGCCTCGATGGCGGCCAGCAGGTCCACCGTCGCGCAGCCGTCCCCGGACACGCCGGTCCAGCACGCCTTGTACGTCGAGACCACGGCGCCCGGGGCGACGCCGGAGACGCGCCGGCCGGCCGCGTCGACGGCGTGCTCGCCCGCGGCGGTCGAGGCCACGTGCGAGCCGTGTCCATTGCCGTCGCGGGGGGAGAGGTGCTCCCCGCGCTCGGCGCCGGCGACGGCGCGCTCGCCGAAGCCCTCCACGAAGTAGCGGGCGCCGACGAGCTTGGTGCTGCAGTCCTCGGCGTCGAAGGCGTCGCCCTCGACGCAGCGGCTGCGGAACTGGCTGCCGTCGGCCTTCTCGACGATGATCTCGTCGCCGTCGAGGTAGGGGGTCGTGGTGCTCGGCTCGCTGCTCAGCGGCTCGCCCGCGAAGGAGGGGTTCTCCGGCGCGATGCCCGTGTCGATGACGCCGACGACGACGCCGGCGCCGGCCTCCTCCGGCCCGCCGACCTCGGCCCAGGTGCCGTCCGGCCCCTCGAGGCCGAGGAACTCGGTGGAGCTGGGCGAGAGGTCCTGCACCTGCAGCAGCTCGTTCGGCACGAGACGGTCCACGCGCGGGTCGTCGGCCAGCCGGGCGGCCTGCGCGCCGTCGAGCTCGGCGGCGAAGCCGTTGGTCGTGAGGGAGTAGGTGACCAGGGGTTCCGCGCCGACGGAGGCGGCGACCTCCTCCTGCTCGGCGGCGGCGTGGTCGGCGTGCGCGCGGACGGCGGCGGAGTCCGCCGAGAAGTCGGCCGGCGCGTCCGTCGCCGTCGGCGCCAGGCCCTCGATGCCGCCGTCGTAGGTGGCGGTCGGGTCGTCCTCGAGGACGACGACGTAGGTGCCGTCCTCGTACGTCGCCGGCGAGGGGGCGCTGTCGGCGAGGGGCTGCGGCGCCGTGGCGGGGGCACCCTCGGTCTCGGCCGCCGGGGCGGCGAGCGTCACGGGGGCCGAGAGCAGACCGGCGGAGAGGGCGAGCGCCACGGCGCTCGCCAGGCGGGCCGCCGGGCGTGCGGTCGGGCGGCCCGGGTCGGGCGAGCGGCGGTGGGGGCCGGGTGCTGCTGGGGGCACGGGGACGTCCTCGGGGTCGCGGGGACGGCGCCGTGCCGCCCGGGCGAGGACGGTAGAGACTCTGCGCGGCAGGGTGCGGTCACTGGCCGCTACCTGCCAGATGCCGAGCCAGGTCCGGCGACCGCCCACGTCATGACGGGTCGCACGGCCGGGGAGGGCTCACAGCCACCCGCGGCGGGCGCAGAGCAGCCCGAGCTGGAAGCGGTTGTCGACGCTGTGCTCGGCCATCAGCCGGTGGGTGCGGCGACGCAGCGAGCGCACCGACAGGCCCAGCTGGCGCGCCACCGACTCGTCCGTCATGCCGGCCGCGACGAGGGCCAGGATGGCCCGGTCCTCGGGTGAGGGCCCGCCGTCGCGGGACTCCGCCGGCGCGCCGCCGGGCTCCGTGGCCACGCCGCTGCCCAGCGGGGCCGCGCGCTCCCAGGCCGCGAGGAAGACGTCGACGAGCACGCCGACCAGGGGCGAGTCGTGGGTCACGAGGGTGTCCACGCGGTCCGGCTCCAGGCTCAGGGACACCATCGCGGCCCTGCGGTCGGCGATGACCATCTTCACGGGCAGGTCCGGCAGCACGCGGGCCCGCTCGCCCTCGGCGGCCAGGCGCTGCACCTCGGCCATCGCCCCGGGGCGCTCGAGGCTGGCCCGGGCGTAGATGCCGCGCCAGAGGACGCCTTCGCGGATGCTGGAGGTCTCGACCTGCTCGACGGGCGAGGAGACGTGCGGGGGGCGGTCGAAGATCAACAGCTCGGAGGTCACCTCGTGGCGCAGCTGCACGTACCAGCTGCCGACCTCGCGCAGGTCGGTCACGACCCGGGACGTCGAGGCCTCGGCGGCGGCCGGGCTCGAGCTCTCGAACAGCTCGACGAAGTGGGGGATGGACTGCCGCAGGTCCCGCACCCCCGCGGTGAGCCGGTCCGCGGCCGTGCGGAGGGAGACGGCCGGGTCCACGCCGACGTAGCGGCCCTCCTCGTGGCCGGTGCGCGTGACGAGCCCGTGGACGAGCAGGAGCTCCAGCGCCGCGTGCACGTCGGCCGGGTCGTCGTCCACCGCGGCGAGGAGCCGCTCCACCGAGGTGCTCGGCCGCGCGAGCAGGACGGCGTAGACCCGTCGGGCGGCGTCGCCCAGGCCCAGCAGGGCCAGGGCCTGGGCGGGAGAGGACGGCGTCGGGCTGGTCCCCACGTCGGCTGCCTCCTCCCGCTGCGCGCCGGCGGTGCCCGCCCTCGCGGCGGTGCCCCAGTGTGCGGGCGTCAGGCTGCTCAGGGCGCCTCGGCGACGGCGTCGGCCACCAGCTGGCGCAGCTCGGCCACGCTGCGGGGCGCGATCGGCTCGCCGTCCAGGAAGAAGGTCGGTGTGCCCTGCACGCCGAGGGCCTGGCCGTCGCGCAGGTCCCGGGCCACGCGCGCCAGGGTGGCCGGGTCGGCGACCGCGGCGTCGTAGGCCTCCAGGTCCAGGCGCAGGTCGGCCGCGAAGCCGCGGAACAGCGCGGCCTTGGACTCCTGCTGCTCGCCCCACTGCGGCTGGGTCTCGTACATCCGGTCCACCATGGGGGCGAAGGCCCCCTGCTGCGCCGCGGCCTCGGCGGCGACCGCGGCCGTCTCGGCGTTGAGGTGGCCCGGCATGGGGAAGTGGCGGGCCACGACGCTGAGGCGGCCCTCGTGCTCCTCGCGCAGCTCGTGCACGAGGGGGTGTGCCGCGGCGCAGGCCTCGCACTCCAGGTCGAGGAACTCCACGAGCACGGGCGCGCCCTCGCCGCCGTCGGCGAGGTGGTGGCTGTCTGCCCGCACGACGGGGACGTCGCCGGCACCCGCCGGGTCGCGCGCGGCGAGGCCCAGCACGACGAGTGCCGCCGCCGCGGCGGCGAGGACGGCGACGACGGCGGTGAGCCGGGTCGAGGTCCGCCGGCGGCGATGCCGGCCGGCGGTGCGAGCACGCGCTGCCCGCTCGGTGGTGGCGCTCGTGGGCACGGGGCCTCCTCGTCGGGGTCGGCCGACAGCCTCGCACCCGCCCGGGTCGGCCGACGGGGTCAGCCCGGCCTCCCCGGGGCGGGCGGGTCAGGAGCGCGTCCCGTCGGGCGTCCGCTCGCCCGGTGCGGAGGGTGCGGAGCCGGCGACCTTCTCCAGCCGGCGCAGGAGAGCAGCAGACGGCGTCACCGCACCGCTCGCGTAGGTGGACAGACGTGGTCCCGAGGTGCCGGCGCGACGGGCGAGCTGGGCCGCCGTGAGCCCGGACAGCTCGACGAGCTCACGTACCCGGGCGGCGACCTCGGCGCGGTCGGGTGGCCCGTGCCTCCTCCCGCGCGCTCCGGATCGCCCGCTCGAGCAACGCCGTGGCGCCCGTGGGCTCCGCGTAGCCGAGGTAGTCCTCCAGCGACCGGGAGAGCTCGCCCCACGGATCTCTTCGCACCGCGCCCGTCAGCCGCGCCCAGTCATGCACGCCGCCGCGCTCGACCGCTGTGACGACTGCCTCGTAGGGCCATGTCTCGACGGGGTCGGCGGGGTCGGCGTCGACGTTGCGGAAGCGCAGGATCATGACGCCAGCTCTCCCACCAGCGCGTCGGCGAGGTCGGTGCACGCGGTGACGACTGCGGACCAGTCCTGCCATCGCGCGTCCAGGTTCCGGTAGGTCGCCAGCTCTCGCGTCACTCGTACGTCCCGTGGCGCCGGTGCGGACAGACGCGTGACGAGGGCGGTCAGCACGCCGTCGTCGTCGCCCGAGCGGTCCCGGTAGTAGTCGTCGATGTCGAGGAGCGCTCGGGCGCCCGCCCTCGTGCCGTAGCGCGCGGAGAGAACTGCGACGTCGAGGTAGTCGCGGACCTGGTTGCGCTGCACCACGAGGTAGGCCTTGATGCGGAGCGTCTCCGCGGCCGTCGGCACCTGCAGCTGCACACCCGTGCCGAGCTCGACACGCTGCGTCTGGAGGGGGCGCGTGCGACGGAGCTGGCGAAGACCCGCCTCGACGCCGCCGAGCGCGCCGAGGATGGTCGGTCAGCGGTGGTGAGCTGGCCCGGACGTCGGTGACCCACCCGTCCGTGGCCTCGACCGCTTCCAGGACGTGCAGGTACCGCTCCCGCAGATCGGCCACGACGTGGTCGTGGGAGTCGCGGTGGTGGGCGTAGAGGGCCGCTGCCGTGCCGCCGACGAGGACGGCGTCGGGGACGACGTGCTGCAGCTCGGCAGCGGAGAGCAGGACCCCGCGCAGGGTGTCGCTGACGTCGTCGAGCTCAGGGGGTTCGCCCGAAGTCGTCACGACGTCGCCTTATCGGATCCGATAAGAGGTGCGCCGTCATAGGCCCCGACGACTACGGCGCCGCCGTGACAGGCTGCACCGCATGAGGAGACGGGACGGCGCGGGCACTGGGCTCGGCGCGGGCCGGGAGCCATGACCGCGCATGGCCCGGCGACGTCCGACCAGGACCGGTCCGAGCGCCGCACCGAGCGCCTGCTGCTGCGCCGCTGGCGGACGGAGGACCGTGAGCCCTTCGCGGCGATGAACGCCGACCCCGAGGTCATGGAGCACTTCCCCGCCCTGCTGGACCGCACGTCCAGCGACGCCCTCGCGGCGCGCGCCGACGCCCGCCTCGCCGAGCAGGGTTGGGGCCTGTGGGCGCTGGAGGTCGCGACGGGCGACGACGCCGGCCGCTTCGCCGGCTTCACCGGCCTGCAGGCGCCCTCCTGGGCCCCGCCCTTCGGGCCGTGCGTCGAGGTCGGCTGGCGGCTGCCGCGGTGGGCCTGGGGTCGCGGCTACGCCACCGAGGCGGCGCAGGAGGCGCTGCGGGTGGCCTTCGCCGACCTCGCTCTCGCCGAGGTGGTCTCGTTCACCGCGGTGCCCAACGTCCGCTCCCAGGCGGTCATGCGACGTCTCGGCATGACCCGTGACCCGGCCGAGGACTTCGACCACCCCCTCGTGCCGAAGGCGAGCCCGCTGCTGCGCCACGTCCTCTACCGCCTGCGCGCCGACGCGTGGCGCTGAGGCTCTCGGGCGTCTGACCCGTCGGTCGCCGGCGCAGCCGCCGCCGGCTCGCGTCGCCGTCAGCTGGTGTCCCCCTCAGCGGTACCGGCGACGCGGGCTTCTTCCTCCTCGGGTGACCGACGCCCGAAGACGAGCAGCCCGACCGCCAGCGAGGCGGCCAGCAGCACCGCCATGGCGATGAGCAGGGGGTAGGGCCCGAGCTGGGCCACGAGCGGCAGCGACGCCGCGGTCACGAGCCCGCCGCCGAAGAAGGGCTCGAAGGCGAGCTGCTTGTAGCCGAAGGCCTCCAGCGCCGGGGTGGCCGCGTTGGGGTCGGCGACCCGGATGAGGATGAGCCCGGTGGCGGTCACGCCGAGGGACTGCCCGAGGTCGCCGATGCCGCGCTCGAACCAGTAGCGCGGGATGATCCGCGGCGCCAGGAACACGAAGACCCCGATGTTCCAGGCGAGCCCGGCCACGGCGAGCACGAGGAACGTGACCCAGTTGCTCGCGATGGCCTGCAGGGACAGCGTCGCCAGCGCGCTGATGATCAGCAGGTCGAGGGCGATGCCCTGGATCCGCAGCATCATCCGGCGGTCGACGATGCCCATGGAGTCGTAGCGGTCGACGACCTTCTGGACGACGACGCCGCCCAGCATCGCGAGGGGGAAGAGCGGCACGAAGGCGAAGATCTCGATGGTGCCGGCCCACAGGGCGGCCTCAAGCGCCTGCAACGCCTCCAGGACGGCCAGACCGATGAGGATGGCTACCGCGACGATCGCGAAGTGGATGGCCAGCGGCTCGACCGACGCCGTCCGCACCGTCAGCATCGCGGCCGGCTCCTGGTCGTCCTTCTCGTAGAGGCCGCGCTGCTCGGCGAGCGAGGTCTTCGCGTCCCCCTCCAGCACCTCCGCGCGCCCGGTCCGCACGCCCCAGTTGACGAGCCCGATGCCGACGACGACGCCGGAGACGACCCCGATGGTCGCGAGCCCGAGCGCGAGGTCCTGCCCCTCGGGGAAGCCGAGCTCCTCGAACGTCGTCCCGAGCCCGGCTGCCGTGCCGTGCCCGCCCTCGAAGCCGACCTCGATGAGCGTCCCGACCAGGGGGTTCTGCCCGAGGAAGGGCACGAGGACCAGGACGGCCAGCAGCAGCCCGACCACGTACTGGCCGGCGCCCATCGTCACGCCGAGCGCCAGCTGCGGGCCGGCGAGCTCGGCCGCCGTCTTGACCTTGGGGATGCGTTCGCCGAGGAAGAGCGTCGCGAAGACCACGGAGATGAGCAGGCCCGGCAGCGAGGACCAGACCTCGAGGAACTCGGCCGGCCACACCCCCTCCGACAGCGGGGCGCCCTCCCCGCCGACCGCCCCGGCGATGCCGCCGACGACGCCGGGGCCGAGCAGCAGCGCCAGGGCGCCGCCGATGATCGAGCTGGGCAGGAACAGCTTCTGCGCCAGGCGCGAGCGGACCCGGATCGCCTTCGCGACCAGGAGGACGACGCCGAGCACCAGCAGGCTCAGCCCGATCATGTTGGCGGACACGGTGCCTCCACGCGGTCGAGCGGCAGGCCGGCCGAGCAGCGGACCGGTCGTGCCGCGAGCTCCCAGGGTCCGCACACCTAAGTGCCAGGCGGGTGGCCGGACAAGCCCCTCCGCGCCATCTGCGGCGTCTGGACGCCGTCGGGCACACCAGCCCTAACGTGCTTGACCTTCCGTGGGCGCCCCGGCTTGGCTCGGCCTGTGCACCGCCCACCCCGCCGGCGCAGCCCTCGCGAGCGCTGGCGGGCGGGCCTCCTCGGTGCCCCCGAGGGCCGCGACTACCGGCGCCTGTGGGTCGGCGACGGGCTGACGGGCGCGAGCGTGGAGGTCACCGGGCTGCTCGTGCCGCTGCTGGCCGTCGGCGTGCTGCAGGCGTCGCCGCTGGAGATGGGCCTGCTGGAGGCGGCGCAGACCCTGGCCTTCCTGCTCGTCGGCCTGCCCGCCGGCGCCTGGGTCGACCGGTGGCGCAAGCGCTCGGTGCTGCTGTGGTCCAACCTCCTGCGGGGCGGCGCCCTGCTGCTGCTGCCGCTGGCGTGGGCGCTCGACGTCCTCTCCCTGCCGCTGGTGCTCGTCGTCGCGGCCCTCGTCGGGGTGGGCAGCGTCTTCTTCGACGTCGCCTCGCAGAGCTACCTGCCCTCGCTCGTGCCGGCGCGTCACCTGGCCGAGGGCAACGCGAAGCTGCAGGTGCTGGCCTCCCTCGCCCAGGTCGCCGGGCCGGCGCTGGGTGGTCTGCTGGCCCGGCTGCTGGGGGCGCCGCTCGCGCTCCTGGCCGCGGGCGCGACCTTCCTCGTCGCCGTCGCCGGACCCGCGAGCATCGCCCACCGCGAGGAGCCGGCGCCGCGCGAGCCGGGGCGGACGCTGCGGGCCGAGGTCGCCGAGGGGCTCGCGTTCGTCGTCCACCGGCCCCTGCTGCGGCGCATCGTCGCGACGACGTCGGCCAGCAACGCCTTCGGCGCCATCACCAGCGCCCTGCTCGTGCTCTACGCCGTGCGCGAGCTGGGGCTCACCGAGGCGCAGGTGGGCCTGGCCTTCAGCGTCGGGGCGGTCGGTGGCCTCGCCGGCGCCCTCGTCGCCGAGAAGGTGACGGCCTGGGCGGGCGAGGGCCGCACGATCGCCTGGTCGCTCGTGCCGGCACTGCCGGCGCTCGCCCTCCTGCCGCTGGCCTCAGGCCGGGAGACCGCGACGGCGCTGGTCATGGTGTCGGTGTCCGGCGCCGTCGGGGGCGTCGGCATCGTCGTCTACAACGTCGCGCAGGTGACCTTCCGCCAGCGGCTGTGCCCACGGCCCCTGCTCGGGCGCATGAACGCCTCGGTGCGCTTCGTCGTCTGGGGCGTCATGCCGGTGGGTGCCTTCCTCGGCGGCGTCCTGGGCGAGCAGGTCGGGCTCGTGGCGGCGCTGTGGATCAGCGTCGCCGGCCAGGCACTCGGGGTCCTGCCCGTGCTGCTGAGCCCGCTGGCGCGCTCGCGCGACCTGCCGGGCGTCGGGGAGGGCCCGTAGCCGCCCTGCCTCAGGGCAGCGTGAGCACGACCTTGCCCGCGCCGCCACGCTCGACGAGCTCGTGCGCGCGGACGACGTCGTCCAGGGGCAGCACCCGGGCGACGCGCGGTCGGTAGTCGCCGCGGGCGCCGAGGTCGGCGGCGGTCTGGAGCAGCGCCGAGTCGTTCTCGGCGAAGACGAGCGCGACTCCGTGCTCGCCGGCGCCCGCGGCGTCGGCCACGGTCGCCACACCCGCAGGGTCGCCGACGACCTCGACGAGGGTGCCGAGCGTCCCGGCGCCCGCGGTGTCCAGGGCGGCGTCGACGCCGTCGGGGCACAGCTCCGCGAGACGCCCCGGCAATCCCGGCCCGTACGTCGTGGCCAGGGCCCCGGCGTCGGCGAGCAGCTGCTGGTGGGCGGGGCTCGCCGTCCCCACGACCCGGATGCCGCGGCTGCGGGCGACCGCGACGGCGGCGCTGCCGACCGAGCCGGCCGCACCCTCGACGAGCAGGGTCCGGCCGGCGAGGTCCCCGAGCGCATCCGCGAGGGTGTCCAGCCCGCGCACAGCGGTGGCCGCGGCCAGCCCGGCCGCGGCCGCCTCGGGCATCGACCACGGCTGCGGCACCGGCGCCCACGCGGTCAGGACGGCGTGGGCCGCGGTGGTGTCCGCCAGGCCGCCGAGCCCGAAGACGACGTCGCCCACGCGCGTGCCCTCGACCCCGGCGCCCACCTGGTCGACGACGCCCGCGGCGTCGCGGCCGGGGATGGCCGGCAGCGGCAGGTCGACGGCCTCGGCCAGCCGGCCGCTGCGCAGCAGCCAGTCGATGGGGTTGACGCTCGTGGCCTGCACCCTGACGCGGACCGCCCCCTCCGGGGCGCTCGGTGCCGGGACCTCCTCGAGGGCGATCACGTCGGGCGGGCCGTACCGGTGGTAGCGCGCTGCACGCACGGGTGCCTCCGTCTCGGCGCGCCGCGACGGTCGCGGCGTCGACCGGACGGTAGGAGCTGACACCGGTGTCAGGGGCAAGTCCTGGTGGTGAGGTGGCGGCGGGTGATGCTGATGCCGTGGACGGCATGAGGATCGGCGAGCTGGCGCGGCGCACCGGCGTGAGCCCGCGCTCGCTGCGCTACTACGAGCAGCGCGGGCTGCTGCTCAGCGGGCGGACGCCGTCGGGCCAGCGGGTCTACGCCGAGGACGCCGTCGAGCGGGTCGGGTGCCTGGCCGCCCTGCTGCGGACGGGCATGTCGACCGCGTCCATCCTGGAGATGCTGCCGTGCATGACCTCGCCGAGCCGGAGCACCATCCGTGCCGCGGAGGAGACGATGCTCCGCGAGCGCGAGCGCCTCACCACGGCGATGGCCGACCTCGGCGCCGCCCGCGACGCCCTCGACCGGCTGATGGAGGGGCACCGGTCGAGGCAGGGCGTCTCGGCGTGAGTCGCGGACGAGCCCTCCGTCCTGCTCTCACGGCGTGAGCACGACGAGCTGCTGGGTGGCCCGCGTCATCGCGACGTAGCGGTCCACCGCCGCGGTGACGGCGGTGCTGGCCTCGGCGGCGCCGGGGAGCGGCTCGAGGAGGACGACGAGGTCGAACTCCAGGCCCTTGGCCAGGTCAGGACGCAGGCAGCGGACGCGCGGGGTGCCCGGCAGGTCCAGGGTCTCGACGTCGGCGGCCAGGACGCAGGCGGTGCCCTCGTCGTGGTCGGCCAGCCACGAGGTGAGCAGGTCCGGCAGGTCACCGACCTGTCCGTGGGTCACGGGCAGGCCGGTGCGGCGGACCGACGTCGGCACGGCGGCGTCGGGCAGCACGGCGCGGATGACGGGCTCGGCCTCGGCCATCACCTCGGCGGGCGTGCGGTAGTTCACCGTGAGGATGGCGACCTCGACCCGGCGCAGGCCCGCCCGGGCCAGGCGCTCCGGCCACGTGCCGGCGAAGCCGTGCCGGGCCTGGGCGCGGTCGCCGACGACGGTAAGACTGCCTGCCGGGCAACGGGCCAGGACCATCCGCCACTGGGCGTCGGTGAGCTCCTGCGCCTCGTCGACGACGACGTGGGCGAAGGGCCCGGCCAGGGCGTCGCTGCGCGTGCGCCGTCCACCGCCCGGGAGCGTCGTCTCGTCGACCAGGCGCTCGCTGAGGTCGGCGTGGCGCAGCTGGGTCATGAGCCCGTCGGCCGCTCCCGCCTCGACGAGCTCCTCCAGGACTTGGGCCCGCTGCTCCTGCTCGCGCGCCGCCGCGGCCTCCCGACGGCGCTGGCGGGAGGCGAGGCCCTTGTCGCCCAGGCGACGGCGGGCGGCGTCGAGCAGCGGGAGGTCCGACGTCGTCCACGGCGCGTCGGCTGGGCGCTGCAGGGCGAGGACCTCCTCGCGCGACAGGTGCGGGGCGTACCGGGCGAGGTAGGCCGGCACGCTCCAGAGGTCGGTGACGAGCTCGACGGCGTCGAGCATCGGCCAGGCCCGCTCCAGCGTGCGGCGCAGGTCGGCGTCGCGCGCGAGCTCGGCGCGGACGGCGGCGGCGGGCGCCTCGCCCTCGCCGTCCTCGGCGGTGCCGTGCCGCTCGACGAGTACTCCCAGCAGCTCCTCCCACACCGCCTCCCGCGCCTCGTTGTGCGGGATGCCGGGGTCGAGGGCGCCGAAGGCCTCGGCCCAGTCGGCGGCGGTGACGACGAGATCCGCCCACGGCGTCCCGACGGCGACCCGGGCGGTGGGCGGCTCCTCGTGGAGGCCGACGGCGGCCTCGACGGCCGCGACGAGGCGGGCGTCGGCCTTGAGCGTCGCCACGCGGGCGTCGTGCTCGGGTCGGGCGTGGGCGCCCTCGGGCACGAGGTCCTCGAGCGTCGCCGTCAGCACGCCGTCCTCGCCGAGGTCGGGCAGCACGTCCTCGACGTAGGCGAGGAACGGCTGGTGCGGCCCGAGGAAGAGCACACCGCCGCGACCGGCGCGAAGGCGTGGGTCGGCGTGCAGCAGGTAGGCGATGCGGTGCAGCGCGACGACGGTCTTGCCGGTGCCCGGGCCGCCGTCGACGACGAGGACGCCGGCCGAGCCCGCCCGGACCGCGGCGTCCTGGTCGGCGGCGAGGGTGGCGAGCGCGTCGCGCATCCGGTCGGTGCGGGCGGCGCCCAGGCTGGCGACGAAGGCCGACCTCGCGTCCAGGGCAGCGCGCGAGGCCTCCTCGCCGGGGCGGTCGTCGACGAGGACCTCGTCCCAGTAGTCGGTGATGCGACCACCGGTCCAGCGGTAGCGGCGGCGGCTCACCAGCCCCTTCGGGTCGGCGAGGGTGGCGGCGAAGAAGGGCGCCGCGGCGGGGGAGCGCCAGTCGACGACGAGCCGGGCGCCGTCCTCGCCGGCGAGGCCGAGCCGGCCGACGTAGACGACGTCGCCGTCGGTCGTGGTCATCCTCCCGAGGCAGAGGTCGAGGCCGACGCGCCGCAGCGCCCGCAGGCGGGCGGTGAGCCGGTGCACCTCCTGGTCGCGGTCCAGGGCGTGCTGGCCCTCGCCGCCGGGAGCGCGGCGGGCCGAGGCCAGACGGCGTTCGAGGTCGTCGACGGAGCGCTCGAGGCTGGACGCGACGGCGGCGAGGTGGCGCTCGTCGTCGCCGACGAGGGCTGGCGCCACTTTCGCGGCGCGCTCGGCGGGCAGGGCGAAGGCAGAGGAGGGCACGGCGGAGGCAGAAGTGGGCACGGCGGCTCCGATCAGGTGCGGTGGTCCCCGTGGCGGCGGCCTTAGGCGGGGAGGCGCGAATGATGGAGCGGCACAGGGGTCTTGCCGCAAGACCCCCTCTGCGCTAGACACTGGTCAGGACGAGGGAACGTCGCTGGCCCGGCGTGCTGAGCCTGTGCGTTAAGACGTCCTCCACCTCACGGCCTGGGCAGCGGCACCGGTGGAGAGGGACGTCGACTGCTGGAGCGCGTCGCGCGCGGGCCGCGCGGAGACGACCGCGGGTTGATGCGACGTCGGTTTCCGAGGCGGAGACGATGGTGGTCCGCGGGCTGAGAGCGCTGACAGGTGCCTCGTTCGGTGCACGTCTGCAGGACTGTCCCTCGACAGCACATGGAGCGCCTGGCAGTGGCCGAGCGCCAGCGGCTGCAGGTGGGCCGCGACTGGTCGTCTGCACAGCTCGCCCAGTGACTCGTGCAGCGATCTCCCGGTCTCAGTCGCGTCGGCGCTCAGCGGCGTGCTGCCGAGCCCTGGCGATGCGCTGCTCGGCAGCAGCGACCGGTGGTAGGAGGCGTTGTGGTCTCAGGAGAGCACCGCCCGATGGTGCCGCTCTGCCTGTCGTCCCGCTCGGGATCGGATGGGAACGGAGCCTGGCCGTGCCACTCGCCTGCACCGCTCAGCTCCTCAACGGACTGGTGGACGTCCGACGGCGTGGAGGAGACGGTGCTGGGCGGAGGCGCCCGCCGGGGGAAGACCGTCGGGCGCTCTGAAGTGCGATGAGCTGGGCATGGATGCGATCCATGGCAGGTAGTGGCTGATGGCGGTCTCGACGACGAGAGGGTCCAGCGCCTCGTCCAGGCCGAGGGCTCGGGCGAGGTCCCAGGTGTGCACGGCGATGTCGGCGGCGCGGTAGCGCAGCAGTTCTCGGCCGGTGACCCTGCCCGCCGGGTGGTCGCACACCTTCCCGAGCGTGCTGGCACGGGAGAAGGCCTCGCGCTGCAGCCGGGCGCTGTGCTCGAACCGCTGGAGGGCGGTCGCCGCCTCGGGCGTCTGCGGAGGCGGTGGCGCGGTGCCGGCGGAGCCGCCCTCCAGGAGGTGCACGGCGAGGGCGTTGCCGGTGATGACGTGCTCGACCAGGTCGAGCACCGACCACTCCTCGCACGGCGTCGGCTCCTCCCAGCGCCAGGCGATGCCGCCGGCCCGTCGCCGGAAGCCGTCGACAGCCTCGTCGAGCACGGTCTCCTGGTCCTCCATGCGCTCCCCTCGGGTCGGTGGCACGAGCGGGTGACGACCAGTCCGCGCTGGTCGCCGGCGGCGCGCTCGTCGTCGCGAGACCGCGACCTTCCCGGTCCCCGATGGTCCTCTCGTGCGACGTCGTCGGCGCCTCCGCCACCGAGGACCACCCGGTCCTCACGCGGTCAGCACGCTGTCCGACGGGAGTTGTCGCTGACGAGACAGGCTGTCTCAGAGAAGACTCAGAGTCAGGACAGGGACCAGCTGGAGCAGCGCCAGGCCAGCGGCCATGCCGGCGACAGCCCAGCTCGAGGCATCGGTCCTGCGGAGGGCCCACACGGTCCAGCAGACGACTGCGACGACGAAGGCCCCGAAGATCCAGGGGCTGAGGAGCCACGCGAGCAAGGACAGCCCCCAGACGGGCAAGAGGACGACGAGCCAGCCGACCTCGTCGAGCAGCGCGCCGACGAGCCGGCGCGGTACGTCCAGGACGACACGGGCCACGTCTGGGAGGGACGGGGTGGGCGCAGGGGGTCCAGCGTGACGACCGGGTGACCGCTCGGCCCTGCTCACCCGTACTCCCGGACGACGTCCACCTGAGCATCATCGGTCACCAGCTCGGTGAGCGAGAGGCGCACGCGACGATGGCCTCCTCGGCGTCGCTCCGCCGCCGAGCACTGATTCGTCGACGGCCATCCCGCTCGGAGAGCGTCAGCTCGACGGTCTCCGCCCTCTTCAGTGGGAGAGGCGCTCAGGCCCTGGAGGCGTCCTCTGCTGGCTCCTCGGCCTGCCGGTCCGCGCATCCATCGGTACTTGGCACGTCGGCAGCCTTGACGGCGACGCCTGTACGACGAAATGTAGACACGTGACGGCAACCGCAGGCGCCAGCGAGGTCTGGCAAGCACGCATCGACCACGAGCTGGCCGCCCAGCTGCGTGCCGACTCCCAGGTCCTCGGCCTCGAGAGCCGCACCGAGATCGTGCGCGCCGCCCTCCAGCTGCTCCACCAGCGAGCAGCCGAGGAGCAGATGGCTCGCAGCGTCGACGACTTCTACGCCGGCCAGACGCCACCGCTGCCGATCGGCGTCCGACCGGCGGCCGTCGCGCCCGGCGATGCCACGGCCTGAGCCGTTCCGCGGTGAGGTCTGGGACGTCGACTTCCCGGACGTCGGGACCCATCCGGCCGTCGTCCTCAGCGTCAACGCCCTCAACACCCGACTAGGCCACGTCGCCGTCATTCCTGTCACCGGCACCATGGGACCGGATGCCGCGCACGTGCCCTTGACCGTCGACGCCGGGCTGACGCGGTACCCGGAGTCCTATGCCGACGTCACCGCCCTGCAGCCGGTCGACAGGGCGCGGTTGCTCCGTCAGCGCGGACGGCTGGCCCCCGGTGAGATCGACCGGTTGGCCGCACGGCTCCGCACCTACCTCGGCTTGTGACGGTCCAGGTCGGTGCCGAAGGGGCGGGCGTGTCTTCACCAGGTCTTGTCTTACGACGGGGTCTGTGCCGTGCGTCGGGCGATGAAGAGGTCGAAGGTGCGTCGCTGCTGGCCAGGGCGAGGTCGGGTTCCTAGTCGTCGAAGGAGAGCGCGACGTCAACCAGCTGGTAGACGGCTGCGCCGAGGACGGCATCCCGGTCGAGCGGGCGCCTCAGGCGGCCGGCAGGGCCTGACGGAGTGCGGCGGCGATCTCGTCGGGGTGGGCGGGCTGGGTCTTCGGGGGCAGGGCCCGTAGCCATTCCCGCAGGTGGGGGCCGGCGACGTAGACGACGCGGCCAACCTCGACGACCTGCTGGGGGAAGTCGCCCCACAGGACGACGACGGCCTGGACCCAGGAGGAGTGGCCGAGGCCGAGATGGGTGTGGACGGCTATGCCGAGCCCTCGGGCGGCCCCGCCGACCTCGCGGGTGCTGACGAGCTCGGGGGCGTCGTGGCTGGTGACCGTGGCACGTCCCCGGTCGTCGACGTGGATGGTGCCGGGCCGCCGCTTGGAGTCCAGGACGTAGGTGCCGCACGGGCCGGTGAGGACGTGGTCGACGTTCTCGGGCCCGTCCGGGTGCAGGCGGCGGTCGTGGAGCACGGTCCAGCCGCGGCGCCGCAGCGGCCGGAGCTCCTTGGCGGTCCACTGCTCGGCGAAGGCGCCGAGCTCCCACTGGGCGGTCTGGGCGGGTGGGGTGTCTCGCATCACGACGAAGAGGGCCAGGCCGGCGCCAAGGATGGCGCCCGCGCAGTACAGCCAGGCGGCCATGCCGGTCGTCGCGGCGACGGCGTGGGCAGGGACGAGCCCGAGGACGAGGTAGCCGCCGAAGAAGGCCGCGTAGCGGCGGCGCATCCGTCGCCGCCAGGAGGCGCGCATCTGCCGTGAAGCGAGGTACCTGAGCCGCCCCCCGTCGTGTCTGTGCCGACGTCTCCGGGCTCAGTGCTCGTCGGGCGCGACCTCCCGTGCGAGGTCGCCGAGCTCGTCGAGCACCAGGCGCACAAGGGGACGCTCGGCCTTGTCGGGGCGGACGAGGGCGTCGACGAGGCGTCCGGCGCGGACGCCGGTCAGCGGCAGCAGCCGGACGTCGGGGTGGTGCCCGCAGGTGTGGCGCGGCAGCAGCGACAGGCCGTGGCCGGCGGCGACCAGGCTCAGCACCACGTGGAAGTCGTTGACGCGGTGCACGATCCGCGCCGGTGCGTGCTGACCGGCGACGGCGTGGAGCACCGCGGCGACGGGGAAGCCCTCGCGGACGGCGATCCACGGCTCGTCGAGCAGGTCGTCGGGGGTGAGGCTCTCCCGCGCGGCCAGCGGGTGCGTCGTCGGGACCGCGACGTCGAGCGGCTCGCGCAGCAGCGTCCTCGTGCGGACCTGCCGCGGGTGCGCCGTCCAGGCCGGCTGGGTCTCGGGGCGGTGGGCGATGACGACGTCGAGGCGGTCGGTGAGCGCGGCGAAGTCCTCGAGCGCCACGTCCTCGTCGGAGCACTCGACGACGACGTCGGGGAAGCGCGCGAGGCGGGTGAGCAGCCCGGGCAGCAGTAGCTCGGCGCCGCTGGAGAAGGCCGAGACGCGTACCACGCCGCTCGGTCGGGCGAGCACGTCCCGGGCGGCGGTGCGGGCCCGCTCCAGCGAGGCGGCGACGTCGAGCGCCGCGTCGGCCAGGGCGTGACCCGCCGGGGTCAGGCGCAGCCGCCGTCCGTCCCGCTCCGTCAGCGGCGTGCCGGCGGCGCGGGTGAGGGCCGCCAGACGCTGGGAGACCGCCGACGGGCTCACGTGCAGCACCGCCGCCGCCTTGGTGACGCCGCCCTGGCTGCGGACCGCGGCGAGCGCGGCGAGCGCGTCGACGTCCATGCCGGCAGGGTCTCACCGTTCAGCACGGCTGAACCGATACTTCGGAAAGGTGCGATGGACTGCACGGGGTCTGCGGCCTGACGCTGCCATCGTGCCGATCCGAGACCGAGCCCTGGCCTGCGTCGTCGCGGTGCTGTGGGGCGTCAACTTCCCCGCTACCGAGCTGGCGCTCGGCCAGTTCCCGCCGTTGCTGCTCGTGGCGCTTCGCTTCGCCCTGCTGGCGGTGCCGACCGTCCTGCTCGTGCCGCGCCCGCAGGTCCCGCTGCGCTGGCTCGTCGGCTACGGGCTGGGCTTCGGCGTCCTGCAGTTCCTCTTCCTCTACACGGCGATGGACGTCGGGATGCCGCCCGGCCTCGCCTCGATCGTGCTGCAGTCCTCGGCGCCGTTCACCGTGCTGCTCGGCGCGCTGCTCCTGCGGGAGCGGCTGACGGCTCGGCGGGTCGTCGGCGTGCTCGTCGCGATCGGCGGTCTCGCCGGCATCGCCGTGCACCGGGAGATGGCCGACGGCGGTGCCCCGGTCGCCGCCGTCCTGCTCACCCTCGCGGGCGGCCTCGGGTGGGCGCTGGGCAACCTCTCGAGCCGGCTCGCCCGCCCGCCGCGACCGCTGCACCTGGTGCTGTGGATGAGCGTCGTGCCACCGGTGCCGATGCTCGCCGCCTCGCTCGCCGTGGAGGGACCTGGTCGGGTGCTCACGGCGCTGACGACCGTCACCGACAGCCGGTCCGGGCTGCTCGCGCTCATCGGCCTGCTGTACGTGGTCCTCCTCGCGACCGTCGTCGGCTCGGGGTTGTGGACGACTCTGCTCGCACGGCACCCCTCGGGGCTCGTCGCTCCCTTCTCGATGCTCGTGCCGGTGGCCGGCGTCTCCTCCTCCTGGTTACTACTCGGCGACCGGACGCCGCTCGTGGAGGTGGCCCTGGGCGGCGTCGTCGTCGCCGGTGTCCTCGTCGGCGCGATGACGCCGCGACGGACGCTCGACCTTCGGGCGGCGCCGCAGCCGACGCCGGCCGACGCGGCGCGCACCGACGCCGTGGAGCGGCGCCCTCACCGAGCGCGGAAGACGCCGTGCTCGCAGACCGTCAGACGAGGTTGACAGGCCGAGTGGCGTCAGACCATGCTGACAGCATGGACCTGGACGACGTCACGGCGACGGCGACCCGCGCCGAGCCGCGGGAGGGTTTGAGGACGGCGCTCGCCCTGCGGCGGCTGGCCGAGCGGCTCGAGGCCCTGCACGTGAGCAATGCGCGCGCGCAGGGACTCTCGTGGGCCGACATCGCGGCGGAGCTGCAGGTGACGCGCCAGACCGTCCACAAGAAGCACGGCCGTGCGGAGCAGCCACGACGAGGAGGCGGACATGATGCTCGGTGACGAGTCCTTCACGACGGCGATGAAGGCCGGCGGTCGCGAGGCCGAGCGCGCTGGCCGCCGGCCCATGGGATCCGAGCACCTGCTTCTCGGTCTGCTGACTGCGCGGGGGCCGCTGCTGGCACCCCTGGTCGACGTCGAGCCCAGGCTCGGCGAGGCGGCGGTGCGGGAGGCGGTCGAGCGCTCCCTCGACGACCAGCCCTACCTGCGGCAGCTGGGCATCGACCCCGACGCGGTGCTCGCCTCGGCCTCGGCTGAGGGGACTGCCTCTGAGGGCCGCCGGCTGACGACGGGCGGCCACACCGACGACCTCCAGGACGCGCTGTACGCCGCGGCTTGCAAGTGGCACGAGCTCCGCGCGTCGGGCGCCCTTCGCCGGGAGCGGAAGGTCAGCGCCGCGGTGCTGTGGCTGGCCGTGCTGGAGCCGACGACCCGGGTCTCACGGCTCCTGCCGGCCATGGGCGTCGACGTCGACCGCCTGCGCGCCGTCGTCCTGACCGAGCTCGCTGCCGACCGCGCCCAGACGCCGGCCTGGCCCGAGAAGGCCCGGCCGGGCCGCGTCGACCGCCTCCTCGACCGCCTCTTCCGGCGCCACGAGCTCGCCGGCTGATCGGCAGACTGACGACGTCGCGGTCGACGTCGGCCCGGCCGAGGGGTGCGGGCGGCGCCGGCCCTCTTCGCCACCCGATGGCGGAACGTGTGGATGGCGACCTGCCGAGGTCGTGAGGCCCGGGCCGCCAGCTGGGCGTCCGGGGACGGGAGAAGCGCCCCCTCGCTAGCGTCCCCACCATGAAGGTCGTCGTCGCGGGAGGCTCCGGCTCGTTGGGACGACGCCTGTGCGGCGCGCTGGACGCCGTCGGGCACGACGTCGTCGTCCTCACGAGGTCTCCGCGGGGCTCGACCGGCTACCGCGAGGTGGCCTGGGACGGGCGGACCGTCGGTGGCTGGGCGGCCGAGCTGGAGGGCGCGGCGGTCGTCAACCTCGCCGGGGAGCTCGTCGACCGCCGGCCGACCCCGGAGAACGTGCGGCTGCTGCGGGACTCGCGCGTAGAGCCGACCCGGGCGCTGCGCGAGGCCGCGGCCTCCCTCGACCGGCCGGTGCCGGTGTGGGTGCAGGTCTCGACGCTGGCGATCTACGGCGACGCCGGGGACGCGGTGCTCACCGAGGACTCCCCTCTCGCCGACGGGCCGCCGCAGATGGCCGGCGTCGCCCGCGCGTGGGAGGAGGCCGTGGTCGGCGCGGACGCCGAGCGCACCGTCGTGCTGCGGACCGGCGTCGTGCTCGACCGCGACAGCCCGGCCCTCGACCGGCTGCTCTTCCTCGCCCGGGCCGGCCTGGGAGGGCGGATCGCCTCGGGGCAGCAGTGGGTGTCGTGGATCCACGTCGCCGACTGGCTGGCCGTCGTCGCCCGGGCGCTGGGCGACCCGGGCATGGACGGGGTCTACCTGGCCACCAGCCCGGGTCCGGTGCGCAACGAGGAGCTCATGGCCACCGTCCGGCGGACGACCGGCAACCACGTCGCCCTGCCGAACCCCACCTTCGTCGTCCGGTTGGGCGCGCGACTCCTGCGCACCGACCCGGCGCTCGCGCTGACCGGTCGGCGCGCGCAGCCCGCCCGGCTCCTGGAGGAGGGCTTCACCTTCCGGTTCGACGAGCTGCGTCCGGCGGTCGCCGACCTCATGCACACCGAGCCGGGTCGCTGACGCCCGGATCACCGTGCGCAGAGGGGCGAGTCGTCGCCGACTCGCCCCCGAGGGTGGCCGGACGGGCGTCCGGCAGGACGCCCGTCCCAGCGGGTGCGGTGCGCCGTCGTCCGTCAGGCTGCACCGGTCGCGGGGGGTGCCGACCCGGGCGCAGTCGAGGCGCCGCCCCGGCCACGTCCCCGACGTCAACACGACGAGCGGTCGAGGAGGTGGACGTCGTGCGCACAGCGAGGTTCTGGGTACCACCGGTGCTGGGGCTGGCAGCGGCCGTGGTGCTGCTGGCGGTCTCCCTGACGGTGGACAGCAGGTTGACCTGGCCGGCGGAGCCGCCACCACCGCTGTTCGGCGGCTCCGCGAGCACCGCGTCGACGCTCCTGTCGGCCATCGCGGGCGCCGTCACGTCGCTGCTGGCGCTGGTCTTCACCATCATCACGGTCGTCATCCAGCTCGCCACGGGCCAGTACTCGGCGCGCGCGCTGCGGACCCTCTACACCGACCGCCCGAGCCACTTCACCATCGGCACCTTCGTCGCGACGGTCAGCTACTCGCTGCTGCTCCTGCCCTCCGTCCGCGCCACCGCTGACCCCCTCGGGTTCTCGGTGCTCCTCGCCGTCGTGCTCGCCGTGCTCTCCGTGGTCACCTTCGCCGTCTTCTCCCACCACGTCGCCCACCTCGTCCGGGTGGGGTCCCTGACGAGGACCCTGGCCGCCGAGACCAGGCGCACGATCGACGACGAGATGCCGCACCCGGTCGCCCAGGAGCAGGAGCAGGAGGACGCCGCCCCGCGGCGCCCCGACCCGGGCTCGCGCCGGACCGTCCCCACGCCGCGGGCCGGCTCCCTCGTCGCCGTGGACCACGCGGCGCTCGTCCGCGTCGCCGAGAAGGCGGACGCCGTCGTCGAGGTCCTCCCCGCCGTCGGGGACTACGTGCCCGACGGCAGCCCCCTCCTGCACGTCTGGGGTCCCCAGTTCCCGCCGCGTGCGCTGCGCCGGGCGGTGACCGTGGACGTCGAGCGCCAGGTCGACCGCGACGTCGCCTACGGGCTGCGGCTCCTGACGGACGTGGGCCTACGGGCCCTCTCGCCGGCGGTCAACGACCCGACGACGGCGGTCCAGGCGCTCGACCGGGTCCACGACGTGCTCCGTCTCCTCGCGACCCGCGCGATGCCTGCGCAGCAGCGTCGAGACAGCACCGGCGCCGTCCGTGTGCTCATGCAGCCCTCACGGTGGGAGGACCTCGTCTCGCTCGCCGTCGACGAGGTCCGGCAGGCAGGGGCCGGCCAGGTCCAGGTGCTGCGGCGGCTGCGCGCGCTGCTGCTGGACGTCCGCGAGAGCGCGCCGGCGCACCGGCGCGGGCCGCTCGACGAGCGGCTGGCGCTGCTCGACGACGCGGCGCAGCAGCTGAGCACCTCGGCGGACCGTCGCGTGGCAGCGCAGCCGGACGTCCAAGGGCTCGGGGGCGCCGGCCGAGCCGGGTAGCGGGACGCCGGCCGAGCCGAGCAGCGGGACGCCGGTCACGGGGCGGGCCGCCGTCGCCCGCGGTCCCGCACGGGCCGTGGTCTACGGTCGACGACCGTGCCACCGATGCGCGCCCGGGTGGCGAGGGTCGTCGAGGCCCGGGCGTTCCAGCGCGCCGTCGTCGCGCTCATCCTCCTCAACGCGGTCCTCCTCGGGCTGGAGACCTACCCCGCGGTGACCGCGGCGGCCGGCGGCGCGCTCGAGCTGACGCTCACCGCCGTGGTCGGGGTCTTCGTCGTCGAGATCGCGCTGCGGGTCTACGCCCACGGCTGGAGCTTCTTCCGCAACGGCTGGAACCTCTTCGACCTCTTCGTCGTCGTGGTCGCGCTCGTGCCGGCCGGGTCCGAGGCCTCGGTGCTGCGGGTGCTCCGGTTGCTTCGCGTCCTGCGCCTGCTGTCGGCCGTGCGCTCCATGCGCGTCGTGGTCAGCGCCCTCGGGGCGGCGGTCCCCGGCATCCTGTCGATCGGCGGCCTGCTGCTGATGGTGCTCTACGTCTTCGCCGTCAGCACCGTCACGCTCTTCCGCGAGGACTCCCCGCAGCACTTCGGCGACCTCTGGACCGCGACGGCGTCGTTGTTCCGGATCATGGTGACCGACGGCTGGCCCGACGTCGTCGTCCCCCTGGCGCAGGAGCAGCCGTGGGTGTGGGCCTTCTTCATGCTCTTCACGATCACGACGACCTTCGTCGTCCTCAACCTCTTCGTCGCCGTCACGGTCGACGCCATGAGCCGCCGACGGGCCGAGGACGTCGAGGAGGTCACCCAGGAGGTCGAGGAGGCCGCGCAGGACGCCGAGGTCTCGGGCGCGGCCAGCGCCGTCGTCGCTCCGGAGGTCGCCGCCGAGCTGCGCGCCGTCCGGGCTCAGCTGCAACGCCTGGAGGAGGCGTTGGGCGTCCGCGAGCACTGACGGGCGCCCATCTGCCGTCCTGTCGCCGGCAGGTGGCGGCATGGGCGACCTGAGGCGATGGTCAGGTGTGACCCTCACCCGCGCAGATGCCCTGGTCGACCACGCCGAGGTCCTCGTCGTCGGGGGCGGCAACGCCGGCATCTCCCTGGCGGCACGGCTGCTGCGCGACGGCGCCGAGGACGTCACCCTCGTGGAGCCCTCGCCGGTGCACCGCTACCGGCCGCTGCTGAACTACGTCGGCGTGGGGGAGGCGCCGGTGAGTGCGCTGGAGCGTCCGATGGCGCGCGTCGTGCCGCGCGGGTGCCGCTGGGTCCAGGACGCCGTCGCGGCCGTCGACCCGGGCGCGTCAACCGTCACCACGGGCCGCGGGCGCCGGATCACCTACTCAACGCTCGTCGTCTGCCCGGGGATGCAGGAGGACTGGGACGCGACCCCCGGGCTGCAGGACGCCTACGCCGCCGGGTGGGCGACGTCGACGTACGTGCCCGGCGCGGCGACGCTCGTGTGGCCCGCGCTGCAGGCGGTGCGCGAGGGCACGGTGCTCTTCACCGTGCCGCCGGAGCCGGCGCCGTGCGCCGCGACCGCCCTCAAGCCCTTGTTCATGGCGTGCGACTCGTGGCGGCGGGCCGGTGTCCTGCGCGACCTCGACGTCGTCCTCGCCCTTCCCGAGAAGCAGGTGACCGGCGTCCGCAAGGCCGACGCGCGGCTCGAGCGGGCCTTCGAGCGCTACGGCGTCCGGGTGCTGCGCGGGGCTCGCGTCGCCCGGGTCGACCCGGTCCTGCGCTCGGTCGAGCTGTCGACGCCGACGGGCTCCCGCCAGCTGGACGACCTGGCCCACGCCCACGTCGTCCCGCACTACCGGGCACCGCGGTGGGTCGCCGGCGGCGGGCTGGGCACCGAGGCCGACGGCGGTCGCGTGGACGTCGACCCGCAGACGCTGCGCTCGCGCCGGCACGAGGACGTCTGGTCGATCGGCGACGTCGCCTCGCTCGGCACCAGCTCCTCGGGGGGCGGGCTGCGCAAGCAGGTCGACGTCCTCGCCCGCAACCTCGCCGCGGCGGCGAAGGGCAGACGGCTGCGCCGCTACGACGGCTTCACCGTGATGCCGGTGACGACCAGCCGCCGACGGCTCGTGCTCGTCGAGCGCGACCGCTCCGGGCCACGCCCGCGCCACCTGCCGGTGCGTCGCTTCGTGCCCCGCCGCACGACATGGCTCTTCGACCGCTACGGCCTGCCCGTCGTCTACTTCCGCCGGCTCCTGCGCGGCAAGGTCTGAGCTGCGCCCCCGTGGGCGGCCCTGACCGGCGGCCCTGACCGGTGGCCGTGACCGGCAGCCGAGGTCGCTCGACCCGTGGCCGGCGTGGGCGGCCACGGGGACGGCGCCCGTGCCGCCACGCCGCCCTCAGCCGTCCAGCGCGTCGTCGTAGGCGAGCCGCGCCGCCTCGATGCGGGGCATCTGCACCTGCGCCCACGCCAGGAGCGCGTCCACGGGCTCGCGCAGCGTCTTGCCGAGCGGGGTGATCCGGTACTGCACCGCGACGGGCCGGGTGCTGAGCACGCGGCGCTCGACGACGCCGTTGCGCTCGAGCCGGCGCAGCGTCGCCGTCAGCGACTTCTGCGTGACGGCGGGGAGGGCCCGACGCGGCTCGTCGAAGCGGCACGGGCGCTCGCAGAGCTCGGCGAGGACGCCGAACGACCAGGTGTCCAGGACCTGGTCGAGCAGCTCGCGGTGCGGCTGGTCGACGCGGAGGGCGTCGTCGCGGTGGGTGTCGTCGCGGTGGGTGTCTGGGAGTACGCGTGCGGTATCCGTCATGACACCTGGTCTCCTCGTCGGGCTCTGGTCTCGTTGAGGTGCTCTGCCGGCGGTGGCTAGGAAGGGCGTCGTCCGCACCGACCGTCCGCAGAGGAGAGCTGCCGTGACCGTCCAGCGCCTGAGCCCCGGGGGCATGATGCCCGCCGTCCCCTACGCCCACGTCGCCGTGGCCACCGGCACCCGGCAGGTGCACGTCGCCGGGCAGGTGGCCCGCACCGCGGACGGGCAACCCGTCGCCACCGGTGACCTCGCCGGCCAGGTGGCGCACGTCGTGCGCGCGACCGCCCGTGGCCTGACGGCGGCCGGGGCGAGATACGACGACGTCGTCCGCCTCACCTTCTACGTCGCCGGGTGGGAGCCCGAGCACATCGGGCCCTTCATGGCCGGGATCGAGGCCGTGGCCGAGGAGGTGGGCCTGCCGTCGCCGCTGCCGCCGGCCTCGGTGATCGGCGTCGCGGCGCTCTTCGAGGCCGACGTCCTCGTCGAGCTGGAGGCGACGGCCGTCCTGGACTGACCGGGACTCCCCCGAGTCCGACGCCGCGCAGGTGCAGGGGTTGCCGGACCTGCGCGACGTCGGACTCGGGCGTCGTCAGGACTGCGCGTCCCACCAGTCCAGGACGCGCGTCCCCTGCAGGGTCAGCCACCGCGACGGCTCGCCGGTGGGGGCGTCGACGTGGAGCCAGACGTCGCCGCGCAGCCGGTGGCCCTGCAGCCAGGTGCCGTCGGGCTGCCGCTTGCTGCGGACGACGTCGACCGCCTCGCCCATGCGGGGTTCTGGCGTGCTCCCGTCGGCGAGCGAGGCGGCACGGAAGTGGTCGGCCGCAGCCAGGACGTCGTAGCACCAGCGGCGGGGGTGGGCCAGACTCGTGGCCCGCTCGGAGAAGGGCTCGCCGGTTGACAAGCGCCGGAAGAGGCTGCGCCGCAGCAGGTACCTCTCGCCGCGACGGCGGGCGGCGCGGGTGCGGTCGGCGTCACCGGTGGCGAGCTGGTGGTCCAGCAGCCCGACGAGGACGTTGAGCGTCGAGTGGAAGGACGACACCGTCGAGCCCTCGACCCACTCGCAGTTCCAGCCGCCGTCGCCCTGCTGGTGGGCGAGGAACCAGTCGACGAGGCCGTCGACGTCCGCGCCGAGCCACAGGCCGTTGGACAGGGTCCAGGAGTTGATGCAGCAGTCGACCTCGCCGCCCCAGTACGGGAGGTCGTCGTACTCCCAGCGGGCGTTCGCGGCGAGCCGCTGGGCGGTGTCGCCGAGGACCGCCGCGTCGAGGCCCCACTCGCGCAGGTCGTTCAGCACCCACGTGGTGGCGGTCCACGGCTGCGGCTCGCCGCTGCTCCCGTCCCACCCGGCGGGGAAGTAGGCGCCGCCGGCCCACTGGCCGTCGGCGTCCTGGCGCGCGAGCAGCTCCGCCCCGAGGCCCTCGGTCGCGACCCGGGCCCGCGTCGCCCGCCAGACCTCCTCGGAGGCGCCGAGCAGGTCTCGCTCGACCTGCCAGCGCAGCGCAGGGTCGGAGTCGAGCAGCCAGTCGGCGAGGCGGGCGTCCGTCATCGTTGCTCCCGAGCGGCGCGGCGGGTGTGGGTGAGGGCGCTCGCGGGGAGGGGCCTCGCCCGGAGATCGTCCTCTCGCCGACCGCTGGCGTCGAGCGCGCCGGGCAGCCGCCAGGGCCCCGCCGCCGCGCGTGTGGACCGAGGACGCCGTCAGGTGCGTCCTGCGTCCACACCCTCGGCCTGGCCGGCGGACGCCTCGGCATTCCCCCCGTAGGTGGAGCGAGCGATCCACCTCAGGGCGGAGGACGCGGCGCGAGCGCCGCGAGAGGATCTCTCGCATGATCCAGGTCGAGCACCTCACCAAGCGCTACGGCGGGCAGCTGTCCGTCGACGACGTCACCTTCACGTGCCGACCCGGCACCGTGACCGGCTTCCTCGGCCCCAACGGCGCCGGGAAGACGACGACGATGCGCGTGCTCTGCGGGCTGTCGAGGGCGACGTCCGGCTCGGCCACGGTCGACGGCCGCGCCTACGCCGACATCCCCGACCCCGGTCGCGTCGTCGGCGTCCTGCTCGACGCCGGGGCCACCCACCCCGGCCGTCGGGGCCGCGAGGTCCTCTCCCTGGCCGCCCGCACGATGCGGCTGCCCGCCGAGCGGGTGGACGAGGTCCTCGCCCTCGTGGGGCTGGCCGGCCGCCCGGAGCGGCTGCGCACCCGCCAGTACTCCCTCGGCATGCGCCAGCGGCTCGGCCTGGCCGTCGCCCTGCTGGGCGACCCGCGCGTGCTCGTCCTGGACGAGCCGGCCAACGGGCTCGACCCCGAGGGCATCTTCTGGATGCGGGGGCTGCTGCGCGACTTCGCCGACCGCGGCGGCACCGTGCTGCTGTCCTCGCACCTGCTCGGGGAGGTCGAGGCCATCGCCGACCAGCTCGTCGTCATCGGCCGCGGGCGGGTGGCCGCCGCGGGCAGCAAGGAGGAGCTGCTGGCGGCTTCCTCCGGCGAGGCGGTGCTGGTCCGGAGCCTGGACGACGAGGCGCTGGTCGCCGCGCTGCAGGCCACGGGGGTGGGCGTGACGCCGTCGGAGGAGGGGCTCACCGTCCAGGCCGGCGCGGAGGCGGTCGGACGTGCGGCGCTCGCGGCCGGCGTCGTCCTCACCGGGCTGCGCCCCGTGGGCGGTCGCCGGCTGGAGGAGCTCTTCTTCTCGATGACCCAGGGCAGCGAGCTGGGCGAGGACCGCCCGGACGCGCCCGACCCGCACGCAGCACCCGCGACGAGCGCGCAGGAGGCCTCGCGATGAGCACGTCCACCGACACCCACGCCCGTCCGCAGACGTCGGCGCCCACGAAGCCGCCGGGGCTTGGCCACCTCGCGGGCGTCGAGCTGCGCAAGGCCGTCGACACCCGGGCCGGCTTCTGGCTGCTGGTGGTCGTCGTGCTCGTCTCGCTCGCCGTCGTGGCCGTCCAGGTCCTCGCCGGCGGGGACCAGGCGGGCGACTACGCCTTCTGGCTGGTGCTCCAGCAGACGCCGGCCGGCTTCCTCGTGCCGGTCATCGCCATCCTCGTCGTCACCAGCGAGTGGTCGGCGCGCACGGCGACCGGCACCTTCACCCTGGTCCCGCGGCGCCAGCGGGTGCTCACCGCGAAGCTGCTGGCGGTGCTCGTGCTCACGGTGGCCGCCTTCGCCGTCAGCGTGGCCGTCACGGCCGCAGGCACCGCTGCGGGGGCGGCGGTGCAGGACGTCCCGGCGGACTGGGACGTCCAGTGGTGGCAGGTGCTGCAGCCGTTCGTGCTGCTGCTGGTCTCGGTGCTCGTGGGTTTCGCGCTGGCCCTGCTGCTGCTGAGCTCGCCCGTCGCGATCGTCCTGTACTTCGTCGTCCCCACCGCCGTGACCCTGCTCCTGCTCTTCGTGGGCCCCTTGCAGGACGTCGCGCCGTGGGTCGACTTCAGCACCGCCCTGACGCCCGTCGGGCAGGGCCTCCAGATGGGCGCGCCGGAGTGGGCCCGCCTGGCCACGGCCTCGGCGATCTGGGTCCTCGTGCCCTCCGTGCTCGGCGCGCTGCGCGTGCACCGGGCCGAGATCGGCTGAGGCCGTGCCGGCGAGGGCGCCGCTCGCGCCCTCGTCGGCTCACCCCAGCCGGGCCGCGAGGTCGCCAAGGCCGGTGACGACGAGGTCGGGCGCGGTGAAGGAGGCGGGGTAGGGCGCGCCGGTGCGGTCGACGTACGCCGTGGACAGGCCGGCGCGGGCGGCGCCGTCGACGTCCCACGGGTGGGCGGCGACGAGCAGCATCTCCGCCAGGGGTACCTCGCACACGCGGGCGGCGTGCTCGTAGGCGGCCCGCGCCGGCTTCCACGCCTCGGCGTCGTCGACCGAGATGAGCCGCTCGACCTGGTCGCGGACGCCCGCGCCGGCCAGCAGCTGCTCGGAGACCTGTGCGGCGCCGTTGGTCAGCGTGACGAGCCGGTACCCCGCCGAGCGCAGCGCGCGCAGGCCCTCGGCGACGTCGGGGTGCAGCCCGAGCTCGGAGAAGCCGGACATGACGTGCTCGACGGCCGCCTCACGGTCGCGGTCGAGGTCGACGCCGGCCAGCACGGTGCGCAGCGCGTCGACGCCCAGGTCGGCGAAGGTCGGGCGCGTACCGGCGGCGGTGAGGGCGAAGCCGTCCCGCAGCAGCGTCGCGAACCACAGCCGCGCCAGGTGCTCCGGCGCGCCGACGTCGCGGAACCGGCGGGCCATCGGCCTCATGTCGGACAGGGTCTCGTTGACGTCGAGGACGACGACGGTGGGCTGCAGGGGCATGGGGCTCTCCCGGGATGCGTCGACGACACCGCCCCGGCGGACGAGCCAGGGCGGACCGGAACCGTAGGTCGGCGGATCGACCAGCGCAGGTCGACGTCGATGACGCAGCGCGCGTGCCCGCCTGGTGCGGGCGCCGCCTCCCGCTCGTCCGGTCGCCGCGGCGCGTCGAGTCCGACCTCCGGCAGGTCGGGCAGCTGCTGGACGTGCGCGCCGTCGGACTCGACGTCCGTCCGGGCCGGCCGCTCGTGCGTCATCCTGCTTCCGCCGTCGGACGCCCTGGACAGCGGTGGCACGGAGCCGGGCGGCTCTCGGCGGAGATGGAGGTCTCGTGGAGCCTGTCTGGACGCCGGCTGTCTCGCTGGGGGCCTGGCTGGCTCCTCGCCTGACGGAGAGCGGAGCCGGTGGGGCGCCGGTCACCAGCTTCGTGCCGAGCGGCTACGAGGCGTACGCGCGGGTGCTCCACCCCGTCGGTGACGACGGGTCGCCGGAGCAGACGACGTGGGCGCAGGTCTGCGAGGCCACCGGGCGCACGGCGCACCCGCTGATGCAGTGGGAGGCGATCAGCGGGACCTCCCGCACGCGGCGCACCAGGACGACGGAGTGGGAGGGGGAGGAGCCCGAGCAGGGCGACCTCCAGCCCACGGCCCTGGCGGCGCTGCTCGACGTCCTCGGGTCGTGGACGCCTGCCGAGCAGGAGCACGTGATGGCCCTGTGGGAGGGCCACGGCTGGGTCGACGGCCGGGGCGTCGGCTTCTACGGCGACGGCGAAGACCCCGGGCCAGTTCCACCCGCGTTCTCGGCGGACGTCCTCGGCGGTCCCCGGCTGCAGCTGCCCGGTCGGGGGTACCTCCTCTTCACCGGTCCGCTGGCGGCCGCTGCGCGGCTGGGTCGACGCACCTGCGCCGACGTCGCCGAGGTGTGGCCCGGGGAGTGGCTGTGGCGCCAGTCCCCCGCCCTGCTCTGGCCGCACGACCGGTCCTGGTGCCTGTCCACGGAGGTCGACCTCGACTCGACGCTGGTCGGCGGGCCCGCGTCACTGGTCGAGGCCGTGGTGGCGAGCACCGCGTTGGAGGCCCACCGGGTCCCGCCCGACGGCGACCTCAGCGACGGCGGGGACTCCGTCAACCCGCCCCCCGGCCGCCGCCGCTGAGGAGGAGAAGGGCGGCGGGTGTCGCCAGGGTGCCCCGGTGGTCCGACGACGCAGGTCGGAGGAGACCGTGCGCGGTCACCTTGGAGGGACACCTCATGGAGGTGAACCGCTACGGCGTCGCGAACCAGCCGTCGCTGGGTCGGGCCGGCGACGGCGCCTCAACGTCGTGACGGCGCCGCTCGGGCTCCCACGGCCACAGCGCCTCCGCCCGGGCGCCGGCGTCGGCGATGCCCGCTCCGTCGACCTCGGTGACGGACTCCGCGAGCCCCTGGGCGTCCCACCGCACCACGACCCGCACCGGACCGGGGGGCGGCAGCGGGTGGACCCACCAGCTGTGGTCGTACGTCCTGCCGCCCCCGCCACCTCCGCCGCCCACCAGGGTGAGGGGGCCGGCCTCGGCCGCCGCGCGGTTCGCACGCCCCGAGGGCGACCACGGTGCGTCGTCGACGTCGAGGACCGAGCGTCGCCGCCCGTCGACGTACTCGACGCCGAGGAGCAACGAGTCTGCCGACGTCGAGCGGCCGAACCCGTGCCAGAAGAGGTCACGGTCGTCGGGCGGCGGCTGGCGAAGGCGGACGGCGACGTCGAAGGCGAAGCCCGTGCTGTAGGCGAGCACGGACGTCAGGACCACCGCCGTGTCCTCGGTGCGCGCGAGGACGAGCGACAGCGGCACGGGGACGCCGACCTCGTTGTCGGGTCGCTGGTAGGTGCGCTGCCACCGCTCACCGTCGTCGTCCGTCGACGGGTCGCCGCTCTTGTCCGACCACATACCTCGAGCCTCCCGCTCGACGGGCCGGAGGTCCAGGCCTGACGGGTGGTGACGCCAGTCGAGGCGCCGCTCAGCCGGGCTGGGACTCGTCGGCGGCGACGGCGAGACCCGCCCGCACCTCGGTCACCACCTCGCTGCGCAGCCCCGCGGCGTGATGCCCCCAGAGGACGTCGTCAGTCCCGGAGCGCGGGCCTGTCAGCACGTCTGCCGGGCCAGGACCTCACGCCGAGGCACGGTCGGAGAACCGCTGACGCGCCGCCTGCCGCGAGACGCCGAGGGCGAGGCCGATCTGCGCCCAGGAACGGCCGTGGACCTGTCCCTCGGCGACGGCCTCGCGAAGTCGCATCTCCTCAGTCCGGACCGACCGTGTGGCCGACGCGACGCGCTGGAGGTCTGCGGTGTCCACCGCGAGAGCGGTCTCGGGGTCGAGCTCGTCGGCCAGCCGCTCGAAGCGGTGCGCTGCCGCGTCGATCTCCTCGTCGGTGTGGCGCATCGGCGTCTGCCTCATGCCAAGGATCGATGGAACTTCGGACGCAGCGTCATCGCGTGGATGACGACGGGGTCGTCGCCGTCGAGCTCGAGGAGGGGCTGGTGTCAACGGCGGTCCTCACGGCGACATCAACCGCTTCCTCACCAAGGGTGGTGGCTGGCCGCCGCGTCCACGCCGAGGGGCTGAGCGGCCCGGGAGCCTTCGTCCTGGTCGACCGCTGCCGGGGAGACTGAGGCGGACTCTCCGTCAGTGGCGCCTGGCGCTGCCCCTCACGGCGGGTCTGGCCATGCCTCGAGGAGCTCCTGGAGCCGTCGTCGCACCGGGTGGCCCAGGAGGCGTCGATCCCGACGGTCGAGTGAGGCGCGCCCGCCTCGGTGACCGAGCCTCGGCTGTCGGTCAGGGCTCCGAGCCCTGCGGCGTGGCGACGTCGTGCAGGACCACCGTGGCGAAGCCGAGGACGCCGCGGTACCCACCCAGCCACTGCCGGCGGTGCTCGCGAGCCGTCGACAACGCCTGCTGGCGGTCGTCGTCGGTGGGCGCCTCGTGCAGCGCCCAGTCGACGAGGGAGCCGGTCCAGGACCACTCGTAGTCGTCCCACTCCGCCTGGGTGCTGACGTGGCCGAAGCCGGGCTCGAAGGAGGCGGCCCGGGCATCGGCGAGGAAGCCGGGTCGGGGAAGTCCCCGGCTGCGGCGTCCAGGGCGGACACCGCTGCGCGAGTCGGTGCGGTCTCCCAGAAGACGTCGCCGAGCAGCACCCGACCCTCGGGGCGCAGGTGCCGGCGTACCGCGGCGAGGGTCGCGGCCAGATCGCCGAAGGCGTGGCTTGCGCCGACGCACAGGACGACGTCGACGGTCCCGCCGCTCTACTGCACGGCGTCGGCCTCCTCCCACCGCACCCGGTCACGGACGCCGCTGGCCTGTGCGGCCTCGGCCAGGCCGTCGGGAAGGGACAGCTCCACGCCGACGGCGGTGAGGTCGTCTCGGCCGGTGAGGAGCTCGAGCAGCCACGCGCCGTGGCCGCTGCCGAGGTCGAGCAGCCGCCCTCCCGTCGGTGGGGCGAGCCAGGCGAGCAGCTCGCGCACCCGGACGAGGTCCACGGGCGCGGCCACGGGACGCCGGCGGTGCGCGATGTCGGAGAGGGCGGCGTCGTCCACGAGCGCCTCGTGGCAGCGCCGCGCGCCTCCGGCCTCCGGGCGGGTGGTCAGCGCTGCGTCGAGCCCGCCGGTTCGAGGGCCACGACGACGCGCGCGGTGTCGCCCCCGCGGCGGCGACGCATCGCCGCCTCGAGCGTGAGGACGACGCGGAAGGCGACGCCGTACTTGGCGGCGAGCGCCGCCACCGCGCCGGGGTGCTCGCCGTCGGGGCCGAGGACGCGCCCGCGGGCCTCGACGACGGGTGCGCCGGGGGCGACCCGGCCGAGGCGTCCGCACGGCGCGAGCAGGACGCGCGCGTCCCGGCGCAGGCGCTTGACCTTGGCGCTGGCGCCCGGCGTCGTGACCACGAGGCGTCCGCCGTCGCGCGCCAGCCACACGGTGGTCGCGACGCCGACGCCGCTGCGCCGGAAGGTCGTCAGGAGCGCGAACCGACCGTCGCCGATCCGCCAGAAGGCCTCGCTGGGGGTGGTGTCCACGCCGCCCAGTCTCGACCCGGCGGGCGCGCCCGGCCGCCGTCCTGACGAGCTGTTCGCAGGAGGGGACGGTGCACGGTCACGTCCCGCGAGCTGGTCTCTGGGACGGTCCGTCGCGGGAGGTGCCCGCGAGGCAGTCCTCGGCGCACCGGCATGCCGCGGCGGCGGCGGCGGCCGGAAGCCCGGCGACGGGACGGCGACCCGCGGCAGGATGGCGGCATGACCGCCAGCCTTCCCTCCGCGGTGGTGTCGACCTCGGCCGCGGCGCCGCGGCGCCGGCTCGGCGTGGTCGCGTCGCTGGCCGTCCTGTGGAGCCTGCTTCTGCTCTTCGTCGTCGACCCACGCGCGACGGTGACCACTGACCTCGCCGCCCTGTACAGCCCCGACGTCGGCGGGTGGTGGCCCGTCCTGCCCTATGTCGTCGTCCTGGCGGCAGCCGGCGTGGGCGCCTGGCTGCTGGCCATGAAGTTGGCCACCCTTGCTGTACCCCTCCCTGCGGCTCCGCGTCGTCTCGTCGGCGTCGCCTGCGCCTGCGGCGAGGTGGCTGCCGTGACCATGGTGACGACGCTGCTCTTCTTCCCCGTCGGGCTCGGGCTCTACAGCCGTGCGGAGACCCTGGGGATCGCGCCACCCGCGGGGTCGTTGAGCCGGGCTGCCGAGCTCACCACTCTTGCGGGGCTGGTGGCTCTGGGCGGCGCCGTCGTGCTCGGTGCCTGCACGGCGGTCCTGGCCTCGCGCGCTCCGGGCCAGCGGACCTGAGGGGCAGCCCGTCGGCGTCGTCCTTCTCGTCTCGCGCCGGAGGTGCCAGGTGCGCGATCGTCCGACGACGGCGCGGTCGCGCGCTGCTGGACGACGACGCTCTGCTGGACGACGACGGAGGACCCGGCCCACGTGGCTGATCACCGGGTGCTCGACGGGACTGGGGCGTGCCCTGGCCGAGGCGGTCCTCGAGCGGGGTGACAGGCGCTCGTGACCGCCCGCGACCCCGGGTCCGTGCAGGTCCTCGCGGACGCGTACCCGTCGACGGCGCTGGCGGTGCCCGTCGACGTGACCGACGGCGAGCAGGTCGGCGCCGCCGTCCGTGCCGCCGAGGAGCGCTTCGGCGGGGTCGACCTCCTGGTCGACGACGCCGGCTACGGCTACCGGGGTGCCGTCGAGGAGGGCGACGCTCGCCTGTTCGCCACGAACGTCCACGGGCCGGTGGTCATGGCAGGGCCGTGCTGGGCGCGCATGCCGGGCAAGGCTTCGTGGTCAGCTGTGCGTCGGAGGTGACCGTGCACGATCACCTCCGACGGACGCCTTCCCCGGTCGTGCCCTCCAGCTCCCCCATGCACTGCCAGGCGCACTGCTCGAGGGCGGCAGCACGGACGCGGTGGCAGGTAGTGGTCGGCGAAGACGTCGCCCCACCGCTGCCGTCGGTTGTCGACGAGGACGTCCGCCTTATCGACGGGGGGGCGTGGCAGAGGATGCTGGCCGCTGCAGCGTGGCCAGGCCTGCAGCGCTAGGGACGTGGGCTCTCGCGGCTCGTCGGGACGGCCATCACCGCTGTCGTCCGCGCGACCACCAGAGCGGGAGTCACGCCCTGACGGGGGCGAGGTCACGTCGCCAGCCTGGGAGGTGGCGGGCGGGCGCCCGACCTGTTGGGTCAACCAGAGTTGACGTGGCAGGAAGGGGCAACCTACGTTGACGCCATGGATGCAGCCCAGCTCGCCGGTGCAGCGGCCGACACGGCCGATCCGTCGCAAGGACTGCGAGCCGTTGCGGCGCTGCGGCGGGTGCTGGAGACGCTCGAGCTGCGGCAGGTGGAGGCGGCGCTGCGGTCGGGGGCCTCCTGGTCGCAGGTCGCCGCGGGCCTTGGCGTCACCCGTCAGGCCGTCCACAAGAAGTACGCCAAGAGGCTGCGGGACGCCGTCACCGAAGGGGGGGAGCGGTCGTGAACGAGCAAGGACGACGTCGGGGTGCTGCGCGACGCCGGGCAGGGCGGTCGTTGCTGCGCCAGTCGCGGTACATCAGCACGGCGGCGATGGAGGAGGTCGCCGAGCTCGGGCACCCAGAGGTCGATCTTGACCACCTGCTGGTCGGGCTGCTCCTCACCGGAGGGCCGAGCGCGTCCCGCCTCGCGGCGGCGGGGGCGGACCTGCCGTCGGTACGCCAGGCGGTCCAGCAGCTGCAGGCGGCTGACACGCACTCCCTCGGTGTCCAGGTCGCGGTCCCGCCGGCGGTGCGAGGGGGCGACGCCGCCCGCGTCGTCAGCGTGCCCTGGGGGACGAGGGCGCTGGCGGTCATGCAGTCGGTCGACCACAAGGAGGACGACCGGGCTCTGCTGCGGGCGCTGCTGGACGACGAGGGACGTCGCGTCGAGCGCGTGCTGTCCTCGGCAGGCGTCGACCTCGAAGTCCTGCGCGCGTCGTTGGCCAGCGGGGCGACGGCAGTCGCGCTCGATGTCCCGGTCGAGGTGGCGGCAGCGACAGCCGCGCTGGGGCCGGCACGTCGATGCCTGTCGGCGTCGGTGACGCACGAGCTGCCCGTCTCTGCGGAGGCGGTGTGGGCGGTGCTCGGCGACGCGGGGCGCCGACCGGAATGGGATCCCGCCGTCGACGCCGTCGTCGACGAGGGCGGGGTGCTGAGCCTGGTCTACCGAAAGGGCGAGAAGACCCGGTCGGTGCGAGTGCTGTTCGTGCGCACCGGACCTGGCGGTGTGCTGTGGCGCGAGCTGTGGCACGACGCCGAGGACGTCACCGCCGTCCTGCACGTGTCCGTGACGCCAGACGGGGCGGGCTGCCGCCTCCGCGTGGACACTGCCACCCTCCTGCGGACGCGTTGGGGCAGGGCTTCGAGGCCGCTGGCGAGCTGGGCCGTCGGCAGCCGCGTGCGCTGGCTCAGCCAGTCCATCGCCCGGGCCGCCGCTGCCGAGGTCCTCTAGCGTCGGGTCGGGTCGGGTCGGGTCGGGTCGGGTCGTCGCGGTCGTCGCCGTAGAGGTGGACGCCGCCGGTGGTCGCGCGGTCCGAGCGCAGCGCGCTCCCGCAGCCCCACTTCCGTCGGGACGCGGCGGGGCCGCCGGTCGAGAAGGGCTGTGGTCCGGCGTCAGCAGGTGAGGTCGAGCAGGACCTTGCTCGCGCGGACGCGGTCACCGGCCAGGTCGAAGGCCTCCCGGGCGTCGGCCACGGGGTAGGTCTGGGTCAGCACCGCCTCGACGGGCAGGTCGTCCGCGAGCAGCGCGACGGCGTCGTGGATCTCGGTGGTGAAGCGGAAGGCGCCGCGCACGTCGACCTCGTGGGTGACGGTCAGGTTGCCGGGGAAGGGCACCGACCCGGGCGGCAGCAGACCCAGCTGCACGACGACGCCGCCGCGGACCACGTGGTCGACGCAGGTCGTCAGCGCCGGTGGGGCGCCGGAGGCCTCGACGGCGACGTCGACGTCGAGGGGTCCGTCGGTCGACAGCGACGCGGAGAGCGCGTCGGCCTTCTCCACCCGGGTCGCCCCGACGGCCAGGGCGACCTGCAGCGCCTCGTCCACCAGGTCGGTCACCACCACCTCGGCGGCGCCGGCGTGGGCGGCGGCGGCGGCGACCAGGGCGCCGATCGGGCCGGCGCCGGTGACCAGCACGCGGCGGCCGCCCACGTCGCCCGCGCGGTGCAGGGCGTGCAGCGCGACGGCGAGGGGCTCGGCGAGCGCGGCGCGCCGGAGGCCGGCGCCGGAGCTGAGCTGCTCGGGCAGGGCCACCACCTGCCCGGCGGGCACCACCAGCACGTCCGTGAAGCCGCCCTGCACGTGCGGCAGGTGCGCGGCGCTGCCGAGGTAGCGGGTCGTCGGGCAGGTGTTGGCGCGACCCGCCCGGCACTGGCGGCACCGCCCGCAGGGGGTGGCCGGGTGCACGGTGACGGCGGCGCCGACGGCGGGGGCCTCCACCCCGGCGGTGACCCCCGCACCGAGCGCCTCGACGGTGCCGGAGACCTCGTGGCCGAGGACCAGCGGCTCGCGGACGAGGAAGTCACCCACGCCGCCGCGGTGGTAGTAGTGCAGGTCAGAGCCGCAGATGCCGCCGTAGGCGATGCGCACCGCCACCTGGCCGGGGCCGGGGGTGGGGGTCGGCAGCTCCTCGACGCGCAGGTCTCCCGCGGCGCGGGTGGTCACAGCACGCACGTCATGCCTCCGTCGACGTAGAGCACCTGGCCGTTGACGAAGTCCGAGGCCGGGCTGGACAAGAAGAGCAGCGCTCCGACGAGGTCGCGCACGTCGCCCCAGCGGCCCGCCGGGGTGCGGCCCCTGACCCAGGCGCTGAACTCCTCGTCGGCGACGAGGGCCGCGGTGAGCTCGGTGTCGAAGTAGCCAGGACCGATGGCGTTGACGCAGATGCCGGAGGGGGCCAGCTCGGCGCACATGCCCTTGGTGAGCATCTTCAGCCCGCCCTTGGTGGCCGCGTACGGGGTGATGCCGGGCCGGGTGACCTCGCTCTGCAGCGAGGCGACGTTGATGATCTTGCCTCGCCCCCGGGGCACCATCCGGCGCGCCACCTCCCGGCCCACGAAGAAGGCGCTGGAGAGGTTGGTGGCGAGCAGCTGGTGCCACGTCTCGTCCGGGAACTCCAGGAACGGCTGGCGGTGCTGCATCCCGGTGTTGTTCACGAGGATCCCGATCGGGCCGACCTCCTCCTCCACCCGCGCCACCCCGGCGCGGACGGCGTCGGCGTCGGTGCCGTCGAAGGGCACCGCGAGCACGCGGCCCGGGCCCTGCTGCCCGGCGGCACCGGCGGCGAGCTGCTCGCGGGCGGCGTCCAGGCGCTGCGGGTCGCGGGCGTTGAGCACCACGGTGCACCCGGCCTCAAGCAGCCCGGTGGCCAGCGCCAGGCCGATGCCTCGGCTGGAGCCGGTGACCAGCGCGGTGGTGCCGGAGATGTCGAACAGGGGGTGGGCCGTCGTGGGCACGGTGCTCCTCGGTGTGGTCGTCTCGAGCGTGGCCGGCCGCGGCGGCGGCCGGCCACGTCCTCCTGGGGTGGTGCCTGTCACCCGCCCCAGATCGCGGAGTAGGCCTCGCGGTAGCCCGCCGGGTCCCAGCTGGTGGTCGAGCCGACGTTGTCGGCGTCGGTGATGTGGATGGCGGGCACGTAGTCGCTGGCCGGCTCGCCGGCGAAGGCGCGGTTGAGCTCGTCGACGATCTGCCAGCCCTCCTGGTTGAGGGGCTCGGGGACCGTGGCCGCCTGGTACTGGGCGCTGGCGATGCGCTGGAAGGCGGCCTCGGAGCCGTCGCCGGCGCCGACGTTGTACGGCGCGCCGTCGCCCTGCTTGCCGGCGGCCCGCAGCGGGGTGGCGGCGTTGTCGAAGTAGAGGTCGTTGATGGCGACGGAGTAGGTCCAGTCCTCGCCCAGGCGGGAGGCGAGGGAGGAGAACTCCTGCGGGGTGCGGGTTCCGGCGTCAGGGATCGGGATGTTGGAGGTGTTGAGCACCTGGACCGAGCTGCAGGTGCCCAGCTCGTCCTCGATCATCTGCGCCTTGCCGGCGGCGAAGGGGATTGAGTCGTCGGTGAAGACGACGACGCCAGCGGTGCCGTTCGACTCCGCGATGATGTACTGCGCGCTGATCTTGGCGACGTCCTCGACCCTGGTCGTCACGTTGGTGAACAGCGCCGGGTCGGTGCTGGGGCCGGGGGTGCCGACGGCGTGCCACCCGACGACGGGGATGCCCGCGGCCACGGCCTGGTCCATCTGCGCCTGGGTGGACTTCGGGTCGAAGCCGCTGACGACGATGCCCGCCGGGTTCAGGGCGAGAGCCTGGCCGAAGGCGTTCTGGATGCCCGCCTGGTCGCCCTGGCCGTCCAGGACTCGCACGTCCCAGCCGATCTCGGCGGCGGCTTCCTGGACGCCGGCGGCGATGCTGGACACACCGGGGTTGGTCATGGTCTGGGCGACGTAGGCGATGGTCTTGCCCTCCTGGGCGGCAGGCCCGGTGGTGGGGCCGTCCCAGGGGGCGTCGGTGGCGGTGGCCGCGTCCACGGCGGTCTGCGCGGCGGCGACGACGTCGGGGCAGGCGCCCTCGCCGGTGGCCGTGGCCTCGCTGGAGGACTGCTGCGAGCCGCGCGAGCAGCCGGCCACGGTCAGGGCGGCGACGCCGCCGACGGCGACCAGGCGCCACGCGAGGCGGGCGGTGCGGGGCCTCCGGGCGGGGGTGGAGCGGGGGGAGGTCGTGGTGCGCATGTCGTCTCCTTCGAGGACAGGGCGGGTCGGGCCGGCGGGCCGGCCGGGTGGTGCGGGGTGGGCGGGGAGGTCGTCAGCTGCTCGAGGTGGTGCCCGGGGCCGACGGCGGTGACCCCGGCCCGGGGGTGGGCGCACTGCCGCCGCTGGAGCGGCCGGCGGCGCCGGCCGCCGCGCCAGCGCGCTGGCGGCGGCGGGCGGCGTACCCGGCCAGGCCGACGGCGGCCAGCAGGGTCAGGCCGTTGAACAGGGGGGTGGTCCAGAAGGCCGCGCCGAGCTGCTGCAGGCCCGAGAGGCCCACGGCGAGGACCGCGACGGCCACGAGGGTGCCCACCGCGTTGGCGCGCCCCGGCTTGATGGTGGTGGACCCGAGCAGCGCACCGACGAAGGCGGGCAGCAGGTAGGACTGTCCCGCGCTGGGGTCGCCGATCTGCTGCTGGGCGGCCAGCAGCACGCCGGCCAGGGCGGTGACCACGGCCGAGCCGACGAAGGCCAGGACGATGGTGCGGCTGCTGCGGATGCCGACCAGGGCTGCAGCGCGCGGGTTGGCGCCGACGACGTACAGGTAGCGGCCGATCGGCAGGTGCTCCAGGGCCACCCACAGCAGCACACCGAGGACGACGACGTACCAGAACGTCACCGGCAGTAGCAGGAAGGTGGAGTTGGTCAGGTCCGTGAAGGCGGCCGGGAGCCCCTCGGTGCCGGGGACGATGCGGCCACCGCCGGTGATCCAGCCCGTCAGGGCGTACAGCACGCTGCCCGTGCCGAGGGTCGCGATGAAGCTGTCGATCTGCGCGGCCTCGACGAGCAGCCCGTTGGCGAGCCCGATGACCACGCCGCTGGCGACCACGAGGAGCAGCACCACGGGCCAGGACAGGTCGGTGTTGACCAGCAGCCACATGGCGACCACGTGCGCCAGGCCGATGCCGTAGCCGATCGACAGGTCGAAGCGACCGGTGACGATGGGGATCATCGCCCCCAGCGCGAGGAGCGCGGGGATCGACTGGTTGGTGAGGATCGCCCTCATGTTGGTGGCCGTGGGGAAGGTGCTGGGCAGCGCGAGGGCGAAGACGGCGAAGAGCAGCACCGTCAGCACGGGCAAGCCCCAGGTGCCCACCAGCGGGGTGCGGTGGCGCGAGCGTCGCGGCTCCTGGGCGGGGGTGGTGGGCGGCCGGTCGGTCGCGGGGGCGCTCACGACCGGGCGCCGGAGGCCAGGGCGACCAGGGTGGCGACGCTGAGGTCCGCCCGGCCGATCTCACGGACGATCTCGCCGTCCTTGAACACGAGCGCTCGGTGTGACACCTGGGCGACCTCCTCGAAGTCGGTGGAGATGAGCAGGACGGCGAGCCCGCGCTCGAGCGCGACGTCCAGGAGCGTGTAGATCTCGTGCTTGGCCCCGACGTCGACGCCGGCGGTCGGCTCCTCGAGCACCAGGACGGAGGCGTCCGTCGNGTGGTCGCCGTATCATTAAAAAAGGCGGTCGGCTCCTCGAGCACCAGGACGGAGGCGTCCGTCGAGAGCCAGCGGCCGAGGATGATCTTCTGCTGGTTGCCGCCGGACAGACCCCCGACCGGGAGGTCCGGGTCAGCCGGTCGCACCCCGAAGGTGGCGACCAGCTCGGCGGCCCGCTCCCGCTCGGCGCCCTGGCGGCGCCAGGACCACGGCTTGTCGCCGGTGAGCGCGGGGTTGGGCATGAGGTTCTCGGTGAGGGTCAGGGGCATCGCCAGGCCCTCGGCGGCGCGGTCGCTGGTGACCAGCCCGAACCCTCGGCGCACGGCGGTGGCGACGTCGGTGGGCGTGTACGGCGTCCCGTCGAGACGGATCGCACCGGAGTAGAAGGTCGAGTCCCCCAGCACGGTGCGCCCGAGCTCGACGTGGCCGGCACCCGCGAGGCCGACCAGGCCGACGACCTCGCCGCGACGCACGGACATGGACACCGGGCCGACGCGCTCGCCGACCACGGCGTCGAGCTCGAGGGCGGCGCCGGAGGTCTCCCGCGGGGCGGGCGGCGGCGGGGGGACGGGCTTGCGCCCGACGATCTGGCGGACGACCTCGTCGGGGGTGGTCCGCGTCAGGGCGGAGACGGCGACCACGCGCCCGTCGCGCATGACGACCACCTCGTCGGCGATGGCGAAGACCTCGTCGAGGCGGTGGGTGACGTAGACGATGCCCAGGCCCTCGTCGCGCAGGCCGCGCACGACCGAGAGCAGCCGGTGGGTCTCATCGACGGGCAGGCTCGCGGTCGGCTCGTCGAGCACGAGCACCTTCGCGTCGACCACCAGCGCGCGGCCGATGGCCACGAGCGAGCGCTCGGTGCGGGAGAGGTCGGCCACCTGCGTGCGGGGGTCGACCTCCGTACCGATGAGCTCGAGGGCACGGTCGGCGCGCCGGCGCACGGCCCGCCAGTCGATGGGCGCCCACCGCGGGGTGCGACCTGCGGCGCCGCGGCGCGGGTAGCCGGTGCCCAGGGCGACGTTCTCGGCGACCGTCAGGCCGTCGACCAGCCCGAGGTCCTGGTGGATGAAGGAGATCCGGCGTGCGGCGCCGGGGGTCCCGACCGGCTCGCCCACGATCTCGGCCGTGCCGTCGTCGAGGGTGTAGACGCCGGCCAGCGCCTTGATGAGCGTGGACTTCCCGGCCCCGTTCTGGCCGAGCAGGGCCACCACGGAGCCGGCGTGGACGTCGAGGTCGACGCCGTCCAGCGCCTGGGTGGCGCCGAAGCGCTTGCTGGCGCCCCGTACCGCCACCAGCGGCGGGGCGCCGAGGCTCAGAGCTGCTCCTCCTGGGCTCGGGGTGCTCTGCTCCGGTCCGGCCATGGACTCCTCCAGCACGTCACGCCGGGGCTTTCCGGCGGTCGAGCTCCATCGCTCGGCGTTCACGATGATGGACGCTGTCCAGAGGATTGGCAAGCCCTGGTCGAGGTGGCTCCCGACAGGACTCGCCTCACCGTGCGACGACCAGCGGGTTGCCCAGGGCCTCGGCGACGGTCTCCAGGTCGGCCCGGACCGCCTGGAGGTCCAGGGTGTCGGCGCCGCCCGGGCCGGTGGTCACGGTGGTGGCGCTGATGGCGAAGGTGTCGCTGTCCGTGCGCGCGCCCGGGACGGCGATGGCCACGCAGACCACCCCGGGCGTGGTCTCCTCGTCGTCGAGGCCGAACCCCTGTGCGCGCACGCGCTCGAGCTCGCTGCGCAGCTGGCCGTGGTCGGTGATGGAGCGCTCGGTCAGCGGCGCCAGGGTGCGCCCGCGCAGCCGCTCGTCGAGCGCGGCCGGGGCCATCGCCGCCATGAGCACCTTGCCGGTGGCGGTGCAGTGGGCCGGGAAGCGGTCTCCGATGTTCGCCGTCAGGCGGATCGGCTGCGCCCCGTCGTAGCGCGCGAGGTAGAGCACGTCGAGCCCCTCGAGCACGGCGACGCGGGCCGTCAGGCCGGAGACGAGGGGGGCGCGCCGGCAGGCGGCGTAGAACTCGCGCACCTGGTCGACCGTGCTCAGGTAGGCCCCGCCCAGCTCCACCAGGCGCCGGCCGAGGGTGTAGCCGGTGTCCCCGCGGACCACCAGGCGCTCGGACTCCAGGGCCAGGCAGAGGTTGGCCGTGGAGGACTTGGCCAGCCCGAGCTGGCGCGCCAGCTCGCTCACCGAGAGGGGAGCGCCCCCGGCGGCGGCCAGCGCGTCCAGCAGCGCCGAGGCGCGCGTGACGGCGGGGACCGGTGACCCCTGGGCGCTCATCTGTGCCGACATGTCCGAACCTCCTGCAGTGGGTTACGGATGGGGCTCCGCGGAACGTCCGTCCAGCCTATTGGACGGGCGAGGCTGAGTCTGCTGTCCAGAGGAGTGGACATCGACCAGCATGTTGGTACGGTGCGCCTACCGCTATCCCCGACGACGAGGACGCACGCGTGAGCGCCGACGACCCTGAGAAGTCCCCGCGGCTGGCACCGCACCAGCAGCTGCAGCAGTGGCTGGACAGCACCCGGCACACGCGCACGCCGGTCGCGCTGGCCGACTACGACGCGCTCTTCGACGAGCTCGCCGCCGCCCACGCCGGCACCGACGACCCCCGCGGTGCCATGGCCCGGGTGGACGACGCCGCGCGCCTGCGAGCGCTGGCGGCCGCACGGACCGGCAGGTCCATCAGCCTCGCCTGGCCCGTGGACACCCACGCGGGCCCCGACAACGCCAGGCCGGCCCTGCACCACATGACCGACCTCGGCGACGTCGAGGCGCCCGAGCCCTCGTGCCACAAGGACTTCCTCGGCATCGACTACCACGGCAAGGCCACCACCCACCTCGACGCGGCCTGCCACATCGGCTACCGCGGCCGCCTCTACGGCGGGGTGGAGGCCCGCTCGGCGATGAGCGCCAGCGGGTCGTCGTGGGCCTCCGTCGACGCCCTCGCCGACGGGGTGCTCCTGCGCGGTGTGCTCCTCGACGTGCCGGCCGTGCGCGGCGTCGACTGGCTCGAGCCGGGGACCGCCCTGCACCCCGGCGACGTGGCCGAGGCCGCCGCGGCGCACGGCGTCCAGGTCCAGCCCGGCGACGCCGTCCTCGTCCACACCGGCCACGCCCGTCGTCGTCGGCGCCTCGGCGCGTGGGACTCCGGCGCGGCCAGCGCGGGCCTGCACGTCGACGCGGTGCGTCCCCTGCTGGACGCCGGGGCCGTCCTGCTCGGCTCGGACGGCGACACCGACGTGCGGCCCTCCCCGGTCGCCGAGCTCCACTCCCCGGTGCACGCGCTGTCGTTGACGGCCACCGGCACGCCACTGCTGGACAACCTCGACCTCGAGGCCCTCGCCGACGCCTGCGCCGAGGCCGGCCGGCGCACCTTCACCCTGCTCGTGGCCCCGCTCGTCGTGCGCGGCGGCACGGGCTCCCCTGTCAACCCCCTGGCGGTGCTGTGATGACGACGACGACCTCCCCCTGGACCCCCTCCCGCGAGGAGAAGGCCACCTTCACGGTGGGCCTGTCCGCCGACCTGCGGCCCCCGGCCGGCTCGGACCTGCCCACCTCCTGGGGCGACATCGGCCTGGACGCCCTGGAGGCCGCCGGCGCCGAGCTCGTCTTCCTCGAGCCTGACGACGGCGTGCTCACCGCCGCCCACGTCGAGGGCTTCGACGCCGTGCTGTTCGCCGCCCCCGGCGTCACCGCCGAGACGGTCTCCGGCCCGAACCCGCCCCGGCACCTGGCGCGCTTCGGCGTCGGCCTGGACGCCGTCGACGTCGAGGCCTGCACCCGCGCCGGCGTCGCGGTGACCATCACCCCCGACGGCGCCCGCCGCGCCGTGGCCACCGCCGCGCTGACGCTCATCCTCTCGGTGCTCCAGAACGTCGCCGCCAAGGACGCCGTGGTCCGCCACGGCGACTGGTCGGGGCGGCTGTCGCTCATGGGTCGTGGCCTGACCGGGCTGACCGTGACGACCATCGGGCTCGGCAACGTGGCGGGGGAGCTTTTCGGCCTGCTGGCGCCCTTCGGCACCACGAACCTCGCGGTCGACCCCCACCGCCCGCCGCACACCCTGGGCGACCTCGACGTCTCCCTCGTCGACCTGGAGGAGGGCCTGCGGCGGGCCGACGTCGTCGTCGTCACCGCGGCGCTGACCCCGCAGACCCACCACCTGCTGGACGCCGAGCGCCTCGCGCTGCTGCCGCGCGGCGCGGTGGTCGTCAACGTCGCGCGTGGCCCGATCATCGAGACCGACGCCCTGGTCGAGGCGTTGCGCTCGGGGCACCTCGGCGGCGCCGGCCTCGACGTCTTCGAGGTCGAGCCGCTCCCGGTCGACCACCCGCTGACCTCCCTGCCCCGCGTGGTGCTCACCCCGCACGCCATCGCCTGGACCGAGGAGATGGCCCGCAACAACGGGATGAGCTGCGTGCGAGCCCTGCTCGCCGTGCGCGAGGGCCGCACACCTGACCACCTCGCCGACCGCTCGGTCGTGGTGCGGGCTACGCGGTGAGCGCGGAGGCAGCCCCGTACCTCCTCAAGCACGCAGCCGCCGCTGACCAGCCGGGCGGCGGGACCGTCGCCGTCCTGGGGCTCGGGCTCATGGGCCGGCCCATGTCGCGGCGTCTGGCCGAGGCCGGGGTGCGCGTGCGCGCCTGGAACCGGTCGGGCGTCGAGCCGCTGGACGTGCCGGGCTGGTCGCTGCACCCCACCGCCGAGGAGGCGTGCGACCCGGGCGCCGACGTCGACACCGTCATCACGGTGCTGCCCGGCCTGGCGCCGGTGGTGGAGGTGGTGGACCCGCTGCTGCGCCCGGGCCTGACGGTCGTGGTGATGGGCACCACCTCCCCGGTCGACCTGCGGGACTGGGCCGCACGCGCCCTCGAGCGCGGCGCTCACGTCGTCGACGCCCCCGTCAGCGGCGGCGACGTCGGCGCCGCGACCGGGCGCCTGTCGGTGATGGTCGGGGGGCAGGAGGACGTCGTGGCGCGGCTGCTGCCGCTCTTCGACGTCCTCGGCGCCGTCGTGCGCCACCTCGGACCGGTGGGCTCGGGCCAGGTCGCCAAGGCCTGCAACCAGGCGGTCGTGGCCACGACCCTGGCCGTGCTCGGCGAGGCGGTGGTGCTGGCCGAGCGCTCCGGGCTGGACGTCGAGGCCCTGCTCGACGTCCTCGGCAGCGGGCTGGCGGGCAGCCGCGCCCTGGAGGTCAAGCGGGACAAGCTCGCCCACCGCGACTTCACCCCCGGTGGGCTGTCCGTCAACCAGCACCACGACCTCGGGTTCGTCCTCGCCACCGCGCGCGAGGTCGGGGTCGCGACCCCGGTGACCGCCCTCGTGGACCAGCTCTTCGGCGCGATGCGCTGGACCGGGCGCGGCGCCGAGGACCACAGCGGCGTGCTGCAGGTCGTCGAGGACCTCTCCGGCGTCGGCCGTCGCTGACGGCGCCCTCGAGACGACGGGCGTCGGCGCCGGGGCGCACGTGACGGCAACGGTGAGCGGCCGGCACGCCGACCGGCTGCGCAGCTACGGCGTGCACGAGGTCGTGGGCCACCTCGACCTGAGCCCCGACCCCGCCCGCGCCGGGGCGCCCTTCGACGCCCTCCCGGGCCGCGTGCGCTGCTCCGCAAGAGGTCTCGGCCCTGGTCGGCCTCGTCGGGCCCGGCAGTGACCGGCCGAGCCCGACGACGGTGGAAGGCGAGCTGGGCAGACGTCAGCGTCGGGGCGGCTGGTCGACCATCTCTTCCATGGTGGCGATCTCGGCCTCCTGGGCCTCGATGATCTCGGTCGCCAGCTGCTGGACCTGCGGGTCGGCGCCGTCCTCGAGCTCGGTGCGCGCCATCTCGACCGCGCCGGTGTGGTGCTCGACCATCATCGACAGCCACAGCTGGTCGAGCTCGCGGCCGGAGGCGGCCTCGAGAGCGGCCATGTCGTCGGCGGTCATCATCCCGCTCATGGACCCCGAGCCGTGGTCCATGCCCTCCATCCCGCTGATGTCGGCCGAGGGGCTGGGCTGACCGAGGCCTTCGAGCAGCTGGGTCATCCGCTCCACGTGCAGGTCGTGCACGAGTTCGCGGGACGGCACGTCCTCGAGCGGCTGCTGCGCGCTCGCGCCGACGGGCGCCTGCGTCGCACCTGGGCCCGCATCGCCGGTCTCGGCGCCGGCGAGGTCGACGGCGCCGGGCAGCGCTACCTCATGGGGCCCGACCTGGTCGCCGGCATCGCCTACGGCCAGCTGGGCTACGGCCTGCCCGTCGACGGCGGCCCGCTGGACCCCCAGCTCGCCTTCGCCGACGCCGCCACCCGCCGGCCAACCTACGCCGGTGAGCCCTTCGACCTCCCCGCAGCCCTCACCCGCACCACGTGGCCCGTCGTCGTGGTCTCCGGAGACCGTGACCTGTGCACGCCCCGCCCCGTCGCGGAACGGGCGGTCGACCTCGCACCACGGGGCCCCCTCGTCCCCCTGTGCGAGGCCGGCCACAGCGCCCTGGACACCCACCAGGAGGCGGCCCTGCACGTCGCCCGGGCGACCGCCGACGACGACCTCCCGCGGCTCGGCGACACCCCCACCATCGACGACCTGCCCCGACGCGGAGCCTCGCGGCTCGTCGGGACGGCCATCACCGCCGTCGTCCGCGCGACCACCAGACCGGGAGTCGCAGCCTGACGTGGAGCCGTTGGTCTCCTGGCGCACCGAGTCGGTGATCAGCGGCTGGCGCTGGGAGCCGCACCGCTGCGCGTGATGGTGCTGCTCCTCGTCGTGGTCCTGGCCCAAGGCGTCGTCGGGGCGTCCTGCTGGCGGCTCCCAACGCGCGGTCCTGCCGCGTCTCGCCGCACTGACGTCGACACCGGCGCTGACCAGCGGTGGCCCATACCTTTCAGTCAGCGCTCGCCTCTCGACATCGTGTCGTCCTGGGCACGCTGGCGGCGGAGCACGACGGGGACGAAGGCGGCCAGGGCAGCGGTGAGGGCGGCGACGGCGAGCATCGCGCCGCGCAGACCGAAGGTGTCGGAGGCCAGGCCGACGTAGGCGGGGCCGACGATGAACCCGGTGTAGGCGACGACGGTGACGGTCGAGGTCGCGCGGGCCCGGCGGTGCTCGGGGACGGCCCGGGAGACGACACCGAGCAGGGTGGGGAAGAGGACGGCGGTGCCGGCGGCGGCGACGGCCAGCGCGGCCAGGGCGGTGGGCAGGGTCGGCGCGAGGGACAGCAGGGCGGCGCCGGTGGTGGCGCTCGCGGCGCCGGCGAGCACGAGGGTGCGGGCGTGGCGGGTGTCCAGGCGGATGACGGCGACGCGGGTGACGGCCACGACCGCGGCGAAGACCGCGGGGCCGAGGGCGCTGAGGGTGGCGGGAGCGGCGAGCTCGTCCTCGAGGTAGACCGCGCTCCAGCTCTGGTGGGCGTTCTCGGCGGCCAGGCCCATCGCCGTCAGGGCGCCGATCCCGGTCAGCAGCGCCAGGGACAGTCCCGCGCTGGCCGCCGGCGCCGCACCGACCGGCCGCGGTGACGCCCGGGGCGACGGCTGCTCGCGCGCCCGGCGCCAGGGTCCGCCGAGGCCGCGGACCACAGCCACGCAGGCAGCCGCGGCGGCCAGCAGCACCAGGGCGAACGGGAGCAGCAGCGGTGCGCCGGCGCCGCTGAGCGCACCGGTGGTCAAGGTGGCGACGACCACGACGGCGGAGAAGGTCGCGTGCACGGGCGTGATGACCGGGCGGCCTGCGGTCTGCTCGGCGCGACCGGCGAGGGAGTTCAGCGCGACGTCAGCCGCGCCGCTGGTCGCCCCGACCAGCGCGAAGCCGGCGCACAGGGCAAGCAGGCCACCCCCGGCCGTGATCGCGACGACGAGACCAGCGAGGGCGAGGGAGACCAGCAGCGGGCCGGTCATCCACAGCCCCCATCGGTCCAGCGCCCGCCCGGCGAGCAGCATCGCGGGCAGCGCGCCGGCGCCGACGAACAGCAGGGCCAGGCCGAGCTCGCCGTCGGTGATCCCCGCCACCTCGCGGACCCTCGGGATGGCCGCGCCCCAGGCGCCCCAGAAGGCGCCGAAGGTGGCGAACCCCAAGAACGGCGACCGCGTCAAGGCGGTGGTCCTGCCCATGCTGTGTCACGTTACACATCTAGGGTGGCGGGCATGGTGGTCAAGCGGCGGGTGACCCTCGGCGACGTCGCCGCCGCAGCCGGTGTCTCGCGGATGACGGCGTCCTACGCCTTCAACCAGCCCACCCGCGTCGCATCGGGCACCCGGGAGCGGGTGCACGCCGCGGCCGCCGAGCTCGGCTTCCTCGGCCCGGACCCCTCGGGGCGGTTCCTGCGGCAGGGGGCGCTGCGCTCCCTCGGTCTCGTCCTCGGCGAGAGCCTGACCTACGTCTTCGACGACCCGCAGGCCACCCGCTTCGTCGCCGGCCTCGCGCAGGTCTGCACCACCGCCGGGTACGCGCTGACGATCATCCCGACCACCGGTGGTCCCGACGACGCCGACCGCGTCGCCGCGGCCGCCGTCGACGCCTTCGTCGTGTGGACCACCACCGCCGACGACCCCGTCCTCGCGGCCGTGCGCGCCACCCACCGCCGCGCCGTCATCCACGGCGGACCGCCTACCGACGGGTTCACCCTCGTCAGCATCGACAACCGCGCCGCCGCCCGCGCCCTGGCCACCGACGTGTGGGCCACCGCGAGCGCACCCGCGGTGCTGTCCTTCCCCCTGGACCGCGACCGCCGCGCCGGCGTCCACCACGACCTCGACCCGCAGCGCGTCGCCTACCCCGTCACCCGCGACCGCCTCGCCGGCTTCCGCGACGCCGCCGCCGACCTCGGGCTCAACTGGGCAGCCGTGCCCGTCGCCGTGTGCGCGCTCAACGACGCCTCCGACGCCCGTGCGGCCACCACTGCGCTGCTCGCGAGTGGTCGCGAGCTCGACGGCCTCGCCGCCATGAGCGACCAACTGGCCCTCGGCGCCCGCGACGCCCTCCTGGCCGCCGGCCTGACGGTCCCCGGAGACGTCACCCTCGGCGGGTTCGACGACTCACCCCAAGCAGCAGCCGCCGACCTCACCAGCGTCCACCAGTCGCTGCACGACCAGGGCGCCCACGCCGCAACCCTCGCCCTGCGCGGAGGAAGTGGTAGCCCGCCGGCGTCCTGGCAGCTCACCCGAAGGCTCAGCAGCACCCGCCGGTAGCGCATCCAGGCGAGGCGGCGGACGTCCTCGTCTCCGCTGGCTCCTTCCCTCGGTGAGCGTCGTCGCGGCAGCAGGCGTCCGCCGCGAGGACGGCGACACGTCGAGAGCGCGGCTCGGCACGAGAACAGGCGCTCTCGTGAGGAGGGGTTGCGTCGTGGTCAGCCGAGCCCGGGGACGAGTGAGTACATCCAGAGGACGGCGGTGCGGGCGAGGAAGGTGAGCGGCACGAAGAGAGCTAGGGCCCACAGCCGGCTACGTCGTCCCGGTGGCAGGACCAGCAGCAGCAGGACCAGCCCGGTGACCTGCACCAGGGCCAGCACCGGGCGGAACCAGAGGTCGGCTTCGGGGCCGTCGGCCCAGGTCAGCGACCACAGCATCTGGTGCAGCACGCCGTCGGTGGTCAGCAGCGCGGCGACGGAGGCGTACCCCGTGCCGGCGAGCAGCCCGCGTCGCCGGGTCGCCCAGCGCAGCATGGCCGCCCCGGCGGGGACGAGCGTCACGCAGGTCACCGTCCAGGTGAGCGCCGCTTCCCGGTTGAGGAATCCGGCGGTGACCGCGGAGGTGACGTAGTAGGCCAGGCACATGGCGGCGAAGGCGACCGCTGCGCGCAGGGCGGCTGCGGCGGGAGAGGGGGCGGTCACCACGATCAGGACGACCGCGAGCAAGAAGACCGTGGGGTAGTTCCCGAGGTCGTCGACCCAGTCCGGCACGACGATGACGTCAACTCTCTTGGCACCCACCCCGGCGAGCAGCCCGGCGGCTGCCATGGCGGCGAGGACCAGCGCCTGTCGCCGTCTGCCCGGGGGTGACGTCGCGACCGGCGTCGCGGGCGAGGTGGGTGCTGTCGGGTCTACGGCCACGGCTGCTCTCCTTAGTTGTCCACCGACCCGAACGGCGAGGTCACCTCGCGCGAACGTAGCCGGTCAGGAGCCACGTCACGCGCGGATCCGTGGTCCTGCCGTGTCGGCTGCAGATGCTCGCCCGTGGGACGAGCTCGACTGCGGCCCCGGATGCGGCTCTGCCGGGGGCGCCGACGGCGCCGGCTGCCTGGTAGAGGGTGCGACGGTGAGCCGGGAGAGCGAGGAGCCGACGCCCGAGCAGGCGGTCGCCGTGTTCGACCTCGACGGCACGTTGCTCAGCGGCGATTCCTTCGGGTTCTTCCTGGCCCACCTGATGCGCCGGCCCCCTGCGCGGGCCGTCGTCGCCGTCGTGACGGCGCCGGCGTGGCTCCCCGCCTTCCTGCTCTCCCCGACACGCCTGGTGGCCGAGAGGTACCTGGTGTGGTTGGCCGCGGTGGGGATGACCGACGAGGACTTCACCGCCGAGGCTGCCTCCTTCGCCGCCGGCCACGCCGGCTCTCGTCCGGGCCGGGCCACCTCCGCGGTCGTGGCCCGGCTGCGGGAGCACCAGAGCCGGGGTGACCGCGTCGTGGTCGCCACTGGTTGCGCGTCCCCGCTCGCCGAGCTCGTGTGCGACGCGCTCGGTCTGGACGGCGTCGAGGTCGTCGCCTCGCGGCTCACCCGCAGCCGGTGGGGACTGCCGCGGGCGACGCCCGCCCGAGGTGACGGCAAGCTGCGGGCGCTGGCCGCAGCCGGCATCTCGCTCCCCGTGGACCACGCCTACTCCGACAGCTCGGCAGACCTGCCTCTGCTGAGGGCCGCGCGCGTCCCCCACGTGGTCAACGCCTCGCCGCGTGATCTCCGACGCCTCCGCCGTGCTCTCGGCGGCGACGTCCACGTGATGAGCAGCTGAGGACGCCGGTCATTCCCTACCTCTCTCACCGGCGGTAGCCGCCAGAAGGGCGCGAGGAGGGCGGCGTGGTGCCGGACGGAGCGACGCCTCGGGCTCCTGGCGCGGCACACGATCGGGACGGGTCCAACCAGCTGGCTGTGCCGTTCGTGGTGCGCCGAGGCGTCCGTCAGTGCTGCCCGTGAGGCCGACGATGATGACGTCGATGGCGAAGTCGCGGCGGGCGCTTTCTGTGGGCCGGTGAGAGCAGTCGCCGACCGCCGCGACGACGACGGACGGATCGCTCGGAGGCGGTGGCAGCGGCGAGCTGTGCGATCAGGTCCACCGTCAGTGCAGCACGCTCCTCACTCACCCCGCCGATCTCCATGGGCATCAGCTCGTGCTCGGCCGCTGCGAGGGCTCCCGGCAGCGTGACGACGGCCCCGAGGGCGACTGCGCCGAGGCCCGGGTAGGCCGGCAGCGTCTCGATCGTGTCGACGACCGTCGACACCAGTGCCGTACGCCAGTGCAGGCCATCCGCCTCGGCAAGCGCGACCTGGCTGTAGGCGGTGCCGAGGCATGTCCAGCACTGCGTCACGGAGGTCGTCATCTCTGTCGTCTGGTGGGAGCAAGCGGTGCGGTCGGTGGCGCCGCAGCGGCTCGTGCTGCCCGGGGCAGGGTGCGCACCGTCGCCGCCGACTTCGACGACCCCGGCTTCTTCTCCACCGACCTCGCCGACGCTCGGCAGCTCTCCCTGTGCGCCGACCTGAACCAGCTTGAAGGACTGCTCGAGGTCGTCGTCGCGGCCGGGTGGAGCACGTGGTCCTGCTGTCGTCCTCGTCGGTGACCTCCCTGGGCGGCGCAGGACTGGTCAGTCACGCGCAGGGGCTCGCTGCGGGGGCGCAACCTCGCAAGGACGGGAGCGAGAGCTGCCTGCGTCTGACGCGGGTCAACCCTGTGGCTCAGGGCTGGTGGTGGCCGGCGCGGAGGGTGGCGCCGGTGGAGCGCCAGGACAGCACGGATCTTCTCGACAGGGCGGACAGGATGGAGCCCGCGGCCAGCCAGCAGCCGATGGACCCGACGGAGCCGAAGGAGCCGATGGACCCGACCGACAGGACCGAGCCGATGCTGCCTACGGACAGCACCGAGCCCTCCGAGCCGATGGAGAGCACGGATCGGCTGGAGCGGTAGGACAGGTAGGAGCGGGCGGGCCGGGCAGGACGATGCGTGGTCATGGTCGTCTCCGCGAGGTGGTGGGCGGGTCAGCTGGTGATCGGGGCGGCGGTGGCCTCGGCGACGCCGTGGGCGGCGAAGACGGCCATGGCGCGCTCGACGGCCTGGGAGTCCTCGTTGGCGTCGATGGAGACGACCTTCAGCCAGCGCAGCCGTACGACGTGGACGCCGTGGTTGGCGTAGGCGGACCCGTCGGGCATGTCCTGGGTGGCGTCCCAGCGCAGCAGGGCGCTGGTGTCGTGGGGCAGGCCCTTGACCCAGACGTCGGTGACGGTCAGCCGCAGGGTGGGGCACACCCGTCCCAGGCGGTGGAACCACTGACGCAGGTGCTCGACGTCGCGGCGCTGGCCGCCCAGGGCGTGCTCGCCGCCGAAGCGGTGGTGGACGTCGGGCCGGCAGGCGGCGAGCAGGGGCTCGTAGTCGTGGTCGTTGACGCGCTGGAAGTTGCGGCGGCAGATGCGCTCGACGAGGGCGTGGTACATCGCGGTCCTCCCGATGGGCTCGTGGGTCGAGCTGATCGCTTGACACGGACAAGCAGAACTGTGGACCCGCGGACTGACGTCGTGAAGGGCCGGCGTCGACGCCATGGTCATGACGGCGTCCGGGGAGCAGTCCTCGGCCCTGCGGCTGCTGCTGCGGTGCGCTCGTGAGGAGCTGGACCGGGGCCGGCGGGCTCGGCCACGTCGCCGTCACCCCCGTCACCGGCACCTCCCGACCGGGGCCACGCAGGTGCTTCCACCGGCTCCAGGTGCGCGCCTGCGGGAGCCTTCCCGGGCGCGACCTCGGTGTCGCGGCCGGGTCAGGACGTCGCAGAGCTCTGCTGCAGCCGGGCGGAAGTGCCAGCGGGAAGGGCGATCAGCTGTCCGACCCTGTCGAGACGTCCGAGCCCGGCGAGGCCCTGGGCGCGGGGGGCGGGGCGGACGAAGGCGGCCAGGTTGCCCCAGCAGCGAGGCCAGGTCCAGGGCGCTCGGGCTGTCCTGCAGCGTTCCGCGCAGGACCAGCTCTCCGGTCGTCATGGTGATGTCCATCTGTCCTCGTGAGGAGAGTGGTGCAGGCGTCGCCTGCACGCCTCGTGCAGGCTGCGCCGGTGGGGTGCGGACGGCGTCAGTGCGGGGCGCCGTCCGCACTGGGGTCAGGGTCGGACGGCGACCTTGAGGGCCTCGCGGTCGTCCACGGCCTTGTAGGCGGCGGGGATGTCGTCGAGGGCGACGGCGCGGTCGAAGACCCGTCCAGGCTCGAGGGCGCCGGACAGGACGTCGGGCAGCACGTCCTCGAGGTAGGCGCGTACGGGGGCCGGGCCGCCGGCGGAGGGCATGGAGCTGCTCTCCACGCCCCGGTTGACCCTCACCGTCTACACCGCCGAGCCGGCCTCTCCCACCGCCCAGGCCCTGTCCCTGCTGGCCGCCTGGGCCGCCACCGAAGTCGCCGCCGCGACGTCAAGGCCGCGACCTGACCTCCGAGGGCCACGTCGACGACGGCACCCCGCTCCACGTGACGATCCTCCGCTGACGCGCTGTTCGTGAGTGGCTGCTGGCGTGGGCAGCCGGCACCGCTGCCTGCTGTGCTGCTCCTCGTCGTGGTCCCCGCACACGGCACGGTCGTCTACCTGGTGCAGCTGGTGACCAGCGGCGGCGGCCCCGCACCCGCGCCTGTCCGCCTGGCTCAGCGCCTCCCTCGTCTCGCTGGCCGTGCTGACCCACTCTCTGCGGTCTTGGTCACCGACGTGACCGCCCACGCCGTGGCCGAGATGCGCCTACGGCCCCGCCGCCGGCGTCACCGCGGGGCAGTCATCACGTGCCTGGCCCTCGGCGCCTTCGTCGCCGCCCCAGCGATGCGGCGCGCCGCCGGCACCGGGCGCCGAACCGCCTGAGTCTCCCGGGGGATCGAGCGACGTCCGGGGCGCCCTCCCTCAGGGGGTCGTTGAGCACGTCTGCATGGTCCAGAGGAGGAACGCCTGGTACTCCGGGTCGTCCGCGGCGGCCTGGACCGCCGTCGACTCCAGGAACCGCGGGTCGGTGCCGACGTCGGACACCAGCGCTTCCGGCGGGAAGGTGCGGAGGATGTCGACCGTCTCGTCCGCGGCGGCGGCGAACTTCTCGGCTCCTGCCTCGACCTGCGGTGACCCGCCGGGCACGGGGGGCAGCTCGCGTGCGGCGTCTCCCTGGGCCTGCCGGGCGGTGATGTCCTCGGCGACGGTCCCTCTGACCGCGGCGGCTGCCGCGGCGTTCGCCTCGCAGAAGGCCGCGACGCGGTCCTCGTCCGAGGCGGTCGTCGGCGCCGATGACGCGGCGGCGCCGCTCGACGGTGCGGCGCCGGTCGCCGGGGTGGTCGACCCCTGCGCAGCGGTGGGGCGCGCGTCGCTCGCGGTCTGGTCGTCATGTGCACCGGGTGCGGCGCACCCGGACAGGGCCACGAGCAGGGTCACAGGTACGACGGACTTCCACCGGGCGCGGGTGGGCGACGTGCCGTGGGCCGGGTCGGGGGTCCGTGGCCGCTGAGGCACCCGGGGGTGCCCGCCATCACCCTGGCGTCGCGAGGGCTCTCGATCGACGACCGGCGAGCGCCGGGCGCGCTGTCCGAGGCTGGTGGAGGGGACGTGCTTGTTCATCGTCGTCCTTCGTCTTCGGGTGGGAGGGAGGCTGCGGAGGGTGATGCGGCTCCGAGGACGGCGGCGGCCACGGCCAGCACGTCGGCGTCCTCGGACGAGCCGGCGGCGTCCATCAGGAGCAGGGTGTTGATGAGCATCCCGCGGCTGAGGAAGGCGGCGGCCTCCGGGACCGTGGCCCCGGCCGCGCGGACTGCCGCGGTGATCTCTTGGAACAGTCGCCGTGCCTCCGCGGCGATCTCGGCCTCGGCCGGGGCGGCGGAGAAGGCGTGCGCGTGGACGAGCACGGCGGGCAGGTCGGTCCGCACGAGCCGCAGGTACGCCGCTCCGAGCCGCGCTGGCTCGAACGTCTCGTCGGCAGCCCCACGGAACGCCGCCACGATGCGGGCGCCGGCGTGCGCGTGCGTCCGGAGGAACAGCTCGCGCTTGGAGCCGAAGGTCTGGATGACGTAGGGCTGCGAGACGCCCATCTGCTCGGCCACCTGAGCGGTGGTCGTCCCGAAGTAGCCGCGGGCGGCGAAGGCCACGAGGGCGGCGTCGAGCAGCTCGTCGTTCCGAGCAGGGGGACGCCGTGAGCTCATGGTCAGGGTGACCCTCCAGCCTTGTTATTGACCGATAACAAGGCTGGCAGACGTTGCGCGTGTCGTCAAGGAGGCCGGCCGCCGGCCACGAGGCCGTGCAGGACGGGCGTCGCCCGCGCTCGCGCCATCGTCAGATCCGCCGACGTCGGCCTGCTGCTCTCGGCGCTCGGCTGGAGCTGTCGTAGGCGTCGTGCGCTGACCTGCGACGTCCCACGGCTGTGTCAGCGCCGACGTCTCAGGATCTTGTCGCGACCCTCAGCCGGGCCCCGCCCCGATCTCGAGGCGAGGCGTCTGTCGCGGCGGGGGAGGGCCAGCACCGGCTGACGGCGGCGTTGGGGGCTCCTGCATGAGGCACCTGCGCGGGAGTGCCATCGGGACGGGTCTGCTGGCGACGTCGCCGCGAGGCCGCGCCTCGCGGCCCCTGCGACCTGCACCGTCGCCGGTTGGGGGTCGGTTGCTCGGACGCCCCGTCAAGGTCGTCGTGGCAACGAGAGCACCCTGAGGACGTTGCCGTCGGGGCCTTGCAGCCAGGCCACCTTCGTGCCGCTGCCGTCGACCGAGACGCCGTCGTCGTTGAGCTCGAAGGGCACGGTGGACTCGTCGAGGAAGGCGACACCGCGGCTGCGAAGGCGGACGACAGCGGCGTAGGCGTCGCCGACCCGGAAGCTCGCCACCGGCCAGGACGCCGACTCAGCACCGGCGTCCTCGGGCAGCAAGTAGCACGCCGACCTACCGCCGCCAGGCAGCAGCCACCCACTGGGATGGCCTCACCGGCCAGGCCCAGGGCGTCCTCGGAGAAGGCGCGGGCGCGCCCCCAGGTCGTCGACGGCGATCACCACCCCGACGTCCATCCGGTCCTCCATGTCGAGGGGCTCTCCGGGGCCCTCGCAGCTCACTGAGGTCGAGGCCCGAAGACGCGGAAGCGGTTGCCGTCCGGGCCACGCATCTCTATCCAGAGGACTCCCTCGACCTCGCGCTGGGCGACGCGGGTGGCTCCCAGCAGCTCGGCGCGATCGGCGACGTCCGTCCAGGACGTCGCCCCGTCCGCCCCGGTCGCCACGCCGAGCTCCAGGCCTACCGGCGCGGTGCCCGCGGTGGCGTCCTCGACGCGCTCGAAGATCCAGGTCGCCCGCGCTACCGCGTGGTTCAGGTCGAGCATCACCAGGTCGTCGGTGGCCCCGAGTGCCACGGGCAGCTGCATCCGCTCGCCCCAGAAGCGCGCCAGCCGCGCCGGGTCGCTGGTGAAGAAGGAGTACATGCTCACGACTGGTCGAGCCGCGGTGCTCGGCAGAGAGGTCTCGTCGCTGCTCATGACACGCACGACAGGCGGGCCGCCCGAGACTCCTCAGTCCTCGACCGATGCTGCGCTCCCGCCCGGGAGGTCCCCGGTTGCCGATCGTGTCCGGGCACGGCCGCGGGTGGGTCTGTGACCGATCAGCTCGGGTCGTCGTCGAAGCGGATCGTCAGCGTGCTGCTGCAGGCGCCGTCCTGTTCGGAGAGGTCGTGATCGACCGGGTCGACGCCGACCGGCCACGTCCGCAGGGCGCGGTAGCTGTAGCCGTCCTGTTCGGCCGGCTCCCACTCGAGCTGCACGTCCTGGTCCGGCGCCAAGCTCCGGAAGCCGTCGACGGCGATGCTCGACCAGTGCGCCCAGCACCCGCCGGGGGTCTCGGGCGCGTCGAGGACGCCCCAGCCCTCTGGCTCGTCCCACTCGCGCACCACCGCCGTGACCGCCATGAGCCCATCGTGCCAATGCTGGGCTGCGTCGGGCCCGGCTGCGCCGGATGGCGATCGGGTGCGGGACGGCCCGACGTCGCGGCCGCCGACGTTCTCGAGCCGGCCGAGGCGTGCCGCGGTCGTCATGTCGGCGGTTGCGGGGTGGAGGCTCGGCGGAGCCAGCGTGAGCCGGTGCCCTCGGTGGCGGCGGTGTCGTCGGGGTTGAAGAGGGCGCACCGGGTCAGGGACAGGCACCCACACCCGAGGCAGCCGTCCAGCGACTCCCTCAGAACCTGCAGCTCGCGGATGCGGGCCGCGAGCAGGTCCCGCCACGGCCGGGCCAGACGGGTCCAGTCCTCCTGGGTGGGGGCACGGTCGGCGGGCAGCTGCGCGAGCAGACCACCGACCTCGGACAGGGACAGCCCGACCCGCTGAGCGGCGGCGACGAACGCCAGCCGGCGCAGCACGTGGCGGGCGTAGCGGCGCTGGTTGCCCGTGGTCCGAGTCGCGGTGACCAGGCCGAGGCGCTCGTAGTACCGCAGCGTCGGCGCGCTGACACCGGCGCGCGCGGTGACCTGACCGACCGTCAGCAGCTGCTCGTCCACCCGGCCATGGTGGCCTGGCCCACCTCTTGACCTGAAGTGCGCTTCACCCCGTGCACTGCTCGTCATGGACACCACGACGCCCCCGACCGGCTCACCCCGCGGCCCCGTGCCCGGGGACGACCTCGACGAGACCTGGACCCGGCTACGCGCCACCGGCCCGGAGTTCCAGGGGTGGCTGTCCAACCACGGGCCGATGGCCGCCGACGCCCTGTGGCGCCTGGGCCGCGGCGAGCACGTCCAGGCCTGGGTCGACGGCTACGCCACCCGGCTGCAGGAGGCGCCCGCCGTCCGGTGGCCGATCACCGAGGACGAGTGGCGCGACGTCCTGGGCGACCCCTCACGCCTGGGGGACTGGCTCGACCTGTTCGACCGGCAGCTGCGCGAGGAGCCCTGGCGCGACGTGGTGGTCCGGTGGTGGCCCCGGCTGCTGGACGGCGCCGTCGCCTCGGCCACCCACAGCCTCATCCGCACCGGGCACGCCGTCCGCGCCCTGCTCGAGGACACCACGCCCGCGCGCACCGCCGAGCTCGCCCAGGCCCTGGGCTACTGGGCCGCCCGCCACCAGCGCCTGCCGGACCACCCGCGCCCGGCGGGGCACGTCGGCCCCACGGCCGCCTTGGACGCCGTCCCGGCCCTCAGCAGCGCCGGTGGCGTTCGCGCCCGCCTGGGCGAGCTGTCCCGGACGTCGGCCTGGCCGGCCGCCGTCGGTCGGCTGCGCGCCGCGCCACCGGCGGCCGAGGTCCCCGCGGCGGTCGACGCGCTCGTCGACGCCGCCGTCACCGGCTACCGCCGCTGGGCCCACGGCAGCCCGGTGATGCTCGTGCACGCCGCCACCGCACCCCGCGCGGCCGGGCTCGTCCTCCCGGCCCTGCCGCGCGAGCTGTGGGCCCCGACCTACGAGACGGCGTGGGCGGTCAGCGCGGCCATCACCGCCGCCTACCGACCCACTGCGGCGCCCCCGCCGGCCAGCCGCGCCGAGCAGGCCACCACCACCCCCGAGGACGTCACCGACCGCGCCGTGGCTACCGGCGACGAGCACGCCATCAAGTTCGTCGAGGTCGCCCAGGAGTCCCACCGCCGCGGTAACCCCGACGCCCTGCCCGCCGGCGCCCGCGCCAGCCACCTCATCGCCCCGGTCGACTACTCCTGACCGCCGCTTCCGAGGGTCCTCTCTGGCCACCGTGCCGATGGACAGCCCCCCAACGAGGATCAGACGACGACGCACCCGTCCTTGCGTCATCAGGAATGCCGTCCCAGTTGCGGATGGCGGTTTCAGAGGGTCGTCGATCCCGAGTGTGACGGCCACGGGGGATCGTCGGCGCCGGCCCCGAGCGGCCGCAGCCGTGCCGCCAAGGGGTCGCCAGCGGACCGCAGACCGGCCAGTCGCTCTCCGGCACGAGTCACGCACGCCGCGGCGCTTTCCGCCTCGAGCCGCCTCTCCGACGACGTCGGCGGCCTGCAGGAGCGCTCCGGCTGTGACACGAAACCTGGACAGTGACACGCAGCTGACACAAGATCTGGACGCCGACACATAGCCTGGATCCCACAGGGGCTGTGGGAACCCACCGGACTTGACGTTGACGAAGTCGCCTGGCCTGCGGTGTCTCACCGTCGTGTCAGCGCCGTCGTCCCACGATCTTGTCGGCATCCTCGGCCGGGCTGCCTGGCCCGCTCTCCAGGGAGTAGCGCGCGATGAGCCAGGTGCCGAGGTCGTGCAGTCGCTGGTGCAGTGCCGGTGGGGCGAGGACGTCGACGTCGAGGTCGAGGTGGACGAGCCAGCGGGCGGCCCAGTCGAGGTCGTCGGTGTCCAGCTCCAGGACACAGCTGTGCTCGTCGTCTGCGTGGACGTCGGCGGTGGTGGGGGAGACGAGCTGGCGCACGAGGTCGCTGCTGGTGTGCACCCGGACCTTGACGTGGTGGCGTCCGCGTGGCCGGGTAGCGGCTGCGAGGAGGGCCGCCGGGTCGCGCGGCGGGTGGGGCGTCGGCAGGTGAAGGCCGAGGGGTTGGGCGTCGGTGACGCGGTCCAGGGCGTAGGTGCGCCAGGTGGTGCTGCCGCGGTCGCAGGCCACGAGGTACCAGCGGCCGTAGGCGGAGACGAGCTGGTGGGGCTGGGTGTCGCGCGCCCGTGACGGCGCTGGGGAGTGGGCGTCGTCGCGGTGGTGGGTCAGGCGGACGGCCTCGCGGGCGCGGCAGGCCAGCGCGAGGGCGGTGAAGGTCGCGGGGTCGCTGTCCCTGGACCGGGGCGGCTCGGTGGCACGCATGGTGGCTGCGACGGCCGCCAGGCGGGTGCGGTGGCGGGTCGGCAGGGCCGTGACCAGCTTGGCCAGAGCCGTCGCGGCTGCCGCGTCGAGTCCGTGGACGCCCGAGGCGGCACGCAGGCCGAGGGCAGCGGCGAGGGCCTCGTCGGCGTCGAGCACCGGCGGAGGTGGGCTGGTGCCGGGGCCGAGGGTGTAGCCGCCGTAGCGGCCGGGGGCGGCGTCGACGCGGTAGCCGAGGTCGCGCAGGGCGGCGACGTCGCGCCGGGCGGTGCGCTCGGTGGTGCCGAGCCTCGCCGCGAGACCGGCGGCGGTGGTCCCGGGGGAGGACTGCAGCAGGGTCAAGACCTGCAGCCGGCGACCCATGGCGGTGCTCACGACGCCAGATGATCACCTAACCCGGGCACGAGGTGACCGGGTTAGGTGCCACGGTGGACGTATGAGCTGCTCGACGTTGCTGCGCCCCGCCGGTCTGGTCACCGGACCCCTCAGCCACGTCGTGGTGCCGGCCGGCGTGGTGACCATCTACGTGGGCGGGCAGAACGGCGTGGACGCGACCGGCGCAGTCGTCGCCGGCGACGTCACCGTGCAGACCCGGCAGGTCTTCACCAACATCGCCACGGCGCTGGCTGCCGCGGGTGCGGAGCTGGCCGACGTCGTCAGCCTGTCGATCCTGCTCGTCGACGGCGCGGACCTGCACGCGGCCGCCGCGGCCGGCGCCGAGGCCCTGGCCGACCTGGCGGACCCGCCGCTGGTCACGGTCGCCCTGGTGTCCGGGCTCGCGGTGCCCGGTGCGCTGGTCGAGGTCACCGCCTTGGCGGCGGTGCAGCGGTGACCCCGCCTGTCCCAGAGCCGGCGTCGACGGGTCGCACGAAGGGCGCCGGCTGGCAGATCGGCGTCTCCCGCACCGTCGGAGTCCCCGTGCAGGAGGTGTGGGCCTTCCTGGTCTCCACCGAGGGCCTGGCCTTCTGGCTCGGCCAGGGCGTGCAGGTGCTCGACGGCCGCGGCCAGCGGTACGAGACGACCGACGGGACCGCCGGGGAGGTCCGCAGCCTGCGCCCCCGCGACCGGGTCCGACTGACGTGGCGACCGCAGGGGTGGGACCACGACAGCACCGTGCAGGTCGCCGTCACCACCGCAGGGCCGGGGCGCAGCGTCCTGCGCTTCCACCAGGAACGCCTGGCCGACGCGGTCGAGCGCGAGCAGCAGCGCCAGCACTGGCGAGCCGTCCTGGACGCCGTCGTCAACGAGCTCGAGCCACCACGGCTCACCTGACCGTTGAGAGCCGCCGCCCGAGTCCATCGCACTGGTCCCGCAGCGTCCTCGGCCCTGGCAGCGAGGGCCGAACGAGAACGCCAACGGGCTGCTGCGGCAGTACTTCCCAAGGGCACCGACTTGTCGGTGCACTCACCGGAGGACCTTGCCGGCGTCGCTGCAGAGCTCAACGGCCGGCCACGGATGACCCTCGGCTGGGCCACCCCGCTGAAGCGATGAACCGCCTACTGTCCGGAGCCAAAGTACCCATTGTTGCGACGACCACCTGAGGCCGCCGATCGACAGCGGGACGTCGTCGCAGGGGGCCCATGGGCGCCTGCCCGGGGCCATAAGGGGCCGCCATGACCGGGCAGGACTGCCTGCCGTCTGCTGATGCCCACACTGTGGTGGTGGGAACAGCTGAGAGGGCGGCGCAGCAAGCCGAGGTCCAGATGGTCTGGGACATCGTCGAGTGGGCCACGGCCCGGGGCGCCTACACCGCTGACGGAGTGCACCTGAGTCGTGAGCACGTACTGGCGCTGGCCGAGGAGATCCGGCTCGAGGTCATCACCATGCTCGAGGTGAGCCCTCGGGAGGACGCCCGGCGGATGCACGCCGAGGGCTTCTTCCGCGAAGAGCGCGACAGGCTGATCCGGGACAACCAGCTCGACTCGCGTCGCCGGCGCGCGTGAGCCGTGATCGAGAAATTCATGACAGCTCAGGGCCCACGGGTCTGTCTGCGTCGGTCGATGGTGGAGCAGTCGGTGCTCGAGTCCGTCAGCATCGAGCCGGTCACCCCGGGTGCCGCGCCCGTCGAGGTGCTGCCAGCGATGACGATGTCGTCGTGAGCCCCGGCGTCGGCGGCCGCTACGAGCTCGGCATCGACGACGAGGACCTGCCCGTCCTAGCTGTACTGACCACGGAGGTTGGGTACGCGGTCGGCGG
>NZ_JBBHZF010000013.1:0-254 GCF_037482365.1 Pseudokineococcus sp. 1T1Z-3
AGAGTTACTACCGTAAGCAGGAACGAAAGCAGTCGACAAGGAGCACCCAATGACCGACGTCATCCGCGCCACACAGGACCGCGACCTCGTCGCCACCGCCACCGCCGTCCTCGGCTTCACCCCGAGCGAGTCGCTGGTCGTGATCTGCCTCAAGGGGGAGCGCCACCGCGTCGGCATGGTCATGCGGGCCGACCTCGCCAGCCTCACCGGCCCCGAGGCGGCCGCCACCATCAGCACTCACGTCCGCCGCCAGG
>NZ_JBBHZF010000013.1:297-1139 GCF_037482365.1 Pseudokineococcus sp. 1T1Z-3
GCGCCCTGTGGGTCAGCGCCACCGCCTACGGCTCCCTCGACTGCTCCGACGACCGCTGCTGCCCCGCCGAGGGTTGGCCCCTGGCCGACGTCGAGGCCAGCGTCGTTCGCGCCGAGACCACCATGCGCGGCCAGACCATCGCCGCCACCCGGGAGGCCCTGCTGCCCGCCCCCGCGACCCCGACCGCTCGCCGCGAGGCAGAGGCCGCCCGCCTGGCCTGGATCACCGAGCACGGCCAGGCCGCCGACACCAACGACGCCGAGGCCCGCGCTCACGCGGCCCTGTTCGAGTGGACCCGCCCCTTCATCACCGGCCGCGACGGCGACCATGACGCCGACACCTACGGGCGCCTGGCCGCGGTCCTGTCCGTGCCGACGTGGCGTGACCTCGTGATCGCCTTCGTCGTCACCCAGGGCGAGGCGTGCGACCTCACCGACGCGAGCCGGGTCGCCTTCGGGCAGATGTTCGCCGCCGCCGGCGGCGCGAAGCCCCGGCGCCCCAGCACCATGACCTTGCCCGCCGAGGTCTCCCTGCTGCTGCGGACCGCCACCCACACCAGCGGCGCCCCCGCCGCGCACGCCTACGCCACCGCCGCCGTCCTGGCGTGGTGGTCCGGCGACGGCGCCACCGCCAACCTCGCCGTCGACGCCGCGATCGAGGCCGACTCCGCCAACAGCCTGGCCCTGCTCACCCGCGACATCCTCGCCAACGGCATGGCCCCCGCCTGGACCACCACCGACTGAGCACCCCCGGGGGAGGGCCGCCGCCGCATGGCGTCGGCCCTCCCCGCGTGGTCCCGGCCCCGTCGAGCCCGCCAGCTCGCCGGCCGCGCCGGCGCCTCC
>NZ_JBBHZF010000014.1:0-675 GCF_037482365.1 Pseudokineococcus sp. 1T1Z-3
GCTTCGGTGACGTCGAAGGTCACCGAGACCACGGTGGTCTCCTCACCCGGGGTGTCGTCGGGGCTGCTGGGCCGGCGCTGGGTGCGCACGGCACCGGGCGAGCGGCCCGCGAGGGCGTCCAGCACCCGCCCGCCCGCGTCCTCGTCGACGTCGGCCCGGCCGGTGTCGAACGCCACGGTCACGGCCCACCCGGTCTGCGGGTCCTGCTGGCTGTCGGTGCCGCCGGGCGCGTGCGCCCCGGCGGCCGGGGCCCCGGTGGGGGCCCCGGCGTCGGTGGTGGTCATGTCAGCGCTCCTTCTCCTTGTACCCGCTGTGCCGGAGGTCTCGCAGGGTGTTCTTGAGCGACCGGTGGTCGCTGGGAGTCGAGGGCATCGTCACCATGTCCTGACTCTTGTCCGGCGGGTAGCACTTGTAGTGCCCGCTGCGAGCCAGCACGACGCGCCACCCTTGGTCCTCCAGGTCCCCGATGAGGGCCTTGATCTCCTTGCTCGGCATCAGCCTCCCCTATCCGTTGTCCGTAGGTCAAGTGTATGCCACGGTGGACCGGTGGTCAACCTTTTCCGACCGTGATGGCGGCCAGGTTCATCCCTCTCCCTCGGTCCTGCTTACGGTAGTAACCCTACCGTTCGCACCCTTAGAAGGCAAGCCGTCGGGCAACTTTTCTTGGTGGGTGCG
>NZ_JBBHZF010000015.1:0-275 GCF_037482365.1 Pseudokineococcus sp. 1T1Z-3
GTGGCGCGGCTGACGCCGAGGTCCTTGGCCACGGACGTGACGGTCGCGCCCGGGACCGCGAGCAGGGATCGCGCGGCCTGGATGCGCGCGGGCGTCATGACGGTGGGGCGGCCACCGACGCGTCCGCGTGCGCGGGCGGCCACCAGGCCGGCCATCGTGCGATCACGGACCAGGTCGCGCTCGAAGGCCGCCAGCGCGCCGAACAGGGCGAAGACGAGCCGGCCGCCGGCGGTAGTGGTGTCGATGGACTCGGTCACCGACCGGAACCCCACCCC
>NZ_JBBHZF010000015.1:299-560 GCF_037482365.1 Pseudokineococcus sp. 1T1Z-3
CTGGCCAGCTCGGGGCGGTCGTCCCGAGCACCGGAGGCGACATCAGTCCAGACGTGCGCGCAGCCGGCCGAGCGCAGCGCGTCGTGCTGAAGCGAGGGGTCCTGCGCGGTCGTCGAGACCCGGGCGTAGCCGAGGGCGTGGGGCACGGGGTCAGCGTACGGAAACCTGCCGACAGCGGTTCCGCTACACACAGGTTACGGACACGAGTTCCGGACGCCGTTTCGTCGGCGTGTCGCGCCCTCGCCGAGACTGTCGCCAAAA
>NZ_JBBHZF010000016.1:0-46061 GCF_037482365.1 Pseudokineococcus sp. 1T1Z-3
GTCGCGCGGGCGTCGGCCGCGGTCGCGAGGGTCGCGGGCGAGGAGCTGCGGGCGCAGGCGGGCCGCGTCTACGGCGCGCGGCTGGTGCTGCTCGTGGGGCCGGGCACCAACGGCGGGGACGCGCTGCACGCGGGGGCGCTGCTGGCCCGCCGCGGCGCGGCGGTGACGGCGCTGCTGACGTCGGGGCGGGTGCACGCCGGTGGGCTGGCGGCGCTGCGGCGGGCGGGCGGGCGCGTCGTCGAGGACGGCGCGGGCGCGGCGGGCCTCGCGGCGGTGGCGGCGGCGGACGTCCTGCTCGACGGGCTGCTCGGCATCGGGGGTCGTCCGGGCCTGCGCGCGGGGGCGGCCGCGCTGGCGGCGGCGGCCCGCGGGTCGGGCGCGCGGGTCGTCGCCGTCGACGTCCCCAGCGGCGCCGACGTCACGGCCGGCACCCTGCCTGGGGCCGGCGCGGGCGGTGACGTGCCGGCCGTCCGCGCGGACGTCACCGTGGCGCTCGGCACGGCGAAGCCGTCCCTGCTGGTGCCGCCGGCGTCGGCCCTGGCGGGCCGGCTCGTGCCCGCCCCGATCGGGCTCCCGGCCGACGTGCTCGGGACGCCTGTCGTGGAGCGGCTGGAGACCGCCGACCTGGCGGCGCGGTGGCCACGACCGGGCGCGAGCAGCGACAAGTACTCGCGGGGCGTGCTCGGCGTCGTGGCCGGAGGCGCCCTGTACACCGGCGCCGCGGTGCTGGCGACGGGCGCGGCGGTGCGCGCGGGCGCCGGGATGGTGCGCTACCTCGGGCCCGGGCCGGCGACCGACCTGGTGCGGGCGCGCTGGCCCGAGGTCGTGCCGGGGGACGGGCGGGTGCAGGCGTGGCTGCTCGGGCCCGGCGTCGACCCCGGCGACGGCGCGCAGGCCGAGCACGTGGAGGCGGCGCTGGCCCAGGACGTCCCGTGCGTCGTCGACGCCGGTGCGCTGCCGGCGCTCGTCGCGGCGCTGGGGGAGGGCCGCCGCGGCGCGGGCGGGACGCTCGTCGTCCCGCACGCGGGGGAGCTGGTGCGGATGCTCGAGGCGCTGGGGCACGGGTGCTCGCGGGCACAGGTCGAGGCGGCGCCGCTGGAGCACGCACGGCGGGCGGCCGAGGCGGCCGGCGTGCTCGTCCTGCTCAAGGGCTCGACCACGCTCGTCGTCGCGCCCGGTGACGAGGGCCGGCCGGTGCGCGCGCAGGCCGACGGGACGGGCTGGCTCGCGAGCGCCGGCAGCGGCGACGTGCTCGCCGGCGTCGTCGGGGCGCTCGCCGCCCAGGGCCTGGACCTGCTCGACGCCGGGTCGGTGGGCGCCGCCGTCCACGGCCTCGCGGGCTGCGCGGCGTCCGGCGGTGGGCCGCTGCACGCGGAGCAGGTGCTCCACGCGGTGCCGGAGGTCGTGGCGGCGCTGCTCCCGCAGCCCTGAGCCCGCCCGGGGTGGAGCCCAGCGCGCCGCACGAGCCGGGCGGTCAGCCACGACGTCGGCAAGGCACCCGTCGTCGGTGACGTCCGTCAGGGACCGCCCTGGCAGTCCGTCGGTACCGTGCTGCTCGGGGCCGGTGAGCGGTCTCGGCACGTCGGCGCTGGGGGGCGACGATGATCGTGGACATCGCGGTCCTGGAGCGGCCGCTGCCGCCGGCGGACCTCGTCGTGGTCGGCAGCGGCATCGCCGGGTGCGAGGTCGCCGTCCGTCTCGCCCGGCGCGGGCACCGAGTGGTGCTCGTAGAGAGCGGCCGTCAGGACTTCGACCCACGCGTGCAGGCCCTCAACGACGTCGTCCACCGGGGCAAGGAGCACCGCTCCCTCGATCCCGCGGCGCCCTACCACCGCTACCTCGACCCAGGTCTGCGGGGGGTCAGCCGGGTGCGACGGCTCGGGGGCACCAGCTCGGTGTGGACGGGCAAGTGGAAGCACCTGCAGCGCAGCGATCTCGACGACCGCCCGTGGGTGCCCGAGAGCGGCTGGCCGCTCGACTTCGACACCGACCTCCTGCCGCACTACCGGTCCGCCGCGCGGGACTACGGCTTCGGCGACCTGGAGGCGGAGGCCCGCCGGCCCGCCGTCCAGGAGATCGGTGAGCGCCTGGCGCAGCACGGTCTCAAGGCCAGCAGCTTCTACTGGGAGGAGAGGCCGACCCGGACCGCCGAGCGCTTCGGCGTCGACATGCGCACCTCGAGCGACCTCGTGGTGCTCGTGGGGGCGACGGCCACGGAGGTGCTCGTCGAGGACGACGGCGAGGACGTCGTCGCCACGGGGGTCCGCTGCCGGTCTCTCGAGGGCCACGAGGCGCTCGTCGAGGGCCGCCGGGTCGTGCTGGCCGCGGGCGCGCTCGAGACGGCGCGGCTGCTGCTGGCGAGCGGCCCGGCGCGCGCCGGCGGGCTCGGGAACGCCGGTGACCTCGTCGGGCGCTTCTACACCGACCACCCCAAGCACCACACCGGCCGGCTGCACCCGGGCCCGCTCGCCGCACGCTTTGCCACCGAGCTCCAGTACGGCCCGAAACCTCGCTTCTGCCTGTGCTTCTCCCTCGACGACGCGACGCAGCGGCGCGAGGAGCTGCTGGAGCACGTCGTCTACCTGCAGCCGACGTACGAACGTCGTCGCGACCGGCTGCGGCGCGCGTGGCGGCCGCCGGCTGCCCGCGACGGCAACGGCGCGGTCCGCGACTACCGGGTGAAGTTCGCGGCGGAGCAGGCTCCCCACCGCGCCAGCCGGGTCCAGCTCGGGCAGGACCGCGACGCGCTGGGGCAGCGGGTGCTCGAGGTGGACTGGCAGCTCACCGACCACGACGCCCGGTCGATGGCGCGGACCGTCGAGCTGCTCGAGGAGCGTCTTCACGCGTGCGGCCTCGGCACCCTCGACTTCGGCGACGACCCGCCGTCGCCCGAGAGCACGACGGACGCCGCCCACCAGATGGGGACGACCCGGATGGCCGCCCGGGCGCAGGACGGCGTCGTCGACACCGACTGCCGTGTCTTCGGCGTCGAGGGCCTCTACGTGGCCGGCTCTGCCGTCTTCCCCACGGGGCCCTCGTACTCGCCGACGTTCACGGTCCTGGCGCTCGCCCGTCGCCTGGCCGACCACCTCGCGGCCGTCCCCGCCCGCCGCTGACCCCCTCCCGCGACGTGCGACCTGCTGGGCAGCACGTCTCGGCCCTCACCCGCGACGTGTGACCTCGTCGCGCCGCTGTGCTCGCGGGCCGGCGCGACGAGGTCACACAGCGCGGGGGGATGGGCGGGGGAGAGGCAGCGGTCAGCCGTGGCGGGTGCGTGTCGGGTCCTCCGCGTGACGGCGGTGGTCCCGGCGCGCCAGGGCGTACCCGGCGGCTCCGGCGGCCTGCGAGAGCACGAGCGCGGAGCTCATCGCCGCGGCCCGGGCCGGCGGGGCGTGCCGGAAGGGGCAGGTGAGCATGCCGAGGTAGAAGGAGGCCGGCTCGACGTCGAGGCTGCGACCCGTGCGGGCCAGGCGCCGGCGGTGCGCGTCCCAGGCCCCTCGCCCGTACGTGACGTGCTGGCGGACGAAGCCGCGCAGCCCCATCCGGTGGGAGTGCCGGACGAGCGCCTCCCGGACCCGCAGCAGCGGTCGGCCGTCACCGGCCCAGCGCTCGCAGAGCTCTCGGTCCTCCCCGCCGGGCGTCGGGAAGCCCGTGTCGAAGCCGCCGACCTCGGCGAAGCCGGCCCGCGGCACCGCCAGGTTGTTGCTCGCGAAGAAGCTGCCGCCCCGACGCTGCCCGTACCAGTCGTAGAGGTAGGACACGAGCAGCTGGCTCGTCTCTGCGAACAGCTGGCCGGGCAGTGCGTTGACGACGTCGCCCCCGAGCAACGCCTCGGGGCAGCGGGCGTGCGCGGCCGCGAGCGTCCGCGCCCAGGTCGGCAGGGGCTCGCAGTCGTCGTCGGTGAAGGCCAGGAGGTCGCCCGAGGCCGCGGCGGCCCCGGCGTTGCGGGCCGACGCGGGGCCGGCGTTGGCCTGCCGCAGCACCCGCACGTCCAGCCGGGTCTCGAAGTCCGAGGCCGTCGGCGCCAGCGGCTGCGGGCTGCCGTCGTCGACGACGACGACCTCCAGGCGGTCCCGAGGGAGGTCCTGGCGGGCGAGCGCCTCGAGGCAGGTCCGCAGCCGCTCGGGGTGGCGGAAGGCCGGGACGACGACCGAGACGGACGGCAGCGTCTCGGCGTCGCGGGCGGTGACCGCCTCGGGCGGCTCCTGGGGCGCCGTCGCGTCGTGGTCGCCCGCGACGGGTCCTCCCCCCGACGAGGTCACACGTCGCGGGGGTGGGGCGGCGGGAGGCCGCGATGAGGTCACACGTCGCGGCGTGGGGGCGGCGGGGGTCACCGCGGCGTCTCCTCGACGAGGAGGGCACGCTCGGGGCGGCGCAGGTGCTGGAGGCGGTCCTGCTCGAAGGTGCGCAGCACCTCGACCGCCGGCCCGGCGCCGCGCAGGGCACCGAGCGCCTGGCCGAGCGCGTCGACGACGAGCGCCGTCGCCAGGCCGAGCAGGACCCGCCGCGGGGCCCCGGCCAGGTGCCGCCCGGCGGCGAGGTGCTCGGCGTGCAGGCGTCGCAGCCGCACCGCGGCGACGAGCGGCCAGGCCGCGGCGAAGGCCAGGCGCCGCGGCGCGGACCAGCCCTCGCCGTCCGCGCGGCCGGCGGCGTAGAGCCGGCCCGCGTTGAGCCGCAGGTCCACGGTCGGCGCCAGCGTCGAGGGGTTGGCGTGCGCGACGGTCGCCCCGCGGGCCAGCAGCATCCGGCCGCCGGCGGCCCGCAGCGCGTCGTGCAGGTCTCCGTCGCGGCCCATGCGCTCGGGCAGCGCGTCGCCGAAGGGGGCGAGCGCCGAGCGCCGGTAGGAGCCGTTGTGGCTGGGGACGTCGGGCAGCTCCCCGGCGGCGCCCGGGTCGACCCACCACCCGTACCCCAGCAGCAGGTTGGCCCAGCTGAGCCCCGTGGCGGGGTTGGCGTTCGTCATCACCGAGCCGACCGAGCACCAGTCTCCGCCCGCATAGGCCGCCAGCAGGGCCGTCACCCAGCCGGGCCCGACGTAGGCGTGGTCCTCCACGACGGCGACGACGGGCGCGGAGGCCGCGAGCAGGCCCCGGCCGGCGGCGCGGTCGACGTCGGGGACCGGCCCGACCGGCAGGACCACGACCGAGGCGAAGCCGTCCAGCTCCCCGGGCGCCGCGTCGTCCAGCGACGCCCGGCCCGGGACGACGAGGACCAGCTCGACCCGGGCGGCGTCGTCCTGCTCGCGCAGGTGCCGGACGCAGCGCCGCACGTGGGTGAAGCCGTGCGGGGAGACGACGACGACGGACAGGTCCGCGCCCCTGTGCCGTCCCTCGGAGGTCGTCACCGGCCCGCCCCGCCGGGGGACCTGGCGCCGCCCGGCCCGCGTCGCGTGCCGTCGGCGAGCATCTGCGTGTAGCCCGCCAGCAGCCGGTCCACCATGGTCCCCTCCGTCCACTCGGCGAGCGCCCGCCCCCGCGCGCTCGCCCCGAGCCGCTCGCACCGCTCCCGGTCGCCGAGCAGGTCCGTGAGAGCCGACGCCAGCCCGCCCACCGACCCCGGCTCGACGAGCAGGCCGGTGCGCCCCGGCTCGACCATCTCACCCGGACCGCCCGCCGTGGTGGCCACGACGGCCGTCCCCCGCACGCCGGCCTCCAGCACGACGTTGCCGAGCGGCTCCTCCCACAGCCCGGGCACCGCCTGCACCCACGCCTGGTCGAGCACCCGCTCGGCGTCGGCGCGGGCGAGGTGCCCGGTAGCCCGGACGGCGTCCGCCGGCAGCAGCTCTGCGGCCAGCGCGCCCAGCCGCTGCTCCTGCGGCCCCGCCCCGACGAGCACGAGCTGCGCCGTCGGCACCGCCCGCAGCACCTCGGCCATGGCCCGCACGAGCACGTGGGCACCCTTCTCGGGCACGAGCCGTCCCGCGAAGGCGACCGTCGGGCGCCCGGACAGCGGCGGACGGGCGGGTCGCTCGCGGACCCCGTTGGGGACGACGTCGTCCACCGTGACGCCCTCGGCCTCCAGCCGGCGCCGCATCGTCTGGCTGAGGGTGACGACCCGGTCGACCGAGCCGGCCCACCGCGCCCGCAGGCGCCGCTGCACCATCGCGAGCGCCCAGCTCTGCGGCGTCACGCACCGCTCGGCCAGGCACACCCGGCCCGCGGGGTGGGGGCAGCGCCGTCCGTCGGGCAGCAGCTTGGTGCCGCGCGGGCAGATGGCCTTGTAGTAGACGACGTGCCACAGCGTGGGCACGTCGCGCAGCAGCGGCAGCACGGCGGGGGAGAGCTGGGTGAGGAACATCCGGGCGTGCACGACGTCGGGCCGGAAGGACGCCAGCTCCCTCCGCAGCGCCAGGACGGCGGAGGGGTTGACCGTCTCGCGCAGGACCCGCCCGCGGGGGTGCGTCGAGCCGCGGCACAGCACGTCGGCGCCCGGTGGGCCGCCGCCCTCGTGCGCGTCGGAGGACAGCAGGCGCACCTCGTGCCCGCGCTCGCGCAGCAGCTCGCGCAGCCGCAGCGACTGCAGCTCCGCCCCGCCGGTCGGGGTCGAGGCGTCGTTGAGCAGCAGCACCCGCATCAGGCGTGGACCGCCTCCCGCGCACCCGAGGCGGCCGAGCGCTCCGCGGCCTCCAGGACGGCGAGGGCGGCCACCCCGTCGGCCAGGTCGGCTCCCCGCCAGGGCTCCTGGCCGGCGGCGGCCCGGCAGAAGGCGCCGAGCGCGAGGGCGAAGGACGGCTCGGGCGCCGGCCGCAGCCGTCGGTAGCCGCGCTCGACGTCGCCGGCGGCCAGCCGCAGCCCGCGCAGGACCCGCTGCGCCGCCCCCGGAGCAGCGTCGGCCCGCTCGAGGACGAGGCGCGGGTGCCGCATCCGGTCGACGCGGGCGGTCGCGGCCGAGCCCAGGACCTCCAGCACGTCGCCCTGGGCCGCCGACGTCGTCGCGAGCAGCTGGACGGGCGGGCCGCCGTCCACCTCCAGGTCCAGCAGCGCCGTGTCGTCGGCCGAGAGGCGGGAGGCGATGGTGGCCCTCACGCCGACGACCTCGGCCCCGAGCAGCCAGCGCACGAGGTCGACGTGGTGGACGGCCAGGTCGAGCAGCGCCCCGCCACCGGTCTCCCGCTGCTGCTTCCACGCCGGCAGCGCCCGCGGCGCCGAGCTGAAGGTGCCACGCACGGCGACGGGGAGCCCGAGGTGGCCGTCCCGCGACGCCTGCCGGAGGTCGACGAGCGCCGGCACGAACCGGAAGCTGTGGCCGACGGCGGCCACCAGGCCCGCCGCCGCACCCTGGGCCTCCCACGCGGCGAGCACGCGACGGGCAGGCCCCAGCTGCGCGGCGAGGGGCTTCTCGACGTAGACGTGCTTGCCGGCCGCCAGCGCCGCGAGCGCCACCTGGGGGTGGGTGTGCGTGGGCGTCGCGACGACGACGGCGGCGACGTCCGGGCGTGCCAGCACCGGGTGCAGGTCGGCGGTGACCAGGGCACCGGGGGCCGCCGCGGCGGCCGCAGCCCGCGCGGCCGGGTCGGCGTCGACGACGGCCACGAGCCGGGCGGTGCTGGCGTCGCGCAGCAGCGGCAGGTGGACCATCCGCGCGATGCGGCCGGCGCCCACGAGCGCGACCCCCACGGCAGCGCCGTCGCCCGCGGCCCGGCTCGCCGCGCCGGAGGTCGGCCCCGCCGTCGTCACGGCTCGGTGCTCACGGCTCGGTGCTCATGGCTCGGTGCCTACGACCCGGTCGAGCACGAGCCCGTCGGCGGTGACGTCGTAGACGAGCAGCGTCGCCCGCGACGCCGGGGCCAGCTCGGGGGGCCAGAAGTCCTCGCGCACCACGCCGGCGTCGGTGGGCAGGACGTCACCTCCCCACACGAGCAGGTGCTCGACGTCGGCCGCGGCGAGCTCGGCGGCGACCTCGTCGAGGTCGTCGCCGTCGGGACGGCCGACGTAGGTGCAGCCCAGCCGGTAGCAGAGCGCCAGGGTGTCGGCCCAGGCGGTCGTGCCGGCGACGCGGCCGTCGAGACCGCCGGAGGCGGACAGGCGCTGCGCGGCCCGCTCGACGTCCTCCCCGGCGCCCAGGCGCGGCGCCAGCCCCCGAAGGCTCGCCAGCGTCATCGCCGGCACGAGCACCGCGGCGAGGACGAGGACGCCGGCGCGACGACGCCCGGCCAGGGCGCTGGCGCCCACCGCCGCGGCGGGCACGAGCAGGAGCACCGGCACCCAGCTGTAGCGCTCGATGGCGATGCTCAGGACGAGCCCGCCGACCCACACGGCCGACGCCGCGAGCGTGCCGGTCACGACGGGTGAGGGAGCCTGCCGTCGCCGGGCGAGCACCACGACGCCCACGACGGCGAGGGCCACCAGCGGCAGCGCCCGGCGCGCCACCACACCGCCCAGCACGAGCGTCTGCGCGACGACGTTGCCGGCCGCCGCCGGCAGGTCCAGGCCGCGGTCCGGGTCGACGAACTCCTCCCCGGTCTCCTCCCGGGCCTGGGGGGCCAGAGGCACGTCGAGCGCCGACGGCTCCTCCCACGCGCTGAGGGCGTCCGGTCGGGGTGGCTCGTGCAGGCCCGGCACGTTGAAGGGGTTGCCGGCGGAGCCGGGGGCCACGAGCGTGGCGTTGAAGCCCGCGGAGGTGCTGAAGGTCGGTGCGCCGTACGTGGCGGAAAGCACACCGACCCACGGCCCGGCGACGAGCGCGAGGCCGAGCATCGCGACGACGACGCCGCGGCCCGTGGCGCCCCACGTCGGCCGTCCCCCGCGCCCGTCGGCGCTCCGCGGGCGCGAGAGCCCGGTGCTCGCCCCCCAGCGCCGCAGCACGACCCACACCGGGACGAGCACGAGGACGGCCGGCAGCGCGAAGGCCTTGGACAGGTAGGCGACGCCGGCGACGGCCCCACCGGCCAGCGTGGTCGCCGCGCTCGCCCCCGGCCGCAGCAGCAGGTCGGCGGCCAGCAGCACCGCGGCGGCGGTGAGGACGTCGGGGTAGAGGCCGAAGAGGGTCGCGTAGACGAGGAACGGCGCGACGGCGACCAGGACGACGTCGGCGGCGACCTCCGCCGCACCGGCCCGCAGGGCGAGGCGCCGCAGCAGCACCAGGACGGCGGCCGCGGAGACCAGCAGCACCAGCCGCAGCGCGAGCAGCCCGTCGACGCCGAGCGCCATGAGCGGCGTCGTCGCCCACGGCAGCAGGGGGCTCCAGTAGCCGTTGACGGCACCGGCGAGGTCGCCGGCGAGCACCCGCTCGGCGACGGCCACGTAGGCGGTGCCGTCGGGGTTGAGGTAGGCGTCGGTCTGCCCGACCAGGGCCAGCCAGCCCCCCAGCAGCACGACGAGGGGCAGGGGTCGCAGCCACCTGGGGGCGCCGCCCGCGGTCGTGGTGGCAGGCGTGGGGGTGGCACGCGCGCGTTCGTCGACGGTCACGTCGCCCCCTCCGCCGTCACGTCGACCCCCGTCGTCCGCCGTCTGTGGCCGTGGCCGGACCCTAGCCGTGCGCTCCGACGACGGCGGGCCCGGCGCGCCGCTGGGAGGGCCCTGTGGGAGGGTCGCGGCGGCCGACGACCGGGGGCACGGAGGCACGAGGCGCATGGACGCGACACAGGCGACGAGCAGCACCCTGACGGGCGAGACGCCGGTGGCGGGGGGAGGTGGGGCGAGGTCCGTCGTGGTCCTCGGGGCCGGGCCGGCGGGGCTGACCGCGGCGTGGCACCTGACGCGGGCGGGGGTCCCGGTCCGCGTCCTGGAGGCCGACCCGAGCACGGTCGGCGGGATCTCCCGGACCGAGGAGCACGACGGGTTCCGCTTCGACATCGGCGGGCACCGCTTCTTCACCAAGGCCGGCGAGGTCGAGCGGCTCTGGCACGACGTCCTGCCCGAGGCCGAGTGGCTGCGGGTGCGGCGGATGTCGCGGATCTACTACCGCGGCAAGTTCTTCGACTACCCGCTGCGCAGCACGGACGCCCTCGTGAAGCTCGGGGTGCTGGAGTCGGCGCTGTGCGTCCTGTCCTACCTGCGGGCCAGGGCCTTCCCGCGCCGGAGCGTGCGCACCTTCGAGGACTGGATCGTCAACAACTTCGGCGAGCGGCTCTACCGGATCTTCTTCAAGACCTACACCGAGAAGGTGTGGGGGCGGCCCTGCACCGAGATCTCGGCCGACTGGGCCGCGCAGCGCATCAAGGGGCTCTCCTTGGTCTCCGCCGTCCGCAACGCGCTGCCCCGCCGCCGCACGCCGTCCGGCGCTGAGCAGATCAAGACGCTCGTCGAGGTCTTCTCCTACCCCCGGCTCGGGCCCGGCCAGATGTGGGAGCACGCCGCCGCGCAGGTGCGCGGTGGCGGCGGCACCGTCGAGCTGGGACGGCGCGTCGTCGAGGTCCACCACGCGGCGGGGCGGGTGACGGGCGTCGTCGCCCGCGGCGCCGAGGGCCGTCATGAGGTGACCGGCTCGGACGTCCTGACCACGCTGCCGCTGCGCGAGCTCGCCCACGCGATGCGTCCCGCCCCGCACGCGGAGGTGCTGGCCGCCGCCGACGCGCTGGAGTACCGCGACTACCTGACCGTCGTCCTCGTGCTGCGTCGGCGCGAGGTCTTCCCCGACAACTGGATCTACATCCACGAGCCGGACGTGCTGCTCGGGCGCATCCAGAACTACAAGAACTGGTCGCCGGAGATGGTGCCGGACCAGGAGATGACGGCGCTGGGGCTGGAGTACTTCACGGTCGAGGGCGACGCCCGCCTGTGGGAGCTCGACGACACCGACCTCGTCGAGCTCGGCATCCGCGAGACCGAGCAGATCGGCCTCGTCGACCCGGCCGACGTCGTGGACGCCACGGTCGTGCGCATGCCGAAGGCCTACCCGGTCTACGACGAGCACTACACCGAGAACGTCGCCGTCGTCCGTGCCTGGCTCGCCCAGGCCGCGACCAACCTGCAGACGGTCGGCCGCAACGGGATGCACAAGTACAACAACCAGGACCACTCGATGATGTCGGCGCTGCTGGCGGCCAGGAACCTGCTCGGCGAGAGCTGGGACCCCTGGCGGGTCAACACCGACGCCGAGTACCACGAGGAGGGCGCGGCCCACGACGACGGCACCACCGGTCGCCGCACCCCCGGGCACGCCGCGCCTCAGCACGGGCACGGCGAGCACGGGGACGAGGGGCACGGCGGGGGCCGGCGGGGTCGCGGTCGCCGCCAGGTCGCCGGCGGCCGGGCCGCGCGTCGGGCGTCCTGACGTGTCCCAGCCCGGTGCGGCCCAGCCCGGTGCGGCCCAGCCCGGTGCGGCCCAGCCCGACGTGGCCGACGGCGGCGTGGCGGGGCCCCACGTGACGGTGGTCGTGCCCACGCACGACCGCCCGCGGCTGCTGGCCCTGGCGGTGGCGAGCGCGCTGGCGCAGGACGTCCCGGTGGACGTCGTCGTCGTCGACGACGGGTCACCGGCGCCGGTGGCGCTCCCCGCGCACCCCCGCCTCACGGTGCTGCGCCACGAGACCCCGCAGGGGGGCAGCGCGGCCCGCAACCTGGGCGCCAGGCACGCCCGCACCCGCTGGGTGCTGTGGCTCGACGACGACGACGTCCTGCTGCCGCACGCCGTGCGCGTCGCCCTCGCGGCCGTCGCGGCGAGCACCCTCCCGCCGCCCGTCGCCGCGCTGTCGGGCATCGAGGTCGTCGACGAGGCGGGGCGCGTGTCCTCGCGCCGGCTGCCGCCGGACGCGCTGGCGCGAGGTGCGCACTTCTTCCTCGAGGGCCCCGTGGCGGGCCGCTCCTACAACACCAAGCAGACGCTGCTCGTCGAGCGGGACGTCGCGCTGGGGGTCGGGGGCTTCGACCCCACCTTCCGCTCCCGCGTGCACACCGACTTCTTCCTGCGCCTCAACCCGGTGTGCTCGCTGCAGGGCGTCCCCGAGGTGACCTACCGGCTGCTCGTCCACAGCGGCCCGCGCGTGTCCGGCGACCCCGGCCTGCGCCAGCGCAGCCACGCCCAGCTGCTGGAGCGCCACCGCGAGGCCTTCGCCGCCCACCCGCGCGCGCAGGCGGCTTTCTGCCTCGAGCACGCGCGGCACTCGTGGGCGAACGGCCAGCGCTCCGCCGCTCTCCGGGCCGTCGCGCGCGCCGTGCGCGTCGCCCCGCTGGAGACGGCGCGCCGCACGGCCGGCGCCCTGGCGGGAGCCGGCTCGCGCGCGCTGCGGCTGCGGTCCCGGCGCCCCCGCCCGGGTCACCCCGACCCCGGCCACCCCGACCCCGGCCATTCCGACCCCGGCCATTCCGACCCCGGCCACCCCGGGCCAGGCCGGCTCAGGGCCGGGCGTCCGAGGCTCAGGGCCGGTCGGCCGAGCTGAGCGCCCACGCCCACTGCTGCTGCAGGCCCGCCCGCAGGTCCGTCGTCGGGCGGTAGCCGAGGAGCTCGCGGGCCCGCCCGACGTCGGCGGCGGTGTGGCGGACGTCCCCGGGCGGCTGCTCGCCCCGCGCGACGGCCAGGGGCCGGCCGACGAGGTCGCCGAGCACGTCGATCGCGCCGCCCAGCGTCGTCGGCGCGCCCCCGCCCACGTTGAGGACGCTCCCGCTGGGCACCGGCGCCGTGGCGGCCTGGCGCAGCGCCTCGACGACGTCGCCGACGTAGGTGAAGTCACGGGTCTGCCCGCCGTCACCGAGGACGGCGAGGGGCCGTTCGGCCAGTGCCGCCCGGCAGAAGGCTGTGAAGGCCATGTCGGGGCGCTGGCGCGGGCCGAAGACGGAGAAGAAGCGCAGCGAGAGCACGTCGAGGCCGAAGGACGCCGCGTAGCTGCCGACGAGGTGCTCGGCGGCGAGCTTGGTGACGCCGTAGGGCGAGACGGGCGCGGGGACGACGTCCTCGCGCGTCGGCAGCGTCGCCGCCTGCCCGTACACCGAGGAGGAGGAGCCGTAGACGACGCGGGCGCCCGGGTGGGCGCGCACCGCCTCGAGCAGCAGCTGCGTCGCGGTGACGTTGTTGCGGACGTACCGGTCGAAGCCGCTGCCCCAGCTGGTGCGCACGCCCGGCTCGGCCGCGAGGTGGTAGACGACGTCGCAGCCCTCGACGAGGTCCCCGAGGTCGCCCTGGGCGAGGTCGACGGGCACGAAGGTGAAGGAGTCCCACGCGCGGGCCCGCTCGAGGTTGCGCAGCTTGTCGGCGCGCGCGTAGTTGGCGTTGAAGCAGTCGACGCCGACGACGTCGTGCCCGTCGCCGAGCAGGTGCTCGGTCAGGTGGGAGCCGATGAAGCCCGCGCACCCGGTGACGAGGGCGCGCACGTCAGCGCGCGGCGGCGAGCGGCGCGGCGTTCGGCTCGGTGATCTCGTCCAGGGGGTGACCGAGCACGAGGGCCTCGACGTGGCGCGCCCACATCCGCCGCCCTCGCGCCAGCACCTCGTCCGACCACCAGGCGCTGTGCCCGGTCTGCACGACGCGCCCCTCGACGAGCAGGTCGGCGTCGGCCGGGTCCTCCAGCACGACGTCGTCGACGGCGTAGCCGCGCAGGTGCCCCGTGCGGACGGCGGCGACGACGGCGGCGGTGTCGACGAGCGCCGAGCGGCTGGCGTTGACGAGCACGGAGCCGCGGCGCATGAGCGCGACCTCGTCGGCGCCCACCGTCGGCGCGGCCCCGTAGGCCATGGGGCAGTGCAGGGTGACGACGTCGCTGGAGGCCAGCAGCTCCTCGCGCCCGACCTGGCGGGTCCCGGGCAGCGGCCGCGGCTCGACGTCGTGGACGAGCACGTCCATGCCGAGGCCCTGCGCCAGGCGCGTGACGTGGCCGCCGATGCGCCCGCAGCCGATGACCCCGAGCGTTCGACCGCCCAGCTCGAAGCCGCGTAGCGACGTCGTCGGCGGCACGAGGCCGCGGGAGCGGTCGTGGCCGAGGTGGACCCGGCGCGAGAGCGTCAGCATCAGGGCGAGGGTGTGCTCGGCGACGGAGCGGGTGCTGTAGTCGGGCAGCACGGACAGCCGGACCCCGCGGGCGCGCAGCATCCCGACGTCGACGAAGTCGTAGCCCGTCGCGTACAGCGCGATCCCGCGCAGCCGCGGCAGCGCGTCCAGCAGCTCGGGCGACAGCTCGGGGGAGACCTTGGGGGTGAGGGCGACGACGTCCGCCCGGCCCAGCTCGGCCGCGGCGTCGGCCGGGCTCATCGCCTCGGAGCGGGAGAGGAAGCGGACGTCGGCGACCCGCTCCAGCGCCTCGGCGTCCTCGGCGGCGAAGGTCGCCCGCCCCGCCACGGACACGACGACGACGCGAGGCCTGGCCCCGGTCTCGTCGGCGAGCTGCTCGGGAACTGCCAGATGAGGCCACATGGAGGACGTCCTCTGCCTGGGGAGCGGGGCACCGGGGTCTTCGTGCGGGGCCAGCCGCTGCCCCGCGACGGAACGTAGCAGCGCGCTCGCGAGGGCCAGCGGAAGCGGTGCCGGGCGCGCCGGGAGCCCGTAGGGTCGCCGCGGGCGGTCCGCGACGACCCGGAGCACCCGTGCACGCCGGCACCTGGGGGAGGCTGCCCTGCTCGCGACGATGCGCACGTGCCTCTACCTCGTCGGCGCCGGCCACCGGGGTCGGTGGGCCGTCGTCCTGCTGCTGGCGCTGGCCGCCACGGGCGTCGAGGTCCTCGGCGCGGTCGTCGTCTTCGCCATCCTCGCCGCGATCACCAGCGAGCAGAGCGGCTTCGACCTGCCGGTCGTCGGCGACGTCCGCGACCTCGCCCCCGGGCTGGGTGAGGGGGCGCAGCTGGCGCTCGTCGGCGTCGTGCTCGGCGTCTTCTTCCTCGGGCGGGCGGGGGTGCTCGTCGCGCAGGCGTACGCCCAGTACCGGGTCGCGGAGAACGCGGGGGCGCGCCTGGCCGTGCGCCTGCTCAGCGGGTACCTCGCGCTGCCCTACAGCTTCCACATGCAGCGCAACTCGGCCGAGCTGGTGCGCAACGCCTTCGACAACGTGCAGCAGTTCGCCCGCGAGGCGCTCGTGCCGGCGGTCAAGCTCGTCTCCCACCTGCTCGTGGTCGTGGGGCTGCTGACGGTGCTCCTGGTGACCGACACCGCGGCGACGCTGCTGGCCGTCGCCGTGCTCGGGCCCTTCCTCTGGCTGCTGCTGCGCCTGGTGCTGCCGCGCGTCAAGCGGTTGGGCGCGAGCGCGCAGGACGCCTCCCGCAGCAGCCTGCAGACCATCACGGAGAGCCTCGCCGGCTGGCGGGACGTGACGATGCTCGGCCGCGAGGGCCACTTCGTCTCCCGCTTCCACCGCGAGCGCCGTCAGCTCTCCCGCGCCAAGTACCTGCGCTCGACGGCCCGGGAGGTCCCGCGGGTCGCGGTCGAGACGGGGCTCGTGCTCTTCATCCTCGCCTTCCTCGGCGTGAGCGTGGTCGTCCGCGGCGGGGCGCTGGACGCGCTGCCGGTGCTCGGGCTCTTCGGGTACGTGGCGGTGCGGCTGCAGCCCTCGCTCAACGAGATCCTCGTCGCGGTCAACTCGCTGCGCTTCGTCGGGCCGGGCCTGGAGCTCATGCGCGAGGACCTCGAGCTCATGGACGCCGAGGGCGTCGTCGGGGGGCGGGCGGAGGTGCCGCGGCTGCGCCTGGAGGAGGCAATCTGCCTGGAGGGCGTGCACGTGCGCTGGCCCGACGCCGCCGACGACGCGCTCGCGGGCGTCGACCTGCGCATCGGCGCCGGGCAGTTCGTCGGCGTCGTCGGGGCGACGGGCGCGGGCAAGTCGACGCTCGTCGACGTCGTGCTCGGCCTGGTCGACCCGCGCGAGGGCCGCGTGCACGTGGACGGCCGCGACGTGCGCGAGCACCGCCGGGCGTGGCAGTCGGCCATCGGCGTCGTGCACCAGACGGTCTTCCTGCTCGACGGCACGATCCGCGCCAACGTGGCCCTCGGCGTCCCGCCGGAGGAGGTGGACGACGCCGCCGTGGCCCGCGCCGTCTCCGCCGCCCAGCTCGACGGCATGCTCGCCGGGCTTCCCGACGGGCTCTCGACCATGGTCGGCGAGGCCGGGGTGCGCCTGTCCGGCGGTCAGCGGCAACGCCTGGCCATCGCCCGGGCGCTGTACCACGAGCCGTCGGTGCTGGTGCTCGACGAGGGCACCTCGGCGCTCGACCTCGGCACCGAGGCCGACGTGATGGCCGCGCTGGAGCCGCTGCGCGGGCAGCAGACGATCGTCGTCGTCGCCCACCGGCTCAGCACCGTGCGTGCCTGCGACGCCGTCGTGCTCATGGACGCCGGCCGCGTCGTCGACGTCGCCCCCTTCGCCGACCTCCAGCGCGACCACGCCGGGCTCGTGCCGTCGGTGGGGTAGGGCTGGCACGCCGGGGGTGGTCGGGCGGGCGCGGACGTCGCGGGCGGGCACGCCGTGCGTCGTCCCCTGGTGTCCGCGCTGGTCGCCGTTCGGGCAGGTGCGCGGCGTGGTGCCCCTCGACGTCCGCGCCGGTGGCGCTCGGCGAGCGTCACGACGACGCCGTCCACGGGCGGCCGCTGGAGGTGGCACCGCGCCGGGTCGCCGCCCTTCCGGGTCCCGGTGCCAGACTGGCCGGTGATGACGCACGAGCCCACGACCTCAGCGCCCGGCGGTGCGCAGCCGGTGCTGCCCGCCTGGGCCGAGGTCGACCTGGACGCCATCGCCGCCAACACCCGCGTGCTGCGGGAGAGCGCCGACGGCGCGGCGGTCATGGCGGTCGTCAAGGCGGATGGCTACGGCCACGGCGCCGTCCAGGTCGCCCGCGCGGCGCTCGCCGGTGGGGCCACCTGGCTCGGCGTCGCCCACCTCGCCGAGGCGCTCGAGCTGCGGGCCGCCGGCATCAGCGCGCCCGTCCTCGCGTGGCTCGTCGTGCCGGGGCAGGACCTCACGGCCGCGGTCGCGGCGGACGTCGACGTCTCGGCGTCCGCGCCGCAGACCGTGGAGGCGCTCGCGGTCGCCGCCCGGCGCACCGGTCGGACGGCGCGGGTGCACCTCAAGGTCGACACCGGGCTCTCCCGCGGCGGGGCGACGGCGCACGACTGGCCCGACCTCGTCCGCGCCGCGGCGCGCGCGCAGGCCGAGGGCGCGCTCGAGGTCGTCGGCCTGTGGTCGCACCTGGCCAGCGCGGACGACCCGGCGCAGGACGGCCTCACCCGGCTCCAGGCCGAGCGGCTCGCCGAGGCGGCGGACGTCGCCGGGCGCCACGGCGTGCGTCCGCCGCTGCGGCACCTGGCCAACTCCGCGGGCACGCTGGCCCACCCCGCGACGCGCCTGGACCTCGTGCGCGCCGGCATCGCCGTCTACGGCGTCTCGCCGGCGCCGCAGCGGGGCAGCGCCGCCGACCTGGGTCTGGTGCCGGCGATGTCGCTGCGGGCGCGGCTCGCGCTGGTCAAGGACGTCGACGCCGGCGAGGGCGTCTCCTACGGGCACGCGTACACGACGTCGGCGCCGACCCGGCTGGCGCTCGTGCCGGTCGGCTACGGCGACGGCGTCCCGCGGCACGCGAGCGACGTCGGGCCGGTCGGGCTGGGCGGCAGGCGGTACCGCATCGCGGGCCGGGTCTGCATGGACCAGGTGGTCCTCGACCTGGGGGAGGACGCCGACGCCCGGGCTGCCCGCGCCGGCGACGAGGTCGAGCTGTTCGGCACCGGCGCCGGCGGTGCCCCGACGGCGCAGGACTGGGCGGACGCCGTCGGCACCATCGCCTACGAGATCGTGACCCGGCTCGGGGCTCGGGTGCCGCGTCGCTACGTGGGCGCCCTCGCCCATGACCACGCCCTGGCGCCGGACGCGGTGCCGGGAGGCGTGAGCGCCACCGCGGTGGGGCGCCGGTGAGCGGGCTGCGGCTGGTGACCCTCGGCGTCGGCCTCGCTGCGGCGGGTGCTGGCGCCGTCCTGGGCTTCGGCGCCGAGCGGCTGTCGGTGGGGCGGGCGGCCGGGCGGCCGCTCCTGCCGGGCCGCCGTGCGTCGGTGCCGGAGCGCGCGGTGCCGCTGGGCTCGCTGTCCGGCCGCACCGCCGTCGTGCGGGCGAGCGACGGCACCGAGCTGCACGCCGAGGTCGACGACCTGCCGGGGCCGGAGGCGGCGCAGGCCACGCAGGACGGGCGGCCGACGGTCGTCTTCTGCCACGGCTACGCGCTGAACCTCGACTACTGGCACGCCCAGCGCCTCGCCCTGCGGGGGCGCTACCGGCTGGTCTTCTGGGACCACCGTGGGCACGGGCGCTCCGAGCGGGGTCCGGAGGGCTCGGCGACCATCGACCAGCTGGGGCACGACCTGGAGAAGGTGCTCGACGCCACCTGTCCCACAGGCCCGCTCGTGCTCGTCGGCCACTCGATGGGCGGGATGTCGATCATGGCGCTGGCGGCTCGTCGCCCCGAGATGGTCCGCGAGCGCGTCGTGGCGACGGCGCTGACCTCCACCAGCCCAGGTGGGATGGGCGACAACGACTTCGGCCTGGCGGCGCTGGCGCCCGCCTTCCGCCGGCTCGCGCCGGGCACCTTGCACCTCCTGAGCCGCAACGCTGCCGTGACCGAGCGTGGGCGGATGCTCGGCGGAGACCTCGAGCAGGTGCTGGTGCGGCACTGGGGCTACGCCTCCGACGTGCCCGACGACGTCGTCGACTTCACGGCTCGGATGATCGCGGCGACACGCATCGAGGTCATCGACGACTTCTTCCCCACCTTCGCCCAGCACGACAAGGCCGAGGCGCTGACGGCGCTCGCCGACGGCGAGGTGCTGGTGCTCGTCGGCGACGGCGACCTCCTCACGCCGCCGGTGCACAGCGAGGAGATTCTGCGGCGGGTGCCGACGGCCGAGTACGTCGTCGTCCCCCACGGCGGGCACCTCGTGGCGATCGAGCACCCCGACGCGGTGACCGAGGCGCTCGAAGGAATGCTCGCCCGGGCCGAGCGGCTGGTCGCGCACGACCTCGAGTCCTCGGCCGTCGTCCCGCAGCAGGAGTCGTCCAGATGAGCGGCCCGACCAGCGCCCACACCGAGAGGGTGGTCTCCCTGCCGAGCGCGGCGGCGACGGCGGAGCTCGGCCGCCAGATCGGTCGCGCCGCCCGAGGTGGAGACCTGGTCGTGCTCTCGGGCGACCTCGGTGCCGGCAAGACGACGTTGACCCAGGGCATCGGCGAGGGGCTCGGTGTCCGAGGCCCGGTGACGTCGCCGACCTTCGTCATCGCCCGCCTGCACCCCTCGATCGTCGGCGGCCCGGACCTGCTGCACGTCGACGCCTACCGCCTCGGCGGGGCGCTGGAGCTCGACGACCTCGACCTCGACGCCGACCTCTCCGCCTGCGTCGTCGTCGTCGAGTGGGGTCGCGGCCTCGTCGAGCAGCTGAGCGGTGACCGGCTAGAGGTCGACCTGCACCGCAGCGACGGGGAGGCCGCCGACGTGCTGGGGGATACGGGCGAGGTGGATGAGAAGCGCATCGCCGTGCTGCGAGGGGTGGGGGAGCGGTGGGCGAACGACGTCAGCCTGGTCGGGACGTCGTCGTCCCGGTGAGGCTCCGACAGCGCCAGATCGTCGTGGCGAACCCTCGTCCGTCGCGGCGATCACCGGGGAGGCGTCGCGTCGCGTCGCCGTAAGTCAACGCGGTGAGCGGGGGCTAAGCAGGACGCGTGGCGGGTCGCACCGTGGCTGCTCTGCGGGGGTGCCTTCGTCCATACGAGCCGGACCGCCGCTGTGGTGGTGATCCGGCTCGACGTCCGGGCACTCGACTGGAGGGACAGGCGGCATGAGGAAGTGGACGACGTGGGGCCCGCTGCTCGTACCCAACCGCCTGGGGCTCGCTGACCCGGACCGGCTGACGGTCCAGCAGCGGACCGGGGAGAGCCGAGCACGCCTGGACCGGAAGCACGCCCGGCGCCGGTCGTAGTCCTCGGTCGTGAGCCGGCTCGAGGCCGCGACGGACAAGGCCCCAAGGAGGTCCTAAGACATGCAATACACGCCGACGATGAAGCACTGCACGGCACCGCCCTACGCCCCGATGGCCGGGGACCAACGCGCGAAGGCAGCGCACCGGTCGCTGACTGCGCCCACCAGACCGCCCGGCCCCGCAGCGCGTCCCCATCCGCCTGCGAGGCTAGGCACCCCCGGAACGACAGCGCGACGTACGTCGACCCTAGGGGCAGGAAGCAGTGCCGCCCATGCCGCACGCCATCCAGGAGCGATACCACTGGCGGACCATCAGGGCCGCGGAGGCGGTCGGGCGCGGAGACGTGGGGGCCGGGATGGCGGGACCCCGACAGCCGCCTGAACGGAGCCGCGTGGGCTTCACGCGTCGAGGCCCGGGCGATCCTCCGGAGGAGCAGGCAGGCCAGCAGTGCGACCGGCAACGTCCTGACCGGACCGGCGGGGACGGCTTCGGGACTTGCCTCGGCCCGGTGCCCACCACGTCCACCGTCGACCGCACCACGAGGCCCGTGACCAGCGAAGACGTACGCCGCCACATGCCCGGGCCGTAGTCGCCGCAGAACCGCCCCCATGAGCCCCCGACGACCCGCGGGGCACCCGACAAGCCCGCCCAGGCGCCCAGGACGGCCCGCCGAGTGCACCGTCCATCCCCCGTGGACCGCAAGAAGCGCGCGCGGACGCCGAATAGGCACCCCAGGACCGGCCCGGCACCCCGCCGGGCGCCCGAGACGTAGGCTCCACGGCGCCACAACACCGCCGCACCAGGGCCCGCCCCTCCGAGAACCCTCACCCGGCGGCGTACGCCGCTACCTGGGGTGCACACCGCCGCCCACGGGCCCGGACCGCCCGGCCTCACCCGCCAGGGCAACGCCGACCAGCCCGGGAGCACGCGGCCTCGCGGTCGTCAGCCCGGAGCGTGGCCGCCGAAGCCGTTCCACTCCCGGAACAGCCGTCTGGCCTCCGATCCGCTACGGAGCTCGTAGCCGTCGGGGCCGCCGAAGTGCAGACGGATCGGCACGAGCACCTGCCCGAGGACGACGAGGTCCGAGGACAGGAAGACGATGAGCAGGTCGCCACGGTCCTCATCCTGGAAGGCCGACGCCCAGACGATCCGCTCGTCGGTCTCGTCCGGCGCCAACTGCTGGCCGTTCAGCCGCTGGGAGCCGACGAAGAACCGGCCCGTCAGGTCGGTCGACGGAGCGACCCAAGCCGCGGCGACAGCACCGAGGGTGGTGCTGTCGGACACCGTCGGTGGCGCCGCATCCCCGCGGCGTCGCCGGACCTTGTCGACGAGCCACAACACCCAGCCGCCGAAGGCGATGAGCCGGGACATGTCGTCGATCACCAGGCGGCTGACCTCGATGACGACTTCGAAGGCGTAGCCGCTGGCGCCGACGCCGGTTTGGCTCTCCTCCACCCGTACGGCGTTGACGCCCTCACGCGAGGCCAGGTCCGCGAACTCATCGGCGAAGATGCGACGGGCCGCGTCCAGGTCGAGGTCGACGTCACCCTCGACGTCTCCGATCTCGCCGAAGACGGGGAAGCGGACCCGCAGGGAGGGCATCGGTGCGGCCTCGTCGCCGTCGTCCCAGACTCCTTCCATCACGAGGCGCGGACCCGCTGCCCACCGGCTGCCCCCGCACGCGCGGGCGTGGGGGACGACGGGCGCGGGCCGAAGTCCGGGTTGTAGGCGGGCGGGGGCGGCTTGGGCTTGTCCGTGCGGCTCGCGTCGTCGATTCGCATGAAGGAGCCGAAGAGCCAGACCAGGCGCGCGAAGCGCACTGCCGTCAGCAGGAGCGCCCCCTCGAAGATGAATCGCGGCAGCAGCGGGTCGCCCACCGTCCGATCAAGAGCCATCGCCAGAAGGGCAAGCGCCGGAGAGAGGCCCGTAGCAACGAGGAGGGCGCGCCAGTTGCGTCGGACGGCTGTCCCGGCGTGCTGCCGCACCGAGTCGCCGCGGATCCCCCCGAGGGCCTGGTAGAGCCCGACGGCGACCGATGTGACGCCGCCGATGCCGAGCGCAGCACCCCCGCCCGCGGCGTACACCGCGAGTCGCTGGGCGAGGTCGGTGCCGTCGAGGACGTCGCCGACCTCCCACTGGAGCACGACGAAGACGTGAAGCAGGACAAGGACGGCGACGCCGAGGTAGTCGAGGCTCGGGCGCTCCGAGAGGACCCCGACGACGTCCGGCCTACGTGGGTTCATAGCGGTCTCCGCTGCTTCAGTCGTCTGCGTTGCTGGCGAGGCGCAGTTGGTCCTCGTGCTCGGCCGCCACGCCGACCATGACCCTCAGAGCGGCGGTGAGGCGGATGGAGTTGCCGTTCTCATCAACCGCAGGGACGCGGCGCTTGGCCGTGATGTGGTGCTCGACCAACTCAGTGAGCCGAGTCTGTTCCTCAGACCCCACCTCCGCGAAGACGAGGTCGGCCTTCGCCTTCTCGGAGACGGGGACGACCTCGGAGAGGTCCTGGACGTCCTCCAACAGCCGACGCTGGTCTTCCATACGCCCTTTCCGGCCCCGTCTGGGGATGCCGATGGTCAGCGTCAGATTTACGTCGCCGTAGTCCTCGTAGGCCTGTGTGAGGATCTGTGCCAGCCGCCCACGACGCTCCGCAAGAGCGCCTCGCTGGCTGTAACCGACCCGGATCTCCACCTTGTTGGCCCCGTCAGCCGTGCGCAGTCGTTCGACCTCGGCAGCCGTGAGGAGGGGGCGTACGACGAGCGGGACGTCGCCGAAGAGGTAGAGGTGGTTCAGCCAGCCCTCCAGGCTCTTGTGCGTTGGGGCGGAGGTGCTGCCCTGCATGATCGCCACCACGTTGCCGTAGGGCAGGAAGGTGATGGCCGAGGTGTCGAGGTAGCCACGTCCGGCCGCCGACTCCAATTCCTCCCACTCGCCCGTGGTGAGGTTAATCTGGGACAGCCAGTCGCTCTGGTCGCGGACCTTGTGGAGCAGGAGGTGATCGAGGTCCTCGTCGGTCGACTGGATGGTGCCGATGTAGGTGCGGTCCGAGTCAAAGCGCCGACGTTCGACCTTCGCCCGGGAGAGATCGCTCAGAGCCTGACTCATCGCCAGCGGCGGGATGCGGAGCTGCTCGCCCTCCTTGGACTGGACGATCTCGAAGAACTGGATGGTCCGCTCACGCATCGTCTGTGCCGCCATGGGTCCCCCGTCTCGTGTGCTGCCTGGCACCTCGTCGTCGAGGTGCCAGGGCAGGGGGCCGCTCGTCCGCCCGCCAGGTGTGAGCACCTTGCCACGGAGGACCGACAACCTTTGACGGAACCGCCGCACTAACCCTTGACCGCCTGCCGGGCTCCTCGGGACAATCTACCCATGAACACCCAGGGACTGCAGACGGGCTGAGTGGCCCCCCGTCGGGACGAGCCGCTGCTCTGCTCCGACGGCACGCCGCAGGAACTCGCGGTCTCGGCGCTCATCAAGACCCTGCCCCGCGGCCTCGAATTCGACGCCCTGGGGTGGGCTTCCCTCCTGTCGGCCCGGTACCAGTGTGAGGTCTGGCGGTCCCTGGCGACCTTCGCCGCCGCGGAGGACGTCGGGTCGGCGAACTCGGATGCCCTGCCGACGGTTATGGCGGCCCGGCTCGCGTATGAGCGGTACCCGGAGGAGTCGAAGGGTCGCCGACCCGGTGTTCTGTACGCACACGCGGTGCTGACGCCGGCGCGGTCCCCGAAGTTCCTGGGAGCCCGACGACCTCGCCGAGACGGTCAAACACCTCATGTAGCGGGGCTGGTCCCCGTAGATCCCGTCGTACCCGGTGGACGGTCGAGCCAAGCAACCGGAGGTGTGCGTCCCCTGATGCGGTCGCATGGCGCGCGTGGCTCGACGAGCACGAGTCGACCTTCGACGGCGTCTGGCTGACCCTCGCGCGCAAGGACGCCGTCGCCGCCGGCCGGGGGCCCACGTCGCTGCGCTACGCCGAGGCGCTCGACGAGGCTCTGTGCAGCGGGTGGATCGACGGGCAGTCCAGGAGCGGTGACGCCGACTCCTACCGCCAGCGCTTCACCCCGCGGCGCCGGCGGAGCCTGTGGTCCGCGCGCAACGTCACCTACGTCGCCAGGTTGAAGGCGGAGGGGCGGATGCGCCCACGCGGGCGGGAGGAGGTCGATCGGGCCCAGGCCGACGGGCGCTGGGACCGCGCCTACGCCGGGCCGGCGGCCATGGAGGTGCCGGATGACCTGCGCGCCGCCCTCGACGCCGACGCGACCCTGGCGGCTGTCTTCGCCGGCCTCGGCGCCCAGGACCGGTACTCCGCCTGCTGGCGCGTCTCGACGGCGACGTCGCCGGCGGTCCGGGCGCGCCGGCTCGAGGCGGCGCCTGTATCTCTGGCCTTGGTAGGCGCCTGTGACTCGGCGCAGTAGAAGCCGCCACGAAGGCGACAGCGCGGCTACTTTGGCGCCATGTGGCCGGCGACAGCGTGGGACGATTGTGAGTGGCCGGCTGGTGTAAGGGCCACAAAGTGGACTGTCATGGGGCGGCTGCGAGAGAGACAGGCCCAGCTTGTGCAAGCCGAAAGGGAGGCGAGAAGCCGACGGCTCGCTGCAGGTCGCCGGGACGGGCCCTCATTGACCCGTCCTGACATTGAAGAAAGAGACGCAGCGATGGCGCATGTGGGGGGCGCCTACACGGTGGTTGCGCTCCTCTTTGTTGCGCCCGATGACCCAACTATCGCCATTTTCGATCGCCGAGGTCGGTACTTCGACGTGAGATCAGGGAGTACCTGGGACTTGTTTTTCCCAGGGTACTACAAGGGGCCGCACCTTTTTCGGCATTCTGTCGGTCACGACTATGCCAAGCGATGGCAACGTGATGATGTGGCCTTCAACCACATGAGGGGGTACGTCGAGAAGATGACAGAGAATCGCTGGCGCTTCTCGGGCGAGGCCGACTTGGTCTTGGTCAATACCTTCATTCCCTTATGTGGCGAAGTGGCGGTCGACTGGGTATCTGCCCAGCATGGGACAATCTTCCCGACCGCAACCTTGAGCGCCGTTGTGGAGAAGATCAGCGACGATCTAGACAACCATAGGGAGGATCCCGCTTATGGCCTTGCGTCTGTGACAAGATCTCGCACTGCGTCGGCGGATCGGGGCATAGCGCGCGCATTAATTGTCAACGCCGTGGCGGCGCTCGTCGCTGAGTTAGGCGTACGCGTGTCTGGCATTTAATGAAACTCAAGGCTTAGGGGTTAAATTAGCGCGCTGTTCTTTCTTGCCGGCCCGCCGCGACCCGCCCCCGCCGCTCCAGCGCGACGACGTCGCGCCCGAAGGACGACACCAGCGCGGCCAGGGCGACCGCCGTGACGACCTGCGCCAGCACCACCGGCACGAACGGTGCGAGCGCGGTGACGAGCACGGCCGCCTGGGCTCCGGCGACGACCCGGCGGGCCAGGCTGTACGGCAACGGCTCCTGCAGCTGCGGCCTCAGCAAGCCGGCGAGCACGAAGGCGTAGCGCGCGAGCCCGACGCCCAGCACCCACCACCCGACCACCGGCCCGAGGGCGACCGACAGCACGAGCAGGAGCGCGGCGTCGACCTCCATGTCCAGGCGCGCGCCGGCGACCGACGACGTCCCGGTCCGGCGGGCGACGGCGCCGTCGACGCTGTCGAGGATCGCCGCCGGCGCCGCCAGGGCGATCAGCCACCACGAGCGTTCCGGTGCCTCGCCGAGCAGCGCGAGGACGACGAGCGTCGCCGTCCCCCCGACGAGCACCGTGCGGGCGAGCGTCACGCGGTCCGCGGGGCTGCTGCGCCGGTCCGCCCGGACGCCGACCGCGACCGCCGCCGCCCCCACGAGGGCCACGCCCACGAGCGCCGCCAGCGCCGCGCTGGCCGCCACCATGCCGACCCAGAGCGCGACCGTCCCGCAGACGAGCACGGACGCCGCGCTCGTCACCACCGCGTCACGGACGGCGGTGCGCTCGGGCAGCTCCTCGCGGTCGGCCGCCCGTAGGGTCACGAGCCCATGGTCAGGTCACCGCGCGACGAGCCGCCACAGCAACGCTCGGTCACGGCGCCGACGGCGCGCAGTGCCCGCGCCTACTGGACCACCGGCCCAGGTCGGGGCGAGGTCCGCACCGAGCAGCTGCCGGCCCTGCGGGACGGCGAGGCCCTCGTCGAGACCCTCCACACCGGCGTCAGCCGCGGCACCGAGCTGCTCGTGCACCGCGGTGGCGTCCCCGCGTCCGTCGCCGAGCGGATGCGGGCGCCGTTCCAGGTCGGCGACCTGCGCGACCCGAGCCCGCAGGCTCCCGTCAAGCACGGCTACCTCGCCGTCGGCGTCGTCGCCGACGGACCCGCCGACCTCCTCGGGCGGCGCGTCTTCTGCCTGCACCCGCACCAGGACCGCTTCGTCGTCCCGGCGAGCGCCCTGACGCCCGTCCCCGACGACGTCCCCTCGCGGCGCGCCGTCCTCGCCGGGACGGTCGAGACGGCGCTCAACGCGCTCTGGGACGCCGCCCCCCGGTGGGGCGACCGCGTCGCCGTCGTCGGGGCCGGCATGGTCGGCGGCTCGGTGGCCGCGCTGCTGCGCTCCTTCCCCCTCGACCGGCTGCAGCTGCTCGAGCCCGACCCCGCGCGGGCGGACGTCGCCCGGCGCCTCGGGGTCGACGTCGTCCACCCCGACGAGGCCGCCGGCGGGTGCGACGTCGTCGTGCACGCCTCGGCCACCGGTGCCGGGCTCTCGCGGGGGCTGGAGCTGCTCGGCGACGAGGGCGAGCTCGTCGAGATGTCCTGGTACGGCGACCGCGAGGTCACCGTCGCGCTCGGCGCGGACTTCCACGCCCGGCGCCTGGTGGTCCGCGCGAGCCAGGTCGGCGCGGTCGCCGCCTCCCGCCGGGCCCGCCGCAGCACCGCCGACCGGCTCGCCCTCGCCCTGGACGCGCTGCGCGAGAGCGCCTTCGACGCGCTGCTCGCCCCGTCGGTGCCGCTGGAGGACCTGCCGGCGGCGATGGTGCGCCTGGCGGCGGGGGAGCCGGTCGAGCCCTGCCTCGTCGTCGACCACCCGGCGGCCGACGGTGCTGCGGCGGGGCCGCCCGCGCCGTCCTCGCGCCACCACCCAGGCCCCCACCCAGGCCCCCACCCAGGCCCCCACCCGGGCGCCACGCCGGTGCAGCCGTGAAGATGGTGCGCAGCCCGCGGCGGGCCCCCACCGGCGCACCCGCCGACCGGGCCCGGAGGCACGCACCGGCCGAGGAGGATCGAGCATGAGCGCCGCGGACGCACGCGCCGAGCGTCCGGCCGACCCCGCGCGGACCCCGGCCATGACCTTCTGCGTGACGGTCGAGGACCACGTGATGGTCGCTCACTCGCTGCCCCACCCCGCCTTCGGGCCGGCCCAGCGCACGCACGGTGCGACCTTCGACGTCGCCGCCACCTTCTGGCGCGAGGGCCTCGACGAGACGGGCGTCGTCCTCGACATCGGCGCCGCCTCCGCCGCCCTGCGCGCCGTGCTGGCCGACCTGGACTACCGCGACCTCGACGAGCACCCGGCCTTCGAGGGCCTGCTGTCGACGACGGAGGTCGTCGCCCGCCACGTCGCCGAGCAGCTGCTCGCGGCCCCGGCCCTCGCCGAGCACCTCGCCGCCCTGGCCCGGCTCGACGTCGTGCTGCGCGAGAACCCCCGTGCCAGTGCAGGCGTCAGCGTCGACCTGGGCGCCCGGGCGGAGGGCCGCGCATGACGCCGACCCCGCGCCTGCTCCGGCTGGTCGTCCCCGGGGAGTCGGGCGCGCCGACGGGCGGCACGCTGTACGACCGGCGGCTCGCGGCGGCGCTGGAGGCCCTCGGCGTCGACGTGCGGGTCGTGCCGGTCGACGGCGACTGGCCCGAGGGGACGCCGGAGGACCGGCGGCGCCTCGCGGAGGTGCTCGCCGAGGGCGCCGAGCCCGTGCTGGTCGACGGGCTCGTCGGCGCGGGCGCCCCCGACGCCGTCGAGGCGGCCGTGGCCGCAGGCGCCGTCGTCCACCTGCTGCAGCACCTGCCCCTGCACCTGGAGACCGGCCTCGCGCCCGAGCGCGCGGCGCACCTCGCGGCGCTGGAGGCGCGGACGCTGGCCGCCGTGGCCGGCGTCGTCGTCACGAGCCGGTGGGCGGCCGAGCAGCTCCAGGGGGTGGGTACGCCCGTCGTCGCCGAGCCCGGCACCGACCCGGCGGCGCCGGCCCACGGGTCCAGCCCGCCCTTCCTGCTGCACCTGGCGTCGGTGACGCCGCGCAAGGCCCAGGACGTCGTCGTCGCCGCGCTCGCCCAGGTCGCCGACCTGCCGTGGACCGCCGGGCTCGTCGGCGACGACCAGCGCGACCCCGCCTACGCCGCGACCGTGCGCGCAGCCGTCACGGCGGCCGGCCTGGAGGACCGCGTCGCAGTCACCGGGCCGCTGGCCGGGGCGGCGCTCGACGCCGTCCGCGACGCCGCCGACCTCGCCCTGCTGCCCAGCCACGTCGAGCCGTGGGGCATGGCCGCCGCCGAGAGCCTCGCCCGCGGGGTCCCCGCGGTCGTCGGGGCGGGGACGGGGGCGGTAGAGGTGCTCGGGGACGGTCCCGGGCAGCGGCCTGGCGCCGTCGTCACCCCCGGGGACGCCGGCTCGCTGGCCGCGGCCCTGCGGACGCTGCTGACCGACGCCGGGGAGGACGGCAGCGCGCTGCACGAGGCGCGGGCCGCCGCGCGACGTCGTGCGGTCGAGCTGCCCGGGTGGGATCACGCGGCCCGACGGGTCGCCGAGGCCCTCGGGGTGAGCGTGTGAGCGGCGCGCGGCCGAGCGTGACCCCGCTGGAGCGCCCGGTCGACGGCGACTGGCTCGCGCTGCGCGAGCCCGCCGACGCGCGGGCCCGGGACGCCGTCGCCGACGAGCTGCTGCCCGCTCTGCGCGCGCACCTCTCGCGACGCGGCGGGGAGCTGCACGTCGTCGACGTCGGCGCGGGCACCGGTGCCGGAGCCCGATGGCTCGCCGGGCAGCTGCCGGCGGCCCGGTGGACCCTCCTCGACCACGACGCCGATCTGCTCGCCCGCGCCGCCGCCGGGCTCGGGCCCACCGGGCGGGAGGCGCAGCAGCGCCTCGGAGACCTCGACGACGCCGCGGCGCTCGTCCGCGGCGGCGGCGTCGACGTCCTGACGGCGACGGCTCTGCTCGACCTGCTGCGCCCGGCCGAGACCGACGTCCTCGTCGGTGCCGCGCTGTCGGCCGCTGTGCCGCTGCTGCTCTCGCTCACCGTGACCGGTGAGGTGACCCTCGACCCGCCGCACCCGGCCGACGCCGATCTGGCGGCGGCCTTCGACGCCCACCAGCGCCGCGGCGGCCGGCTGGGGCCGGACGCCGCCGCGCCCGTCGTCGAGCGCCTGCGCGGAGCCGGGTGGCGGGTGCTGACGGCGGCCTCGCCGTGGCGGCTCGGGGCGGCCGGGGCGGGGGAGGACGACGGGCCGATGCTGCGGGCGTGGCTCGACGGCCGCGCCGAGGCGGCGGTCGAGCAGGAGCCGGCCCTCGCCGGACGTGCGGCGTCGTGGCTCTCGGGGCGTCGGCGGCAGGTGGACGAGAAGCGCCTGGGCGTGCTCGTGGGCCACGTCGAGGTGCTCGCCCTGCCCGGCCAGGAGCGCGATGGTTGAGCGGGCGGCCCCACCGGAGGCGAGCCCGGAGGAGGGCGAGCCGGCGCGGGTCTCGACCCGCCGCCGCTGGCTCGTGGCTCTCGGGCGCAGCGCGCTGGCCGCGGCGCTGCTCGCCGCGGTCGCACTCGTCGTGGGCGGCGAGCCGTTCCGCGAGGGCGCGCGGGTGCTGCGGCCGTGGCCCGTCGCCGCCGCCCTTGTCCTGGGCACCGCCGCCACCGCGGCGCAGTCGATGCGCTGGCGCGCGGTGCTGCGGGGCTACCCCGGCGCGGCGCCGATGAGCCGCACGCGTGCCTTCGCCGAGTACCTGCGCGCCCAGGCCCTCGACGTCCTGCTGCCCAGCGGCGTCGCCGGCAGCGTCACCCGGGCCGTGCGGGGGCGCGGGGACGCCGAGGGCGGCCTGCGCTCCAGCGCCGCCGCCGTCGTCGGGGAGCGCGCCACCGGCTTCGCGCTCATCCTCGGCTGCGGCGCCGCCGCGGTGCTGCCCGTCAACGGCACCGTGGGGCTGCTCCTGGCGGGCGCGGCGGTCGTCTCGGCCGGGGTGGCGGTGCCGTCGCTGCGGCGCCTGGACGTCCGCACCGCGCTGGCGGTCGTCGGGTGGTCGGTGGTGACCGTCGTGCTCCTCCTGGTGCTCTTCGCCGTCGCCGCGACGCAGGTGCGCGACGGGCTCGACGTCGACCAGGTCGTCACCCTCGCCGTCGCGGCGCTCGCCGGGATGGCGGTGCCCGTGAGCGTCGGCGGCTTCGGGCCGCGCGAGGCCGTCACCGGCGCCGCAGCTGCCGGCACGGGGCTGGCGGCCTCCGCAGGGGTCGCAGCCGCCGTCGCGTACGGGTTGCTGGTGGCGGTGTCCGTGCTGCCCGGCGTGGCGCTGCTGCTGCGCGACGTCGTCGTGGGCGGGCGCTCGCGCCGCTCAGGCCCGCAGGGCTGAGAGGTCCAGCTCGACGCAGGTGTCCGGCCCGAGCGCGAAGCGGCGGGCGGGCGGGCGCAGCGCGTCGGCCAGGCGGTCGGCGCCGGGGAAGCGCAGGCCCGGGACGCCGTCGCCGACGAGCACGGGCGCCGTCGTCACGAGCAGCCGGTCCAGCGCCTGCGCGGCGAGGAAGCGCGAGACGGTGCGGCCACCGCCCTCCACGAGCACCCGCGCCAGGCCCCGCCCACGCAGCGCCGCGAGGACAGCAGCGGGGGCGAAGGCGCCCTCGGTCGTCGGGAGGGGGACGACGTCGACCCCTGGGGCGGCGACGAGACCGGCTGCCGCCGAGTCGGCGACGCACCACAGGACCGGCGGGCCGTCGCCTGCGACCAGCCGCGCCGCCGGAGGCAGCCGGGCGCGGGGGTCCAGCACGACGCGGACGGGGGAGGGGCCGTCGACGGCCCGGACCGTGAGGCGGCAGTCGTCGGTCGCCACGGTGGAGACGCCGACCACCACGGCGTCCACCAGCGCGCGCAGCCGGTGCAGGTGGCGGCGGTCCTCCGTGCCGGTGACGAAGACCGCGTCCCCGGTACGGGCGGCGACGAAGCCGTCAAGGCTCTGCCCCAGCTGGGCGAGGACCAGCGGGCTGCCCGCGGCGACGAGCGGCCCGTAGCGCTCGAGCAGGTCGGCGGCCGAGGACCCGGGCTCGACGTCGTCGGCGCCCGGGACGTCACCGGCCAGCAGACGGCGCCAGACGTCGTCGTCGGCGAGAGGCGGCACCGGGAGAACCTACGTCGACGGCGTCTCTGCGGCCCGGGCGGTGTCGTGGCGCCTCGTCGTCGACGCGCCGCCCCGCGCTGCCGCCCTCGCCCTCACCCCGGCACTTCGACGTCGAAGTGCCGGGCTGGGGCGCTTCACCCGGCACTTCGACGTCGAGGTGCCGGGTATGGGCGTCCACGAGAGTGGGAGGGGGGCGCGGTGAGGTGTCCGGGCGGCGGGTCGTGGCCCGCCTACCCTGGGCGGGTGCTGCTGGCCGTCGACACCTCCGCTGTCGCGTCGGCCGCCGTGCTGGACGGCGAGCGGGTGCTGGCGTCGGCGACGTCGGGCGACCCGCGCCGCCACGCCGAGGTCCTGCAGCCGCTCGTCGAGCAGGTGCTCGCCGAGGCGGGGGTCGAGCGGCGAGGGCTGAGCGGCGTCGTCACCGGTGTCGGGCCCGGGCCGTACACGGGGCTGCGGGTCGGGATGGCGGCCGCGCTGGTCACCGGGCTGGCGCTGGACCTGCCCGTGCACGGCGTCTGCAGCCTCGACGGGCTGGCGCTCGCCGCCTGGCGTGGCGGCGTCGTGCCCGGCACGGGCGAGCGGCTGGGGGTCGCGACCGACGCGCGACGGCGCGAGGTCTACTGGGCGAGCTACGCCGGCGCCGACGGCGGCCCGCGGCGCGTCGCCGGGCCAGGCGTCGGTGCGGCCGCCGACATCGCCGATGAGGCCGCGGCCTGGGTCGGCCCCGGCGTCGACCTCTACGCCGACCACCTCCCCGCCGCCCCCCAACCGGCACATCGACGTCGACGTGCCGCTGACGCCCCCTCCACCTCGGCACGACGTCGTCGAAGTGCCGGAGACGGGGGGTCTGGGGCGGCGGACAGTCGTCGAAGTGCCGGGTCCGGGGCGTTGGCGGCGTGGGTCGGGCTCGTGGCGGCGGAGGCGCTCGCGGGGCGCGGGGCCCTGCCGCTCGTGCCGGTCGAGCCGCTGTACCTGCGGCGTCCGGACGCCGTCGCGCTCGCCGACCGCACGCCACCACCCCTGCCGACCGCCGCGGTGCCCTCGTGAACGTCGGCCGCCAGCCGGACGACGCCAGCCGCGCGACGCCGGACGTCCTGCAGCCGATGCGCTGGTGGGACGTCGCGGACGTCGCCGCGCTGGAGGCGCGGGTCTTCGGGGCGACGGCGTGGAGCGCCGAGACCTTCTGGTCTGAGCTCGCCGCGCCCGGCCGGGCCTACTGGGTGGTCCGCGAGGCACCGGCGACCCAGGAGGAGGACGGGCGCCTGCTCGGCTACGCGGGCGCGGCGGCCGCCGGGCCGGACGCGGACGTCCAGACCGTCGCCGTCGACCCCTGCGCCCGCGGCCGGGGACTCGGTGACGCCCTGCTGAGCGCCTGCGAGGTCCACGCCGCCCACGCCGGCTCCACGGCGCTGCTGCTGGAGGTCGAGGCGGGCAACGAGCCCGCGCAGCGCCTCTACCGCCGGCACGGCTTCGAGACGCTCGCCCGGCGCCGCGACTACTACGGCCAGGGCGTCGACGCCCTCGTCCTGCGACGTCGGCTCGGTGGCGCGGCCCCTCACCGCCCCGAGGAGACGTCGTGAGCACCGGCCCCGCACCGCGCGCCCGCCTGCTGCAGCCGGGTCGACCACCGGCCGACGGCGTCGAGCCGCTCGTCCTGGGCATCGAGACCTCCTGCGACGAGACCGGTGTCGGCCTCGTCCGCGGGACGACGCTGCTCGCCGACGCCGTCGCCAGCAGCGTCGAGGAGCACGCCCGCTTCGGCGGCGTCGTCCCCGAGGTGGCCAGCCGGGCGCACCTGCAGGCGCTCGTGCCGACCGTGCGCCGGGCGTGCGCCGACGCGGGGGTCGAGCTCGCCGACGTCGACGCGGTCGCCGTCACCGCCGGCCCGGGTCTCGCGGGGGCCCTGCTCGTGGGCATCGGTGCGGCCAAGTCGCTCGCGTGGGCGCTCGACGTGCCGCTGTACGGCGTCAACCACCTCGACGCGCACGTCGCCGTCTGCGCGCTGGACGGCGGACCGCTGCCGACGCCGTGCGCGGCGCTGCTCGTCTCCGGCGGTCACACCTCGCTGCTGCACGTCGTCGACATCGCCTCCGACGTCCGGCTCCTCGGCGAGACCGTCGACGACGCCGCGGGGGAGGCCTTCGACAAGACCGCGCGCCTGCTCGGGCTGCCCTACCCCGGCGGCCCCGCCATCAGCGCCGCCGCCGAGCGCGGGGACCCCCGCGCCATCGCCTTCCCCCGCGGGCTGACGTCGGCGCGCGACCTGGAGCGGCACCGCTTCGACTTCTCCTTCTCCGGCCTCAAGACCGCCGTCGCCCGCTGGGTGCGCGCGTGCGAGGCGTCGGGCCGGCAGGTGCCCGTGGACGACGTCGCGGCGTCCTTCCAGGAGGCCGTCGTCGACGTCCTCTCCCGCAAGGCCGTCGACGCCTGCCGCACCCACGGCCTCGGCTCCCTGCTGCTCGGCGGCGGGGTCTCGGCCAACCCGCGCCTGCGGGCGCTGCTCGCCGAGCGGTGCGCGGACGCTGGTGTGGCGCTGCGGGTCCCGCGCCTGCGGCTGTGCACCGACAACGGCGCGATGGTCGCCGCGCTCGGCGCCGCCGTGCTCGCCCGCGGCCTGCCGCCGTCCTCGCCCGACCTCGGCGGCGACTCCTCGTTGCCGGTGGGCACCGTCCTCGTCGGCTGAGACCTGACCCATCGCGCGGACCTCGTCGCCGGTCTCCGCCGAGGGAGGGCCGTGAGGCGGACTTCGTAGCCTTTCTCCGCCGGGGGAGGGCCGTGAGGCGGACTTCGTCGCCGTCCTCCGCCAGGACGGGGCGTCAGAGGGCGCGGCAGACCAGCGCGCTCTGCCGTCCGGCCACGCGCGTCAGCACGAGCACGGCCTCCTCGGGCCCCTCCAGGCGCAGACGGCGGCGCAGCTCGTCGGGCTCGACGGCGGTGCCGCGCTTCTTGATCGTCAGGCGCCCCACGCCGCGCTCGCGCAGCCGCGCCCGCAGCGGCTTGAGGCCGAAGGGCAGGACCTCCTCGACGGCGTAGGCGCTCGCCCACGGCAGCTCGACGTGACGGTCGGCGGTGACGTAGGCGATCGAGGGGTCCACCAGCCGCCCGTCGAGCGCCGCGACGACGGCGCCCACGAGCCCCGCGCGGACGACGGCGCCGTCCGGCTCGTAGAGGTAGGCACCCACCTCGCCGACGGGCGGGCGCTCGCCGCCGCCCGGGCCGCCGAAGGGGTCGGCCGCGTCGTCGACCACCGCGGCCGCCTCGCCCCGGAGCACGACGGCGCTGCGCCGCACGCCGTCTCGGGCCAGCGCCCCGCTCCACAGCGCCGCCTCGACGACGTCGCCGTCGACCGACGTCCACTGGCACTCCCACGGGCCGCCCGGCGCGCCGGACCCCGGCACGAGGTCGTGGTCGACGCCCGGGGCCGTCTTGACCCCGACGGGCCGCTCACGGGCGAGCTCGAGGGCGAAGGACAGCGGCGGGCTCGCCCGGCGCGGGTCCAGCACCCTGCGCCCGCGCTCGTCGCGGCGCGCCGGGTCCAGCCACACCGCGCCGACGCCGGCGAGCTCGGTGGCCGTGACGTCCTCGCACCGCACGTCGACGCCGGGGAAGCGCCGCAGGTTCACCGACGCCACGGCGGCGGTGGCCTCGTCGCGGTCCACCGCCAGCACGCCCAGCCCGAGGCCGGCCACCGCCAGGGCGTCCCCGCCGATGCCGCAGCCCAGGTCCGCGACCCGCCCCACGTCGGCGCCGGCGAACCGGCGGGCGTGCCGCGCCGCGACGGGCAGTCGCGTCGCCTGCTCCAGGCCGGCTGCGGTGAAGACCATGTCGGCGGCGAAGGGCCCGAACTTGGTCTGCGCCCGCGCACGGAGCCGGCTCTGCGTCAGCGCCGCGGCCACCAGCGCCGGCTCGTGGCCCTGCGCGCGCAGCCGCTCCCCGAGCGCCATGACGGCCGCCTCCTCGTAGGGCGGCAGCGTGTCCAGGAGGGCGAGCCCCGCCGGCGTCAGCAGGGCCGCCAGGCCGGCCGTCTCGGGGTCCGCCACGGCCGTGATGCTTGCACGGGGGCGGGCCTCCGACCGGCAGACGGGGAGGACGACGACGGCGCGTACGAGCGTCGTCCCAGGTCACAGCCCTGAGGTCGGCAGGCGCCGTGCGTTGTTCCTCCCGGTGTGCGGGGCTCTGGTCGTCGCTGCCCCGGGGCCCGCCGCTCGTCGTCGCCCGAGCCGGCGGGCCGGCATCCAGCGGGCCCGCACGGCGCTGGCACTCGGATTGACCGAGTGCTAAGCCCGTCCTAGAGTTCCGGAGGCGCAACGGCAGGGCCGGCCGACCCCCGCGACGGCGGACGGACCCACCCGCGCCTGCCCACGTCATCGGTTCCCGCGCAGGGAGCCCCACGAAGGAGAGGTCCGCACAGTGTCGGTCTCCATCAAGCCGCTCGAGGACCGCATCGTCGTCAAGGCCGTCGAGGCCGAGCAGACGACCGCGTCGGGTCTGGTCATCCCGGACACCGCGAAGGAGAAGCCCCAGGAGGGCGAGGTCCTCGCGGTGGGCCCGGGCCGCGTCGACGACAACGGCCAGCGTGTGCCGGTCGACGTCGAGGTCGGCCAGAAGGTCATCTACAGCAAGTACGGCGGCACCGAGGTCAAGTACGGCGGCGAGGACCTGCTGATCCTCTCGGCCCGCGACGTGCTGGCCGTCGTCAGCTGACGACCCGCACCCCCGTGGCGCAGCCCGGGCCGCGCACGGCGCCCCGCGCCCCCGTCGCCCGCTGACGCCCGACGACCGCCCCGGCGGACCGCACCGCCGGTCCCCGGGGCGGTCGTGCGTGCAGCCCGCGAGCGCCGCACCGCCGCGCCGCGCAGCACCCACCCGCAGCACGACCCGCGAAGCACCACCCAGGACGGAGCAGCATGGCCAAGACCCTGCAGTTCGACGACGAGGCCCGACGCGCGCTCGAGCGCGGCGTCGACGCCCTCGCCGACGCGGTCAAGGTGACGCTCGGCCCCCGCGGCCGCAACGTCGTCATCGACAAGCAGTGGGGCGCACCCACGATCACCAACGACGGCGTGACGATCGCCCGCGAGATCGAGCTCGAGGACCCCTACGAGGACCTCGGCGCCCAGCTCGCGAAGGAGGTCGCCACCAAGACCAACGACGTCGCCGGCGACGGCACGACGACGGCGACCGTCCTCGCCCAGGCGCTCGTCCACGAGGGCCTCCGCAACGTCGCCGCCGGCGCATCCCCCAGCGGCCTCAAGCGCGGCATGGACGCGGCCGTCGAGGCGCTCGGCGAGGCCCTGCGCAGCGCGGCCCGCGACGTCGACGGCAAGGAGGAGATCGCCCACGTCGCGGCGATCTCCAGCCAGGACCGCGTCATCGGCGACCTCATCGCCGAGGCCTTCGACAAGGTCGGCAAGGACGGGGTCATCACGGTCGAGGAGGCCTCGACGGCGACCATGGACCTCGAGTTCACCGAGGGCATGCAGCTCGACAAGGGCTACCTCTCGCCGCACTTCGTCACCGACAACGAGCGCATGGAGGCCGTCCTCGAGGACGCCCACGTCCTCATCAGCCCGAGCAAGATCAGCTCGGTGCAGGACCTTCTCCCCCTGCTGGAGAAGGTGCTGCAGACGTCCAAGCCGCTCTTCGTCGTCGCCGAGGACGTCGACGGCGAGGCCCTCTCGACCCTCGTCGTCAACAAGATCCGCGGCACCTTCACCGCGACGGCGATCAAGGCGCCGGGCTTCGGCGACCGCCGCAAGGCGATGCTGGAGGACCTCGCCGTCCTCACCGGCGCTCAGGTCGTCAGCCCCGAGGTCGGGCTCAAGCTCGACCAGGTCGGCCTGGAGGTGCTCGGCAGCGCCCGTCGCGTCGTCGTCACCAAGGACGACACCACCATCGTCGACGGCGGCGGCTCGGCCGAGGACATCAGCGCCCGCGCCGACCAGATCCGCGCCGAGATCGAGCGCACCGACTCCGACTGGGACCGCGAGAAGCTGCAGGAGCGGCTCGCCAAGCTCGGCGGCGGCGTCTGCGTCATCCAGGTCGGCGCGGCCACCGAGGTCGAGCTCAAGGAGAAGAAGCACCGCATCGAGGACGCCGTCTCGGCGACCCGCGCGGCCATCGAGGAGGGCATCGTCGCCGGCGGCGGCTCGGCCCTCGTCCAGGCGTCCGCGGTGCTCGACGGCGACCTCGGGCGCGAGGGCGACGAGGCCGTCGGCGTCGGCATCGTCCGACGCTCGGTGGTCCAGCCGCTGCGCTGGATCGCCGAGAACGCCGGCCTCAACGGCTACGTCGTGGTCGACCGCGTCCGCGGCCTGGGCGCCGGGCACGGCCTGAACGCCGCGACGGGGGAGTACGAGGAGCTGGTGGGCGCCGGCGTCATCGACCCGGTCAAGGTCACCCGCTCGGCCCTGGTCAACGCCGTCTCGATCGCCTCGATGGTGCTCACCACCGAGACGCTCGTCGTGGAGAAGAAGGAGCCGCAGCCCGAGCCGGCCGCGGCCGGCGGCCACCACGGCCACCACCACTGACCGGCGCGCCGCCCTGACCGCAGGTGGGTCAGGGCGGCGCGAGCCCCGGCGGCGCATGCCCCGGCGTCCAGACGCCAGGGCACGAGAGGCCAGGGCGGCAGAACGCACGAGAGCCCCGCACCGGGTCGGTGCGGGGCTCTCGTGCGTCGTGACGGTGGTCGGCAGCGCCGCCGCCTCCGGCTTCGGCCGGCCAGCAGGTCCGGCCCGGGGGGACGAGCTGCCGGGGCGTCAGCTGGCGAGCGGCAGCGTGCGGACGCCGCTGCGGCGGCGCGCGTACTCGGCCTCGCGCTCGTCCTCGGTCATGCCGCCCCAGACGCCGTAGGGCTCGCGGACCGCCAGGGCGTGCTCCTTGCAGGACTGGACCACCGGGCAGGAGGCGCAGATGGCCTTCGCGGCGTTGTCGCGGTTGCGACGGCTCGGGCCGCGCTCGCCCTCCGGGTGGAAGAACAGGGTGTCGTCCGCATCGCGGCAGGCGCCCTGCATCTGCCACTCCCAGATGTCGGCGACGGGTCCGGGGAGGCGCGAGATCTCAGCCATGGGGTGCTCCTGCTGGTGGTGGCCCCCGGGTGAGGGGCGGTGGTCCGCCCGAGCCGTCTGCCGGCCCGACGCGGTGTCGATGGCGAGGACGCTACAAGCGATCCAGAAGTTGTTCAAGGGCCCTCGGCAGGTCATCTGAAGTTGTTCAGCCACCTGTCAGGTCTGCGTCGACGGCGGGTCGTGACCTGCTCGCCGCGAGGCGCTCTGGACAGGGCGTGACCCAGGGCCTGCCCACCGGGCTGGGTGGCACGCCGAGCCGCCAGCCGCCAACCTGCTGTCGTGCTCCCCGCCACGACAGACGCCGCGCGTCGGTCGAGGGACCTGGGGGTCGGCCACCGCGACCGCGAGCGGCCGCGACGGTCGCAGGAGGAGGTGCTGGTCGTGCCCTCGCAGGAGGACGACGCCGACACGGCTGACCTCGGGGCTGACCGCGGGGCTGACCTCGGGACTGGGAGCAGCGCCCGCGCCGGGGCCCCGACGCTGAAGGTGGCGGCGGTCGCCCGCCGTCTGGGCGTCGCGCCCGCGACGTTGCGCACCTGGGCCCGCCGCTACGGCCTCGGGCCCTCGGCGCACACCGCGGGTGCCCACCGCCAGTACTCCCTCGGTGACCTCGACCGGCTCATGGTCATGCGCCGGATGACCCTCGAGGGCTACTCGCCCGCCGAGGCCGCCCGTGTCGCCCTGCAGACGCCGTCGCCGCCGCCCGCACCGACCGGCGCCCCCCGGCCGGCCGTCCCGCAGGGGGATCGCCACGGGGTCGAGGGGCCGACATCCGCGCCCCCCAGCTCCTCCCCGGTCCGGAGCTCCCCGGTCCAGAGCCCCGCTCCGGTCGGGGACGCCCAGCCAGCGCTGGGCTCGGCGACGCCGTCCGTCCGCTCCCTCGCCCGCGCGGCGATGGCGCTGCAGGCGGGGGAGTGCGCCCGCCAGCTGGAGGCCTACGCCGCCGTCGACGGCGTCGTCCGCACCTGGACTGCTCTCGTGCGCCCTGTGCTGCAGGTCCTCTCGGACCGGGTCGGGGCGGTCTCGCCGGGACGGGCGCCGGGGGCTCTGCTGGAGGCCGCGCTGCTGCAGGCGCTGCGCAGCATCGCCGAGGGCTCGCCGGCTGGAGGCGCCGGCGCCCTGGTCGTCCGGCCGTGCACGGCGGAGGAGGACGCCGACGCCCGCGCCGCCGCCCACCGCGGGGCGCCGGCCGGCGTGACGGGCGACCTCCTCGGCCACGTCCTCGCCGCCGCGCTCGGAGAAGCAGGGGTGCGGGCCTCGGTGCTCCCTGGGGCGCACCCCGCCGAGCGTGCGGCGGCCGTCGCCGAGCAGGTCGACGCCGCGGTGGTGCTCGTCGTGGCCGACGCGGACGTCCCGCGGGGGGCGCGGGAGGAGACGGCACGGCTGGTCGACCCCCTCGGTGCCCGCGTCCTCCTCGTCGGGCGCGGCTGGGCGGGCGAGGCACCCGACGGCGCCCGCGTCGTCGCGGACCTCGGCGACGCCGTGGACGCCGTCACCGGCTGAGTCCTCGGCGGCCGCCCTCCCGGACGGCGGGCAAGAGCGCCCCATCCACCCGATCGGGTGCCCCGAACCTCGGGCATGACCTCCGGGACATCTCTTCCTGAGCGTGCTGCGAGCCCCGTCGCGGCGGTGCCGCCGCCCCGGCCGCCGACGCCGCGCGGGGCTCCTGCGCGACCGGCGGTCCAGGTCCTGCTCAGGTCCGGTCGCGCCCTTGCCGATCACCAGGGCAGGAAGGCCGCGACCGCGGCCGACAACCCGGAGGTTCCCGTGTCCACCGTGCTCGTCTGCGACGACGTCCTCCCCGTGCGTGAGTCGATGCGACGCCAGGTCGCCTCGGTGCCCGGCGTCACCCGGACGGTGGCCGCCGGTGCCGGCGGCGCGACGGCCCGCACGGCGCCCGGGGGCCCGCCGGACGTCGTCGTCATGTCGTGCACCGACCCCCGCTCGGCCGAGCAGGTCCGCTCGTGGATGGCCGCGCGCCCGCAGACGGCCGTCATCGCCGTCGTCGCCCCGGGTGACGGCGACACCGGTGGCGCCGCCATGGCCGCCGGCGCCTGCGCGCTGCTGGTCCGCGAGCCCAGCACCCCCGAGCTCACCGCCGTCCTGCACCACGCCCTCGCCGTCAGCGAGGCCCGCCGGGTCGCCAGCGCGGCCGGCGCCGGCGAGGAGGTGCCCGTCCTCACCGAGCGCGAGCACCAGGTCCTCGCCGGCATGAGCCGCGGGCGCAGCAACGGGGAGATCGGCAAGGAGCTGTTCCTGTCCGAGGACACGGTGAAGACCCACGCGCGCAGGCTGTTCCGCAAGCTGGGGGCAGCCGACCGCGCCCACGCCGTGGCGATCGGCTTCCGCGCCGGCCTCGTGCGCTGACGCCGGGTCCGCGCCCCTGCCCGGCACCCCGGCGGCGGACGGGCGTCGGCAGGTCCGGGGAGGTCGCCGGGGGTCCTACCATCGGAGGCAGCGCAGCGCCGCGCGTGCAGCCGACCCTCGCTTCCAGGGAGCCTCCCCGTGCCGGACACGCCCGCCGACCCCTTCGCCCGGGTGGGCCTCACCTACGACGACGTCCTGCTGCTGCCCGGCGAGAGCGACGTCATCCCCAGCGAGGCGGACACCAGCACCCGGCTGAGCCGGCGCGTCGAGGTCCGGGTGCCGCTGCTGTCCTCGGCGATGGACACCGTCACCGAGTCGCGGATGGCCATCGCCATGGCACGCCAGGGCGGGCTCGGCGTCCTGCACCGCAACCTCTCGATCGAGGACCAGGCCGACCAGGTCGACCTCGTCAAGCGTTCCGAGGCGGGCATGATCACCGCCCCGGTGACGACGACGCCCGAGACGACGCTCGCCGACGTCGACGCCGCGTGCGCGCGCTACCGGGTCTCCGGGCTGCCGGTCGTCGACGCCCGCGGCGTGCTGGTCGGCATCGTCACCAACCGCGACCTGCGGTGGGAGGCCGACCACACCCGGCTCGTGCGTGACGTCATGACGCCGATGCCGCTCGTCACCGCCCCCGTGGGCGCGAGCCGTGACCTGGCGATGTCGCTGCTGCGCGAGCACAAGGTCGAGAAGCTGCCCATCGTCGACGCCGACGGCCGGCTGCGCGGGCTCATCACCGTCAAGGACTTCACCAAGAGCGAGCAGTACCCCCTCGCGACCAAGGACGACGCCGGGCGCCTGCGCGTCGGGGCGGCCGTCGGCTTCTTCGACGACGCGTGGAAGCGGGCGATGGCGCTCGTGGACGCCGGCGTGGACGTCGTCGTCGTGGACACCGCCCACGGGCACACCCGCGGCGTCGCGGACATGGTGGCCCGGCTGAAGGGCGACCCCGCCGCGGCGCACGTCGACGTCGTCGGCGGCAACGTGGCCACCCGGGCGGGCGCCCAGGCGCTCGTGGACGCCGGCGCCGACGGCGTCAAGGTCGGCGTCGGGCCCGGGTCGATCTGCACCACCCGCGTGGTCGCGGGCGTCGGCGTGCCGCAGGTCAGCGCGATCTGGGAGGCCGCGCAGGCCTGCCGCCCGGCCGGCGTCCCGGTCATCGGCGACGGCGGCCTGCAGCACTCCGGCGACATCGCCAAGGCGCTCGTGGCCGGCGCCGACGCCGTCATGCTCGGCTCGCTGCTGGCCGGCTGCGACGAGAGCCCCGGCGACCTCGTCTTCGTCGGCGGCAAGCAGTACAAGGGCTACCGCGGCATGGGCTCCCTCGGTGCGGCGCAGACCCGTGGGCGGGTGCGCTCCTACTCCAAGGACCGCTACTTCCAGGGCGACGTCGACGACGACGCCTTCGTGCCCGAGGGCATCGAGGGCCAGGTGCCCTACCGCGGCCCGCTGTCCGCGGTCGCCCACCAGCTCGTCGGGGGCCTGCGGCAGTCGATGTTCTACACCGGTGCCCGCACGGTCCCCGAGCTGCAGGCGAAGGGCCGCTTCACCCGCATCACGAGCGCCGGGCTGAAGGAGAGCCACCCCCACGACGTGCAGATGACGGTCGAGGCGCCCAACTACGGGCGCCGCTGACGCCTCGGCGCCGGACGGTTCGGTCACCGTCGGCGCGGGCCACTAGCCTCCGCGCGTGGCGGAGATCGAGATCGGCAGCGGCAAGCGCGGGCGGCGCACCTACTCCTTCGACGACGTCGCGGTGGTGCCGAGCCGGCGCACCCGCGACACCCAGGACGTCTCGACCTCGTGGCAGATCGACGCCTACCAGTTCGAGCTGCCGGTGCTCTCGGCGCCGATGGACTCGGCGACCTCGCCCGAGACGGCGATCACGGTGGGGCGTCTGGGCGGCCTGGGGGTGCTCGACCTCGAGGGGCTCTGGACCCGGTACGAGGACCCCGAGCCGCTGCTGGCGGAGATCGCCGAGCTGCCGGCGGGTGGCGCCACCCGGCGCATGCAGGAGATCTACGCGCGCGACATCGACCCCGACCTCGTGACGCAGCGGCTGCGGACCATCCGCGAGGCGGGCGTCACCGTCGCCGGCGCGCTGAGCCCGCAGCGCACGCAGCAGCTCTGGAAGACCGTGGTGGACGCCGGCGTCGACCTGTTCGTCATCCGCGGCACCACCGTCTCGGCCGAGCACGTCTCGTCCCGGAGCGAGCCGCTGAACCTCAAGCGCTTCATCTACGAGCTCGACGTGCCGGTCGTCGTCGGCGGTGCGGCCTCCCACACCGCGGCGCTGCACCTCATGCGCACGGGGGCCGCCGGCGTCCTCGTCGGCTTCGGCGGCGGCGCCGCCAGCTCGACCCGCACGATGCTGGGTATCCACCCGCCCATGGCCAGCGCCGTCGCCGACGTCGCCGGGGCACGGCGTGACTACCTCGACGAGTCCGGCGGTCGCTACGTGCACGTCATCGCCGACGGCGGCGTCAGCCGCTCAGGGGACCTCGTGAAGGCCGTCGCCTGCGGCGCCGACGCCGTCATGCTCGGCACGGCGCTCGCGCGGGCGCAGGAGGCCCCCGGTCGGGGCTGGCACTGGGGCCCCGAGGCGCACCACCCGGTGCTGCCGCGGGGGGAGCGCGTGCAGGTCGGCACGGTGGCGACGCTGGAGGAGGTCCTCGTCGGCCCCGGGCGGACGGCGGACGGCACCACCAACCTGCTCGGCGCGCTGCGTCGGGCGATGGCGACGACGGGCTACTCCGACCTCAAGGAGATGCAGCGCTGCGAGGTCGTCGTCAGCCCGTACCAGCCCACGGGGCACCCGGCGCTGCACGCCGAGGCCTGACCCGCGGCGGCGTCCTCCCGGGCGCAGGGCACGGGCCCGCCGGGCGGCGTCCCGCCGGACGGGAGACAGTGACCGCCATGACGAACGACGCCGACGCCCCCACCTCGACTCCCGGCCCGCCCCCGGGCTCCCGCGGCGGCTGGTCGCCCGAGCAGGTCGGCGACCAGTCCGGGCGGGTCGTGCTCGTGACGGGAGCCAACTCGGGCCTGGGCCTGGAGACCTCGGCCGTGCTGGCCGCCGCCGGCGCGCGCGTGATCATGACGGCGCGCTCGCGGGAGAAGGGCCAGGCCGCCCTCGCCGACGTCCAGGGCCGTGCGCCGGGCGCGCAGGTCGAGCTGCAGATGCTCGACCTCGCCTCGCTCGCGAGCGTCACCGACCTCGCCACCCGCCTGACGGCGACCCTCGGCAGCCACGGCCTCGACCTGCTCGTCAACAACGCCGGCGTCATGGCCGTGCCGAAGGGCCGCACGCAGGACGGCTTCGAGATGCAGCTGGGCACCAACTTCCTCGGCCACTTCGCGCTCACGGGGCGCCTGCTGGGCCCGCTGCTGCAGAGCGAGTCCGCCGGGCGCCGTCCGCGCGTGGTCAGCCTGTCGAGCATGGCCCACCGCTTCGGGCGGATCACCCCGCAGGACCTCATGCGCGAGAAGCGGTACGAGGCGTGGAGCGCGTACGGCCAGTCCAAGCTGGCCGACCTCATGTTCGCGCTCGAGCTGGACCGTCGTACCGAACGCGCCGGGCGTGAGCTCGTCAGCGTCGCCGCCCACCCGGGCATCTCGGCGACCAACCTCTTCACCGGCGGACCCTTCGGGCGGATGCCCGACGTCGTCCGCCGCGCCGCCGGCAAGGTCGGCGAGCTCGTCATGCAGAGCCCGGAGCAGGGCGCCTGGTCGGTGCTGCGCGCGGCGACGGCCCCCGACGTCGTGGGCGGGGAGTACTACGGGCCGGCCGGTGCCGGCGAGCGCAGCGGCCCGCCCGTGCGGGTCGGGACGTCGGCGCGCGCCCAGGACGTCGACATGGCCCGCTGGCTGTGGGAGGAGGCCGTGCGGCTCACCGGCGTCGGCTTCCACGAGCTCGACCCGCCGGCCGGGGCCGCCTGAGCCCTCGGCCTTCGCCCAGGCGGTGTCCGTACCCTGGGGCGGTGCCCAGCCGACCGTCGTCGAGCGCTCCCCAGAGCCTCGTGCGCACCGCGCTGCGCCCTCGGATGCTCGCGCTGCTGGCGCTGGCCCTCGGCCTCGCCGTGGTGTTCGCCGAGCTGGGGGCCTGGCAGCTGGGCCGGGCGCGGACCAGCGAGCAGCCGCCCGCCGAGCGTGGCGCCGTCCCGATCGGTGACGTCCTCGCGCCGCAGGAGCAGCTGACCGCCGAGGCGGTCGCCGGGCCGGTCAGCGTCGACGGCACGTGGGCCGACGTCCCGCTGCAGCGCGTGGTCGACCGAGGCGCCGACGGCGAGCCGGGGGAGGGCTCCTGGGTGCTCGGGGCGCTGCAGGTGGACGGCGCCGCCCTCGACGGCGGGGCCGGCTCCTCGGGTGGTGCTGGCTCCGGGGGTGGCGCCGGGGCGCTGCTGCCGGTGGCCCTCGGCTACCTGCCCGAGGGGCAGGCCCCGCCGGCCGCCCCGACCGGCGGGGACTCGCTGGTCGGCGAGCTCGTGCTCTCGGAGGACCCGCGCGGGACGACCGCGCTGCCGGCGGGAGAGCTGGCGACGGCGAGCTCGGCGGACCTGCTCAACGTCTGGGGCGGCCCCATCTACGCGGCCTACCTCGTGCCCGAGGCGGCGGTGGCCGGGCTCGCGCCGCTGCCGCCGCCGGAGCGGGAGGCCGAGACCAACCTGCAGAACGTCTCCTACGCCTTCCAGTGGTGGGTCTTCGCCGGCTTCGCCGTGCTCATGTGGCTGCGCATCGTGCGGGACGTGCGCCTGCGCGACGTCGAACGGGCCGAGGACGAGGCGCAGGAGCGCCGGCTCGCCGCCGGGCAGCACGGCGAGGGCGACGACGCCTCGGCCGGCCCCGGCTCCACGACTCGTCCCTCGACCGGCCCCGACCCCTCGACCACGCGCCGTCCCCAGGAGGCCTCCCGGTGAGCACCCCGTCCGAGCCCGCGACCGCTGGCACCCCGTCAGGCGGCACCCCGGGCGGTGGTCGCACCCGCGCCCAGACCCGGCGCCTGCAGCAGGCCAGCCTCGGCCCGGCGCTCACGCGCTACCGCGTGATGGCGATCATCACCGGCGTCCTGCTCGTGCTCGTCTTCACCAACCTCGGAGTGCGTGGACTCACCAAGGTGCTGGGCGACGAGGTGCACCTCGCGGGCAGCTGGCTCGCCGTCACCCACGGGTGGGTGTACATCGTCTACCTGGTCACGGTCGTGGACATGTGGTCGCGGCTGCGGTGGCGCGCGGGCCGCCTCGTCGGGCTGGTGCTCGCCGGGGTGCTGCCCGGCGTGTCCTTCGTGGTGGAGCGCCGGGTCACGCGAGAGGTCCACGCGCTGCTCGCCGAGCTCGGGCAGACCTCCGGCAGCGGGACGCCCGCCGACGCCTCCGGCGGCCGCGCCGACGCCTGACCCGCCGCGAGGGCGCCGACGGCGACCGTCCGGAGCCGTCGGGCGCGGCCACTAGCTGTACTGACCACGGAGGTTGGGTACGCGGTCGGCGG
>NZ_JBBHZF010000017.1:0-344 GCF_037482365.1 Pseudokineococcus sp. 1T1Z-3
TGGGCGGTGGCAGCGGCAGCGGCCATCTCCGGCTTCGTCGCCGGTCGTTGCGATTCCGGCCACACGGCCAGCGGTCGTTTGGCGGCCGAGGAGGTCGGTTTCGCGCGTGCGCCCGCGCGGGGGTCTCCTACGGAGACCGCTACGCGGGTTGGGGTGCCAACTTCGTCCACACCCTTCGGCGGCGTGGCCGGGCGGGCGTGCTCCCGGGCACGGTCGGCGCTGGCGACCAGCGCCAGGGCGTGGGGGACGGCCAGGACGTAGGTGGCGGCGTCGGCGCCGTTGTCGCCGGCCATGGCGGCGGCACCGGCGGAGCGGCCGGTGGCCACGAGGCCGAGCAGGCCGGT
>NZ_JBBHZF010000017.1:447-21957 GCF_037482365.1 Pseudokineococcus sp. 1T1Z-3
ACCAGGTGCCCACGACGACGACGCCGGGACCCCCGCTTGAGGGGTCCGGTGGGCGTGTCGGGGGTCGGGTCTGGCGCCTGCCCCAGGGCAGGTTGTATCGTCAACGCGACGCAGCGCCTCTCTACCGGGAGACGTACTCAGACCGGCTGGTAACCGGTCACTTGCTCCAAGACGAGGCCCCCGTTGGCGCGGGGGCCTTCGTCGTCTCTAGGGCACTGCCCTAGCTCACTCGCTGCAGCGGCAGCTCCTCCTGATCACTCGAGGCGCGGACCGGCTGGTCCCACCACGAAGGTCGCCCCAGCTCGTCGAGCTGCTCCTGCTCGAGGAGGGCGTCGAGGTAGGCGGCGACGGACGTGCCGAGCGCACTGGCGGCGGCCTGGGCCTTGGCCATGTTGTGTGGGGCGACTCGGGCGTAGAGCGTGGCCGAGGCGCCCGCCGGGCGCGCCTGCCGTCCCTTGATCCGTGCCATGACCGTCACCCTTCCGCCCGGTTGCTTGCTAGAGCCGAACGTTGCCCGCGACACGCCGAGGCCGCTTGCAATCAGGCGACGTCGCCCGCGGCAGTGACGACGGTGGCGGCGGCGTGCAGCCAGGCGCGCTGGCCGGGGCGGCTGAGGGCTTCGTGGTCGATGCGTCCGCCAGCGGCCAGCGACGGCTCGTAGGGCATCGGCACGACGCGTGCGCCGGTGTGGTCGTCGGTGGCGGCGGCGAAGTGCTCGCCCAGGCGCCGGCGGAGCTTCTCGGAGGTCTTGGGTGCGGGGTCGTGCAGGAGCGTGACCGCGCGGGAGAGCAGCCCGGCGTGGGGGCCGTCGGCGAGGGAGTCGAGCATCCAGGCGGCCGAGGTCGCCGAGTCCTCCCGGACGGTGGTGGTGATGACGAGCTGGTCGGCCGTGGCGGCGGCGGCCTGCCAGTTGGCCGAGCGGATGTTGTTGCCGGTGTCGACGAGCAGGACCCGGTAGAAGCGGGTCAGCAGGGCGTGCAGCGCGGCGAAGTCCTCGCCGTCGACGACGCCGGTGCCGGCCGGGTCGCCCTCCGACGGCAGGACGTCGAAGCGGACGCCGGGCTGGTGGTGGACGTGGGTGTCCAGGTCGCCCAGGCGTCCGGCGGTCGAGGTCAGCTCGGGAGCGGCCGCGAGCAGGGTGCGCACGTCGCCGCCGTGTCCGGCGTCGGCCGACCGCAGGCCCATGGTGCCGCGGGTCTCGTTGTTGTCCCAGGCTAGGACCCCGCCGCCGCGGGCGACGCCGAGGGCGGCGGCCAGCAGCAGGGTGGAGGTGGTCTTGCCGACCCCGCCCTTGGGGTTGACCACCATCACGGTGGTGGGCCCGGGCAGTTGGGCCTGCGCGGCGTGCAGGTCGGCCTGCAGGGCGACCTCGTCCGCGCTTGGCGCCAGCGGCAGGTGAAGCCCGCGCACGAGCGCTCCGCGCCAGCCCTGGCGGGCGCGCTGGGCGTCCGCGGGTGAGCCGTGGTCGCCGAGGAGGTCCTGGGCGTTGGGTCGGGCGTGCCGCGCTGGCGTCGGCGGCTCACCGACGTCGGCGCGCGGAGCCTCGACCGGGCCCGGCCGTGCCGAAGCCGGAGCCGGCGCTGCTGGGGCCGGTGCAGGAGAAGGAGAAGAGGCCACGGGGGGCGTCTCAGCTGTGGCCTCGGTCCTCGGCCCCGCGGGCTCCTCGGCGGCGGGCTCCTCGGCGGCGGGCTCTTCGTGGACGGGGGACGAGGGCTGCGGGGCCTCGCCGAGGGTGCCGTCGGGGTGGATGAGCAGGTGCCAGGAGCCGTCGGGATCGACCACCTTGGCCAGCACGGGCCCGCCCGCGGGCGTGGCCACGGTGGAGGCGATGTGGGCGACGCTGCGGCGGCGGGCGTTGTCGACGTCGGCGGCGGTTAGCTCGTGGGAGACGCCGTCGACGGTGATCTGGGCGGTGCCGTCGGTGGTCACGAGGACGTCGACCACGGGGGCGGTGGTGGTTGTGGGCTTTGACATCAGGTCCTCCAGCGGACGCGTGCGGTGGCGGTTGGTCAAGTGGGGGACGGCAGGTCCACGCCGCGCGCCTCGAGGAAGGGCGCGGGGTCGGTCCGTTCGCCGTTGACGCGGACCTCGAAGTGCAGGTGGCAGCCGGTGGAGCCGCCGGAGCTGCCGACACGGGCGATCTGCTGGCCAGCGGTGACCTGGTCACCGACGGAGACCAAGAGGTCGTCTGCGTACATGTGGGCGTAGTAGGTGCTTACGCCGCCTGCGTGGTCCAGGACGATCAAGGTGCCGTAGGAGTCGCCGGTCGGACCGGAGCGGGCGACGACGCCGCTGGTGGCGGCGTTGATGGGGGAGTCGCAGTCGGGGGCTAGGTCGATGCCGCCGTGCAGGCGCATCTCCCGGCGGATCGGGTGGAAGCGCATCCCGTAGCCGGAGGTGTACGGGCCGGCGGCGGGCTGGGCCCAGCCGCCCTCTCCGACGGGGACGACGGCGCCGTCCTGGCCGCACAGCGCGCGGGTGGCTGGGACCGCTGGGGCTTCCGCGACGCCGGGCCCCACGCCGGGGACAGCGCCGGGGGAGACCGCTGGCGCAGCGGCAGGGACGACAGCCGGGCCGGGGGTGGACGGGGCACCGGGCGCGGTGAGAGCGCCTGAGAGGGTCAGGGCGTCGACGACGGCGACGGCGGGCTCCCACCACCGGGTGTAGTGGTTGGGGTCGGCGTTGCGCTGGACGCGGTTGGCGACCCGGGTGGGTTGCATCTGGTCGCGGCCCTCGACGCCGGCGAGGACCCGGAAGAAGGACGTGGCCGAGCGGTAGGGGTCCATCCGGTCGGCGTAGGAGCCCCAGGCGCCATTGTCGCGCTGCTGGAACAGACCCCGGGAGTCGGGGCCGGCGCCGTCGCCGTAGTCCAGGACCCTGAGGGAGGACTCACCCATCGCGGTCATCACGCCGATGGTCTGGTCCCGGACCGACAGCCCTAGTGCCGCACCGGCGTTCATGATCTGCGCGGCGTTGGCGAGCTGCTCACCGGAGTACCCGGCGACCGAACCGGCCGGGAGGTTGCCGACGTCGACGACGCCACCGGGGGAGTAGCCGCCGCAGCGAGCCTGCTGCGACTGCTCGTAGGCGCTGACGGCGCCGCCGATGACCAGGGTCCCGGCCATGCACCCGCCGAGCAGCACCACCGGCACCGCGACGAGGGCGACGGCTCCACCGGCCTTCACCAGGTCACCGCCCAGCCGGCCGCGAGAGGGCGGCCGGAGGGGTGATCGTCTCGGTGCGCCACGGAGCGGCGGCGTCCTCGCGGGCGAGCAGGACCTCGTACGCGCCGACGTCGGTGGGAACCTCGAGCCGGGCGAGCCATGCTGAGGAATCGTCGACGAGGACGGCCTCGCCGGTGACCTGCCGTGCGGGGACCTCGGCGGGGTCGACCGCGCCGTAGGCGTCCTGCCCGGAGACGGTCATCAGCGGCGCGAGCTCGTTCCACCACTGCTGCTCGGGCAGCCCAGGCCGGGCGAAGGCGGTCATGGTGGCGCCGGCGTGCTGGACGGCCGCCGCGCGCGCGTCGGCGTCCCAGGTGGGTAACGGCTCGGCGTCCGGGACGTCCTCGCCGTAGTCCGGTCCCTCCGCCAGCGGGGTCGCAGAAGACCCCGTCGGCGGCGCCGAGACCGACGTCGGCGGGGCTGAATCAGGGACGGTCGGCGCGCTGCTGCACGCACCCAGCATCAGCGCCGCGGGCAGCAGCGCCCTGGCCGTGATCCGGCTACCTCGCACGTCGCCCCCTGGACCGTCCGTCGCGGGCTGGGCGCTCCTCCTCGCCGTCCAGGCGTGGACGAGCGGCATCCGGCCGCCCTGTTCACGTGAGTTTACACAGGGCGGAAGAAGGTGAGCGGGACCCGGGACCTAGCGAAAGGTGGCGAAGAGGGTGGCGGCCACGGCCGCACCGAGGACGGCGCCGCCGAGGGCCTGGGCGCGGGTGTGGTCGCGCAGCTCGACGCGGGACCAGCCGACGGCAGCGACGAGCAGGACGCCAACGACGGCCACGGGCGGGAGCACCATCGAGGCCACGGACGCGACACCGGCCGCGACCCCGGAGTGCACGCTGATCTTCCACACGAGCGTGGTGGCCAAGATCAGCACGAGCCCCAGCAGGGTCGCCAGGTTGAGGGCGAGGAGCTGGCCGGGTGCTCCGGCCAGGGCCAGGACCGCGACACCGGTGGCGACGGAGGCACCCGCGAAGGCCAGCGGCACCAGACGTTGCTTGCGGTCCTTGACGTGCCGGTCGCCGTAGCGGCCGCGGCGGACGCCGCGCAGGACGAAGGCGTAGGGCAGGACCGCCGTGAACAGCGCCGCCAGCGCCCCCCAGGCCAGCCCGCTGGTGGACGTCTCGCCGGCGACGACCCCGACGAGGAGCTGGACGGCCACCAGCAGGTGGGTCGGCGCCAGCAGGTCTGTCAGCCGTTGCGCGAGGCCCGCCCGGGCAGTTCCTCTCGTGGGCGCGTGCGCGTCGATGGTCATGAGGCGATCGTCGCGGAGGTGTCGTGGTCGAGGTGGTCGGCCAGGTCCAGGGCGTCGGCGCGGTGGGCTGCCATCGCGTGAAGCCGCCTAGCCTCGACGTCGAAACTCGACAGAGGGGGTGTACGCGGCGCGGCGCGGCCGGGCACGGGTGCCTCGCCTCGCGTACGGCGGCGGCGGGCGACCTCGAGCACGGCCCGCTCAGCGACAGGAGCGACGTCGACGGCGGCCACACCCCTGCGCCGCGCGGCCTCTTCGGCCGCCCCGCGCAGCGAGGGTACGACGTAGGGCCGCAGAGTGAGCTCGCCGTCGAGGATCTCCATGACGCGGCGCCAGTAGCGCAGCTCGACCTCGTGGCGCCCGACGGGCATCCGGCGGTGCCCGGCCTCGTGACCGTCGGTGTCGCTGCGGCGCGCCAGCGCGTCCTCCAAGGAGATGGTCGGGACGACGTCGCGCAGGTCTCGCCACAGCCGCCGCAGCTGTCGGTCGCGGTGCAGCGCGATGAGGTAGCGCCCCGGCGTGAGGTTCTGCAGGGCGTGCCAGGCGGTCCCGACGGCGAACAGCAGCAGCGACGTCGCCAACAGCCCGGTGCTCACCGGCGACACCGTCAGGGCCGCGGCTCCCCGGGGGATCATCGGCGTGCTGGCCACGACGAGGACCTTGAGCAGAGCGAAGAGCAGTCCAGCGACAGCGGCGGCCAGGATCATGGTCATGCTCGTGCGCAGCGGTCCCGGCGGGAGCTGGCGGCGGTACCAGGCGGTGTGCCGGACGACGCCTACCAGCAGCGTCGACAGCGCGGCCAGGAACAGCACCAGGAAGGCCCTGATGGTGGGTAGGCCGGCGTAGGCGGCTGTGAGGCTGTCGACCTGCTCGGTGTGGATGGGCGCGACGACAAACAGGGCCACCAGCACCGCGAGGACTCCGCCGGTGATGGCGACGCGGGCCCCGAAGCCGACCTCGGCGCGGCCGGGCGGCAGGTAGCCGCCGCGGACGATCTCGTGGGCGCCGGCGGCGGCCATCACGGCGGCCAGGTACTTGAGCAGGTGTCCGACGTTGTGGGCGGCTGGGGTCAAAGACCCGATGCCGTCCAGGACGAAGGGCAGGTCGAAGGTCGCCACGAGGGCCAGAGACAGAAGCGTGAACCAGAGCATCCGGCGCCGATGGTTCTTCTTCGCACCGGGTGCGCGCAGGACAACCGCGGTCCATAGGGCAACGGCCACGGTGACCGAGACCGCGGTCACAGCGAGGGCCCGAGCAAGGCGATGGCCCTGGCCACGGGATCGTCCAAGTCTTGGGTGGCGTGGGACTCGTCGACGTCCCCGCGGGAGCGGTTGAGCAGCAGCCAGGCGAACAACTCGGCTTCCTGCTCGGCCGGGGTCGTGTACGAGACCCGCCCGAGGACTCGGGTGAGCAGGTCGGGGTTGAGGGCGAGGTCCGGCATGGCCCTGGCCCGGTAGGCCTCGAGCAGGCGGGGGTCGCATGGGTGGTTGGCCAGCAGGTGCCCCAGCTCGTGCGCCACGATCAAGTCGCGGTGAGGGGTGCTGGCGGAGGCCTCGAAGAGGATGACGTCGCGGGAGGGCATCTGGAGCCACATCCCGCAGGGCACGGTCGGGTCGTCCTCATGCATCGGCCGCAGGTCGATGGGCCGGCCCTGGCGCTGGGCGATGCGGTCGCACAGCACGTCGATGTTGAAGGGCTCGGGTATGTCGAGCGCGGCGATCCGGCCCTCGACGCGCCTGCGGAGCTGGCGCAAGTCGACCTTGGGGCGGGCGTGCCGGCCGGGGAGCTTCATCGGCTGTCCTCCTCGGTCCGCCGCTGTCGGGGGTCGCCCCAGCGGTCGGACGTCAGTCCTGTCCTGCCGATGACGAACCAGTCTCACCGCCCGCAGCTTGGATGTCATGTTCTCGCTCGTGCTCTCGCTCGATCAGGTCACGTTCTCGCTGGTGCTCTCGCTCGATCAGGTCATTGACGATCTGTAGGCCCGCCGGGGAGAGCCCAGCCGCTCTGAGCGCCATCGTGCGGACACCGGAGTCCCGCACCGCGACCAGGTGGTCCAGCTGGGAGTCAATTTCCTTCGACTTGTCCTCGTCGAGGAAGTACGCCGGACTGATGCCGAAGTAGTCGGCCAATGCTTGTAGGTGCCTCATCGTCGGGTTGTCTTTGACACCCGTGCGTAGTTGCCAGATGTAGCTGGCAGAGATTGTGCCGCCCCTAGCGACGATGGCGTTGGCTACCTCGCGGTAGGTGGCCTCTGGCTCACCACTGCGGCGGATGCTCTTGAACAGCTTATCGATCTTTTCGGCCAGCGTTTTGGGACGGCCCTGCTCGTCGTCGTTATGGGCCATCGGTGTCCCTGTCGGCTGGTGTCCCCCCTGCGGGCGCCCATGGTCGCACGGGCACTTCCTCGGCGGTCCCAGCGTCTGCGATCGGGGCGCCGGCGAGCGCCTCGGTTGCTTGGGAGGAGCCCGCGGCGATGTGGTCGCGCAGCGACGGCCAGTGCACCAACCACTCTCGGCCGACCTTTGTGCCGGCGATGGCGCCTTGACGGATGAGCGCCGTCGTCGTCGACAGCCGCAGGTCCAGCAACTCCGCCAGGGTCCGGGCGTTGACCACCACGGGCTCGACCGCCAGCTCGGACGTCTGGGCGCGGTGGGGTAGCCGCGTTGATCCGGCGGCCGCCAGGTCCGCGTCAGGGAACAGAGCCTTGATGACCGCTGGCCCCCAGAACCGCCAACGGCGGCCAATCTGGGCGCCAGGGATGCGCCCGGAGGCGACCCACCGGCGCAGCGTCAAGGGGTGCACACCCAGGCCCGCGGCCAGGTCGTCGGTGTCGTAGAGGTCGGGGTGCATCGCGCGAAGCCTAGGGAGACGACGTCGTGGTGGGAGTGACCGACAGAACGCCGCCTCCTCCTTCCGGGTCAACGGTTTGGCACCACGACGCGTGAGGTTCAGATGCATAGCGTCGGCGTTGGCGCTTGACGTGGGATGCTGTGCACATGAGTCTACGGGGCGGAGTGGCCGTCCTGACCGCTCTGAGGTAGGGGGAGGTGCGACGGTGGGACAGAACCCATGGCTGACCGCGACGCAGGAGCCGGACAGCATCGAGGACCACGTGGAGCTCGACCTCGTCGGGTCCCCAGCGCCACAGCGCGGCGTCGACGAGCTGGAAAGCGTTGACCGGCTCGCCCGCAGGACTCCAGAGGTCACCGCGTCGGTGTGGTGGCTGGGAGCCCACGGCGGCGCCGGCGAGAGCACGCTGAGCGAGTACCTGCCGGGCTCCCGGGCGGCCGACCACTGCTGGCCCACCAGCGTCGACGAGGCGACCCCCTCAGCGGTCGTGCTCGTCAGTCGCTCCCACGCCCGCGGCCTTTACGCCGCGCAGCGGGCCCTCACCGACTGGGCCTCTGGCGCTGTACCCGGCGTAAGTCTGCTGGGCCTGGTCGTCGTCGCAGACGCTCCAGGCAAGACGCCGAAGCCGCTGCGCGACCTGACCCGCTTGGTCGCCGGCGGCGCACCGAGGACGTGGCACCTGCCCTGGCTGGAAGCGGCCCGGTTCGCACCCGCCGACGGCACCACCGCCCCCCCGACGGCGGTGCGGACCCTGCTTCGCGCCGTCTCGCGCCTGTCCGCCCCCACCACCGACACCGGGGCGACCGCCCCTGACACCCGAGAGGTCTCCTGATGAACACCCTCACCGCTGCCGTCCTCACCGTCGTTCCCATCGCCCCGCCCGCCGCGCCGCCCGGCATGGAGGGCCTGACCACGGTCATCTCCTGGGCCGGCTGGATCGTGCTGGTCCTGTGCGTCATCGGTGTCCTGATCACCGCCGGCCTGATGGCGGTGTCCAACCGCCGCGGTGAAGGTGGCGAGCACGCCGGCCGCCTGGGGTTCGTGCTCGTGGCCACGGTGCTCGTCGGTGCCGCCGGTGGTCTCGTCGGCGCCCTGGCCTGAGTCGATGGCCTCGACCCCCCTCAGCCGCCTGGCCTGGCGGGCCCACGAGGACGACGACGCCACGGGCCGCAGCCCGTGGCGTCGTCCCGGCTTCGTCGTCTCCGCGGTGGTCCTGGCCCTTTTCGCCCTCCTGGCAGTCGTCCTGTTCGTCTTGCCGCCCAGCGACGAGGGCGCGGCCGCACCTCAGCCGTCGCCCTCGCCGTCCCCCTCGATCCCTGCGGAGCCGGAAGAGGACGCCGAGCCCGTGGCTGGCGAGAGCGTCTGCGGTCTCTCGCCGGGCTCCCCGGGTGTGCCCGTCGAGGCGCCGGCAGCCGAGTGGCAGCTCGTCGGGACCACCGCCGTGCCCACCGACCCTGAGGGAGCCGGGCCTGGCACGATCACCGACGACGGCTTCGCCTCTTGCTTCTCCCACGACCCCACGGGCGCGCTTTTCGCTTCGATCAACTGGTGGGCGCAGAGCTTCAACGGTCGATCCCGCCAGGTCTACGAAGAGCTGACGGCGATGACGCCGGAGCGCGACGCTGCTCTCGCAGGAGACATCAGCGAGTCCGCGCAGGGCGTCGGGCAGATCGCCGGCTACCGCTTCGTGAGGGCTGACGAGGACCAGGTCCTCGTCGAGCTTGCCGTCCGCACCCCGGACGGTGCTTACGCGTCTCTCCCGACACCAATGCGGTGGGAGGACGGCGACTGGAAGTACGTCATCCCGTCGAACTTTGATCCCGGTGTCAGCGCTCTTCCCAACCTCACTGGTTTCACGCCCTGGTCGGGCATCGCATGAGCGCTGGACCTGCCTGCGACTTCACCGACGTGGCGTGCAGGGCCACTGAGGGACTCACGGGGGCGCTGGCCAACATCGCCGGGGACGTCTTCACCCAGATGGCGGACGCGGTCACCGAGGCGGTGGGCCAGACGGTCGCGGCGCTGGGGACGCTGTGGGTCAATATCGGGACGCCCGTGCTGTCGACCGATCCGGGGACGGGCACCCCGTCGGACGCGGTGGGCTTCCTCCAGACCAATCTCTACACACTCACGCTCTCGCTGGCCGTCCTCGCCATCCTCGTCGGCGCTGGGCGCACCGCGTGGGAGCGGCGTGGAGAGCCGCTGATCGGGCTGATGATGGCCCTGATCACCTTCGTCGTAGTCTCTGGCGCCGGGCTCGCCGTAATCGCCTTACTGGTGACGGCCTCTGACGCGCTGGCTCAATCCCTGATCGACCGGTCGGTGACCGGCGGTTTCGGGGACAACATGACTGTGTTGCTCCTCGGCGCGACGCGCGGGGCCGGGCAAGGGCTGACCTCGCTGGTGCTGATTGTCCTCGGCGGCGCAGCCCTGCTGATGAGCATTGTGCAGATCGTGCTCATGGTCGCCCGCGGCGGGATGCTGGTGATCCTCGCCGGCATCTTTCCCACCGCCGCTGCTTTCACGAACACGGCCATGGGTCGGCAATGGTTCGTCAAGTGCGTGGCCTGGCTCATCGCCTTTATCCTCTACAAGCCCGCCGCCGCTATTGTCTACGCAGCGGCGTTCCGGTTGACCGGCACCGACGTGTTCTCCGACGACGGCACCGGCCTGATCGACCTCGTCACCGGTCTGACGCTGATGCTGCTGGCGCTGGTCGCCCTGCCGGCCCTCATGCGCTTCGTGACACCGATGGTCGGTGCTATGGCTTCTGGCGGCGGGGGGAGCGCGGCGCTGGCCGCCGCGGCGCTGCCCACCGGCGCCATCATGGCCGGCAAGGCGATGGCCAGCCGCGCATCCAGCAGCAACGGCGGCGGTGGCGGCAAGGACTCTTCGTCGCCGGGTGGCCGTGGCACCACCGGCCCCTCCGGCAGTGACGGCCCCTCCGGCGCCGGTCCTTCCGGTGGCGGGAGCACAAGCTCCAAGGGCGCCAAGGGCGCCAAGGGCGCCGGTAGCGAGCAGGCGCTCTCCCCGGCCGCGGCCGGTGCCCAGGGCCCCGCCGGTGCGGGCGCCGGAGCACCAGCCACGGCCGGCGCGGGGGCTGGTGCCGCCGGTGGGGCCGGCGCGGCCGGCGGGGCCGCCGCAGGTGGCGCCGCGGCCGCCGCGGGCCCGGTCGGCGTCGGCGTCGCCGCCGCGGCGAAGGGCGTCGAGATAGCGGACAAGGGCCGCCGTGCGGCCGCTCAGGCAGGACGAGACGCCGCGGACTCCGCGACGGGTGAGGGAGGCGGCCCTAGTGGCAGTCGTTGAGCGCAGCGCGCGCACCTACGGGAACTGGCGGCGGCCGCTGTCGGCCGGGATCGGCTCCTTCGGGCTGATCGGCACCGCCATCGTCTTCGCCGGCTTCATCGCCATGATCGTGGCCAACGCCATCGGCGGGCTCATCCCCGCCGTCATCACCGCCCTGGTAGCCGTGGCCGCCCTCGGTGTGGTCGTCATCCGCGACCGGCATGGGCGCTCCATCGGCCAGCGGGTCGTCGGCCGGATGGCCTGGGCCAACGCCCAGCGCCTGGGCGGTCACCTTTACCGCTCGGGCGTCCTCGGGCGCACCCGGTGGGGCACCCACCAGCTCCCCGGCCTGCTCGCGGCCTCCTCGCTGTCAGAGCACTTCGACTCCTACTCGCGGCGGTTCGCGCTCCTGCACGTCCCCTCCACCGGCCACTACACGGTGGTGCTGGCCACCGAGCCCGAGGGCGCCGCCGGCGTCGACGCCGAGCAGGTCGACTCCTGGGTCGCCAACTGGGGCGCCTGGCTGGCCTCCCTGGGCGACGAGCCCGGACTGACCGCCGTGTCGGTGACCGTCGAGACCGCCCCCGACACCGGTACCCGGCTGCGACGCGAGATTGCCCTGCACGCCGACCCCGACGCCCCGGCCGTCGCGCAAGCCATCCTCGCTGAGACCGCCCGCACCGCCCCCAACGGCGCTGCGACCGTCCGCGCCTGGGTGGCGCTGACCTTCACCGCCGCCGCCGGCCCCGCCGGCGGACGCCGTCGCAAGGCCGACGAGGTCGGCCACGACCTCGCCGCCCGCCTACCCGGCATCAGCGCCGGGCTCGAGGCCACCGGCGGGGGCGTCGCACGCCCGCTGTCCGCCCAGGGCCTGTGCGAGGTCGTGCGCGGCGCCTTCGACCCCGACGCCGTCCGGCTCCTGGAGGAGGCGCACGCCGTGGGTGCGACCCCCGAGCTGTCGTGGACCGACGTCGGCCCCACCGCTACCGAGTCGACCTGGAACCACTACCGCCACGACTCCGCGCTCTCGTGCACCTGGTCGATGACCGTGGCCCCCCGCGGCACCGTGCGGTCCTCGGTGCTCGAGCACCTGCTCGCCCCGCACCCGCGGGTCGACCGCAAGCGCGTCACCATGCTCTACCGCCCGGTCGACTCCGCCAGGGCCGCGCGGATCGTCGAGCAGGACAAGCGCAACGCCGACGTCCGCGCCACCTCCACCAAGCGGCCGTCCTCGCGGGTCCTCGTCGAGCAGCGCGCCGCGACCGCGACCGCCGACGAGGAGGCCGCCGGCGCCGGACTGCTGTCCTTCGGGATGCTCGTGACCGCCACCGTCTCCGACGCCGACCGGCTCGAGGACGCGATGGCCACCGTCGACAACCTCGCCGCCACCGCCCGCCTGACGCTGCGCCCGGTCCACGGCTCCCAGGACTCCGCCTTCGCCGCGGCCCTGCCGCTCGGCCTGCACCTACCGGCGCACCTGAAGGTGCCCGACTCGATCCGAGAGGCCCTGTGATGGCCCTGCACTCGCCCCGCCAGCTCTCGCGCAAGCAGACCGCCAGCCGACCCGCTCAACGGGCAGCGACGCCGAGCACCAAGCAGCCCACCGACGAGCCGCCCGGCCGCCCTCGGATGGCTCCGCGGCCGCCGGCTCGCGGGTGGACCGGACGCGGCGCTGGCGGCGCCGGGTACGTCCAGGCCGCCTCGATGTGGCGCTCGACGACGGTGCAAGCCTGCGGGCTGTGGCCGTGGTCGGCCGGCACCGGTTCCCCCCTGATGGGGGTGCCGATCGGGCGCAACATCGACACCAACGCGCCCGTCTGCGCCGACCCAATCAGCTGGTTCCAGCGCGCCAACCTCATCTCCAACCCCAGCGCGTTCGTGCTCGGCAAGCCGGGCCTGGGGAAGTCGACGATGGTGCGGCGCTGGTGCGCCGGGCTGACCGGCTACGGCACCCTCCCGCTGGTCCTGGGCGACCTCAAGCCCGACTACGTCGACCTCATCCGCGCCCTCGGAGGGCAGGTCATCGAGCTCGGCCGCGGCCGCGGCTACCTCAACGTTCTGGACCCCGGCGAGGCCCGCGCGACCGCTGCCCGCCTGACGGGTTCCGCGGCCGCCAGGGTGTCCGCCGACGCCCACGGCCGCCGGCACCAGATGGTCGCCTCCCTTATCAGCATCGCCCGCAAGGCCCCGCCTTCCGACCGGGAGGAATCCATCCTCGACCGTGCCCTGCGGGTCCTCGACGACCGCGCCGCGGCCGGTGACGTGCCCGTGCTGGGCGACCTGCTCCAGGTCATCCGGGAGGCCCCCGAGGACGTCCGCGCGGTCGCCCTGGACCGCGGCAGCATCGACCGCTACCGCGACATCACCGAGGGCCTGGAAGCCACCCTCATCGGCCTGACCGGCACCGGCCGGCTTGGGGAGATGTTCTCCCACCCGACCACCACGCCGATGCGCCGCGACGCCCCGGTGGTCTTCGACGTGTCCTCGATCGACGAGTCCGACACCGACCTGTCCGCCGCCGCGCTGCTGGCGTGCTGGTCCTACGGCTTCGGCGCGGTCAACAACGCCAACGTCCTGGCCGACGCGGGGCTGGAGCCGCGGCGGCACTACTTCGTCGTCCTCGACGAGCTTTGGCGCGCCCTGCGCGCCTCCCGCGGCCTGGTCGAGCGGGTCGACGCCCTCACCCGCCTCAACCGCCAGCGCGGGGTGGGCCTGGCGATGATCACCCACACCATGTCCGACCTGGACGCCCTGCCGGACGCCGACGACCGGATGAAGGCTCGCGGGTTCGTCGAGCGCGCCGGGATGCTGGTGGCGGCCGGGCTGCCCGAGGCGGAGATGACCAAGCTGACCCAGGTGGTCCACCTGTCACGCACCGAGCAGAACAAGCTCGTGTCCTGGACCGACCCGCCCGCCTGGGACCCCGTCGAGGAGGAGGAGAAGGCCCCTCCCGGCCAGGGCAACTTCCTGGTCAAGGTCGGCGGCCGCACCGGCATCCCCGTCCACGTCGACCTCACCCCTGCCGAGCTCGCGCTCAACGACACCAACAAGCTCTGGCGTGAGGTCTCGCGCTCCGGGCGCGTGGACGACCTCATCGACGCCGAGGGCGTGCGCGCCGTCGTCGACGAGGGTGTGGCCGATGCACCGGTCAATCTCGCCGTCAACGACGACGGGTCCCTGGCTGCCGGCGACGTCCCCACCGGGGACTCCCTCTTCGGCGCCGACGAGGCGGCCGCCGAGGGTCACCGGTGAGCGCCCCGTCACGTCGCGCAGGCAGCAACGCCGACGCCAGCGGTTACTTGCTGCTCGGCGGCGTCCTGGCCGTCCTCGCACTGTTGAGCGCCTTCTGGGCGGTGCTGCACGGAGCCGCCGCCCTCGACGGGACCGCCGGCTTGCCGGCCAATCCCTTCGACCTCGTCTTCGCGCTCATCGCCGGTGAGGTCGCGTGGACGACGACGGCGACCGTGCTGGCGGTCGCCGCCGGGCTGGTGCTCCTCGTCGCTGGAGTTCTCACCACCGTGGTCCTCGCCCGCCGGGCGGCCAAGCGGGCCCGCGTCGACGTCGCCGCGACCCACATGGGCCGCGGCCGCGACATCGACGGGCTGCGCGCCAAGACCGCCACCGCGACCTCCAAGCGTCTCGGGGTGGCCACCGACGCCCCCGGGCTGCCGCTGGCCCGCACCGTCGCCGGCGGCGCGCTGCTCTACACGGGCTGGGAGGACGTCGCGGTCGACATCTGGGGCCCGCGGACCGGGAAGACGACCTCTCGAGCGATCCCCGCGATTCTCGACGCCCCCGGCGCCGTCATCGCCACTTCCAACAAGCGTGACCTCGTCGACGCCACCCGCGATCCCCGAGCCGCGCATGCGGCGGCCGCCAACGGAGACACCGGCAGCGGCAGCGCCGTGTGGGTCTTCGACCCCCAGGGCATCGTCGAGGAGCAGCCGGTGTGGTGGTGGAACCCGCTGACCTACGTCACCGACGAGGTCAAGGCCACTCAGCTGGCCGACCTGTTCGCGGCGGCGTCCCGCGACCCCGGCGCCCGTAGCGACGCCTTCTTCGAGCCGGCCGGACGGGGCCTGCTGGCCAACCTCCTGCTGGCAGCAGCGATCGACAAGAGGCCCCTGACGGACGTCTACCTGTGGATCTCCGACGAGGGCGACAGCACGCCCGTCGAGATCCTGCGGGCGGGCAATTACCCGATGAACGCCGCATCGGTGTCCGGGGTAATCAACTCTGCCGACAAGCAGCGCGCGGGTGTGTACGGCACTGCCCAGCAGCTCGCGTCGTTCATGACTAACCGCAAGGCGATGGCCTGGGTCACCCCGCACAGCAAGTCCGACAACCCGTGGCTAGCGGCCGGTCGGCTCGAGTTCGACCCCGCGGCCTTCGTCCGCTCCGCGGGGACCCTCTACTCGCTGTCCAAGGAGGGCCAGGGCTCGGCCGGCCCGCTGGTCACGGCGCTGACCGTGGCCATCACCGAGGCCGCCGAAGAACTGGCCAAGACGTTGCCCGGTGGCCGCCTGGCCACTCCCATGGTCGCTGTCCTCGACGAGGCCGCGAACGTCTGTCGTTGGCGCGAGCTGCCGAACCTCTACAGCCACTACGGCAGCCGGGGAATCGTCATCATGACGATCCTCCAGTCCTGGTCCCAGGGGGTTGAGGTCTGGGGCCGCGAGGGCATGCGCAAGCTGTGGTCGGCGGCCAACATCAAGGTCTACGGCGGCGGCGTCTCCGAGGTGGAGTTCTTGACCGAGCTGTCCGCCCTCATCGGGGAGTACGAGCGGACGTCGACTGCGACGTCCTCCTCCCGGCACGGCCGCTCGACGTCCCGCTCGACGACCCGGGAGAAGGTCTTGGACGTCGCCGATCTGGCCGCGCTGTCGCGCGGCCGCGCGGTCGTCCTGGCGTCGGGCTCACGCCCGACCCTCGTGCGGACCTTGCCGTGGATGGCAGGGCCGCACGCTGAGGCCGTCACCGCCTCCATCAAGGCCCACGACCCGGCGGCCGCCGCGACCATCGCTGAGGCATCGGCCACCCCGGCGGCGGCCTCCGGGGACCGGGCGGGCGCATGAGCACCTCGGGTGACTGGGACGCCGAGGACGAGCAGATCGCCTCGGTCCACGAGCTCCACCAGCGCCGGGCCGACCTGACCCTGCCCGCGTTGCGGGCCGGGATGGACGCGGCCGTCCAGCGCGCCGTGCAGAAGAGGCTCGAGGACGTGGCCTCTGCCGCCGTCGACGAGGCCTTCGACGACGACGTGCTGGCCGACCTCGCCGACGCCGCCCGGTCTAGTGCGGTCGAGGTGGTTTCCCCAGACCAGCCGCCCGCGCTGCTCTACGACACGCTCCCGGACTTCGTGGAAGGCTTCCTGGCCACCACCTACGCCCGCAGCTTCGACCTGCGCGAGCTCACCTGGTGCCCGCAGTGGTGGCGTCACTCCGAGGCCGTCGTCCGCCTCGACGCCATCTGGCGCGCCTGGGAGCACCTGCGCAAGGACCCCACCGTCGGGACCTCGACGTGGCTGCTCCAACACGGCGACCCGAACATGAACGTCCTCATGAGCGCCGACGGCCCACTCAAGGGGTGCAGCCCTGACAAGGGCCACACGGAGCGGTCCTGGCGCCGACTCCCGCTGGAGAGTCCACCACCTGGCCTCTACGACGCCGGCGACGGTGCCTGACCGGTCGATCCCGACAGGACCCGGACAAGCAGCAGGGGGCGACACCGACGGTGCCGCCCCCTGCTGCTTGCCTCGTCTTCCTTAGCGCTCGATGCCCTGGCTCTTCGTGCGTGCCTTGCCGAAGAGCAGCCTCCGCCGACCGGTGGCCTGCACAGCTGGAGCCTGTTCGTGGGCGATGTCGCTGGCTGGCCGCGCGTTCGCGGTGTCGGCCGCCATCCGTGCCTCGATGGCCTCGGCGTGCCCGGGTCCCAGCGTGCCTTCCAGACGGCTCTGGGTCTGTGCCCGCCGCTCGTGGCTGTCGTAGGCCGGCCCCTGCGCACGGGACGTCCCCGACGCGCTCTCCGCCCGTCCTGCGGCCCCTAGAGCGGCCGACCGCTCGGCATCGGCGCCGGCGGCTCGGCTGTCGGCGGCAGCGGCGTCGTGGCCGCGCTGGTCGGCTTCCTGCTCCGCGCTGTCGGCGCGCTCGAGCGGCGGCACCCGGCTGCCCTGCTCGCCACTGAGGTCGTCAGCGGCGGCGCGCTCGTCGACGGCCTCGTTGGCGAGGAGGGTGGCCACCACCCGCTCCTGATCGGCCTCCGAGCGTGCCCGGTCGCCGTCACGGCCGGCACGCTCGGCGGCCTCCCGCTCCTGCCGTGCACGGTCGTCCATGGCGCGGCTGACGGCGTCCTGGCGGTTGGGGTCGAGGGTGTCGACGTCGATGCCGTAGCGGGTGCGGACCTGCTCGCGGATCGTCTCGGTGGCGCGGCGGGCGTCCGGCTCGACGTCCTGCCACTGCTGGGCGGTCTGCCACGCCGCCTCGATGTCGCGTGGGGTGGCCCGCTCCCACCAGGCGTCGCGCTCGATCGGCGCCAGCGACGCCCGTGCCGTCGTCCGCTCGGCGGTCACCCGGTCGGCCAGGTCGCGCGCGGCCTGGGTCGACTGCTGCTCGGCCTCACGCGCCGCGCGTTCCCGCTGACGGGCCAGCTCCTCCGCGACGCGCCCGGCCACGAGCAGGGCCACCCTGACCTGTCCCTCGAAGGATTCCTCGATGCCGTCCGACTCGCTCATGCCGCTCCCCCTCGTCGTGCTGTTGGCAGTGCCTTGGGTCGTGCTGCGGGTGACGCTCCGCCGGGCACTCCGGTCGGTGCGCGGCTGACGCCTGGCCTGCTCCTCGTCACCTCTCGACGCCTCGGTCCGGGCCAGGTCGCGTCGGCGTCTGCGGGGCCCTGGTCGGCTCGGCCAGAGGCTCGGGCACCGGCGACCCAAGGGGCCGGTGCATCGGCCCGTTCGCCTCGCGCACGAACTCCACGATCTTTCGCGCGTCCTGGCGCTCCTGTGCCGTGGCCGTCGAGGTGACGGCCGGGCGCGAGCCGTCCAGGCCTCGCTCGGACACCCACTCCGGCACCGGACGCTCGCGCATCACCGGTCGCAACTCGTCCTTGACCGTCTGGGCCAGGTGCGCTGCCGAGCGGGCCTGCCCGTTGGCGACCTGCGCGTCGTGGATGGCCTGGGCGGTCTTGAGGAGCTGGCGCACCAGGACCGCCTCTGCGGCGCGGCCGCGGCCGTTGTCGGCCGCTGTCATCAGCATCAGCGTCGTGCCCCGCAACGACGGCCGGGCCGCAGCTCGCGCCACCGCCGGCGCCTCGACGTGCGCCCGCGTCTGGGAGTACCGGGCCAGGGCGTCCGACGAGCGAGCGAGCCGACCGGGCTTGGCCTCCACACGGGCCGACCACGCCGCCAGCGCGCCGGAGGTCTGCCGGGCGGCGTGCGCCCACCCGGCCCGGTCGGCGGGGTCCAGAGACGCCAGGTGCGCGCGCATCGCCTGGACCTCGCGGGTGCACGCGACCAGGTGCTCGTCGCCCACGGTGACCCGCCGCCCGCGGGTCCGGCCGGCGGGCTGGCCGCGCCGGGCGGCCTGCCACTGAGCGACCGCGGCCTGGGACGCCTCGGGCGAGTCGGGCCACCCCTGGCGCAGCCGGGCGATGGTCAGGTCCCGCCCAAGGTGTCCGCCGCCGAACCACACCGGACGTTGCCCGGGGGCCGGCTTGGCGGCCACGCTGTAGCCGGTGACGACGTCGTCACGGCCGGCGGCGTAGCGCGCCCGGACCCACATGCCTTGCTCACGCAGACCGGTCACGAAAGACGCCTCGTCCGGTGCTGCGCCGGCGACCGCACGGACGTTGCGGGCCAGCGTCAGCCGCTCCGGCTCGGGTGCGCTGGAGCGCTCCGCGCGGGCCTGCTCCGCGGGCGACACGCCCCGGGTGCCGCGGTCGGCGTCGCGGGACTCGACGACCTCCAGGCCGTACTTCTTCTCCAGCTCACCGGCGACGGTCTGCGCGCGGGCGAAGTCCTTCCAGGTGTTCGCCTTCGTGCCGTCCTGGCGGACCAGCGACACGACCAGGTGCACGTGGTCGTTACCCGCGGTCGACAACCCGTGGCGCACCGCGACCCACCGGCACGGCGCCTTCCCCGACGCCTCGGTGAACCCCATCCGGTCCACGAAGTCCCGGCTGATGTTCGCCCACTTGCCGTCGTCGAGCTGACCCTCCTCGGCCCGCAGGGACAGCGAGCAGTGCCACACCGATCCGCCGGGCACCTCCACGCCGTACAACGCGCGAGGTCGGTCCAGATGACGTGCGACCTCCAACGAAGTGGCACGGTCGAGCTCGGCGTCGTCGTGCCAGGCCATCACCGGCTCGTCGCCCGCCACCAGATGCGGCTCGGTGTGCTCATTCGCCCGGCCCGGCCCGACGAGGTAGGACAGCAGTCCGCCCATCCGGTCGCCCCGGGTCACGTTGGGCATCACGGCTTGGCGATCCCGTCGAGGACGTCGTCGATGCGGAACGCCAGCGTCCGCACCCGCGCCAGCACCGCTCGCGCCTCGGGCGGGAACTCCTCCCCAGCGTTGGCGTGACGCGCGAGCTGGTTGACGTTGGTGGCGATGCCCGCGAGCTGCCGGTGAACCGACAGCAGCTCCGACATCGCCGCGCGGCGCTGCGCCGGCGTCTCCCCCTGCGGCGACATCGCGGACTCCACCAGCAGGCGCACGACCGTCACGCCCTGAGACTCCGCCAGGCGCACGAGCACGGCTTCCTCCTCCGGCGTCACCGACACCTTGTGGTGGTGCAGCCGGCCCCCCGGGACGTTCGCCCGGCGACGTCGCCCCAGCGCCCGCCACGGCGACACCGAACCCAGCGAGGACACGCCCGATCCCGACGACGATCCGCCCGACGTCGACGTGTCGTCCGTCATCTCCGGTCACCTCCCCGAGGTGTCGTCCCTCGTGCTCCTGCTCGAGCACCTGGCCCAGCGCAGCGCCCCACCACCGGTGGGCCCTGCACACGCAGTGTGCCGCCACCGGTCGAGCCTGTCGAGAGCCGGGCCCCACTTAGGGAACCTAAGTGCTTAGCTTGCTCCGCTTCTCTCCTGTCGTAGCAGCGCGCGCCCTTCGCTCCGCCCCGGACCACCACGGCACCTGACGGTGCCGCCCAAGCCCACTACCGTGACCCCATGACCACCACCACCGACCCCGACGCCATCGAGTCCGGACTGCGCGCCCTCGTCGACGCCCGCATGGACGCCGGACGCTCCCTCGCCACCGCCGCCGCCGAACGCGACGCCGCCCGCGAAACCCTCGCCAACGCCGACGCCAAGTACGCCGCCGAGCACGCCGCCGCCCTGACCGCCGGCTGGACCGCCGCCGAACTCAAGAAGGTCGGTCTCGACGAGCCCGAGGTGCGCGCTGGCACGAAGCGCACACGCCGTCGACGCACCAGCCCCACTCCCGCCGACAGTGCTGGCACTCCCTCGGAGTGAGCCCCGCAACGCGCAACCACTGGCTGTCCAGCGGCTGGGGCTACCGCCCCAACGGGCAGGACGCGCTCTTGCGCGCCATCACCCGCATCGGGTCGCTGCAGGCTGGCCGGCGCTACGTCTGGCGCGGCGTCGCCGATGCCACCTGGCGGGTCCAGTCCTCGCTCTGGCGCCACCTCGACAAGCACGCGCCCGGCGACGCGCCCTACAGCGAGCAGCTCGCGCGGGCCGCCGAGCGAGACGCCCTACGCCGCGCACGCGAGTGGGGACTCGGCCTCCACGGCGCCACCCACCTCCCTGACCTCCAGCTACTCGCCAGCCTTCAGCACCACTCGCTACCCACGCGGCTCCTGGACGTCACCGCCAACCCCTACACGGCCCTGTGGTTCGCCTGCGCCAGCGACCTCGGCCGCGACAACGTCGCGGGCGCCCTGCTCGCCTTCGACGTCACCGACCTCCCCGTCCAACGGACCATCCCGCTGCTCCCGGCAGAAGTCATGACGTGGGCCGCCCTCGAGAGCACGCCCAGCTCCAACCTGCTCGCCGCACTGGAGGCGTCCACGGACAGCCGGCGTCCCTTCCTCGTCGAACCGACCGTGCGGGACGACCGCATGGCGGCACAGGAGGGACTGTTCCTGGCCAGCGCGTTCATCCCCGACACCGATCCGGACACCGGCCTCGACGGCCTCGAGCTGACACACGAAGCAGCCCCCGGCCACGACCGCCTGGGGAAGCTCTTCGCCCCCACCGAGCGTGGCCGCGGAGCCCCCCACCAGCTGCCCTTCTGCGCCCTCGTCATCAAACCCAGAACCAAGAAAGCCGTCCGCGGCCACCTCGCAGGCACCTACGCCCGTGACCTCAAGCGGCTCTTCCCCGACATCGGCGGCCTCGCCCAAGACTTCGGCCAAGACCCGGGGGTCGTCACCATCCCTGCGACCGAGACAGCACCCAGCGACGAGACCAAGGCCACCCCTCGACCACCTGTGGACGACCCGAGCTAACAACGGCTCGGCTCGCCCACAGGGGGACGACGGGACCCACCTGACCACCCGCACACAGCCGGCGCCCTCACCACTCCACGCACGTCACCACCGCATGCGCCGACCGTGCACGGCCTGACCCCAGCACGGTCACCACAAGCGCCTGCGGCGCTCTCCGCCCGGTCACCTGACGGGGCGCGTTCCGGTCCCCTCCCGACGCCGGAAGCGTGTCAGCGCCGCCGGCGGCGTCAAGGGCGCTGCGCGTCGCTGCGCGATGGCCCTGCGGGCCACCCTTGACCCCACCACCAGCGCCGACGAGCGGCATCTATCGGGAGGGACGGGGGCAGAGCAGCGGCCTAACTGTCCTGGTGGAGCCCCTCAACCATGCGGGCCTCGTGCTCGGCCCACATGACCTGCGCCGAGTGCAGGTCCTCGTTCCACTGG
>NZ_JBBHZF010000018.1:0-49895 GCF_037482365.1 Pseudokineococcus sp. 1T1Z-3
AGCGAGGGCTGCTGGAGCGCAAGGGCTTCCCCGAGTCCTACGACCGCCGCGCGCTGCTGCGGTGCATCCAGGCGGTGAAGTCCGGCGTGCCCGAGGTGCGCGCGCCGCTCTACAGCCACCTCGTCTACGACATCGTCCCGGGCGCCGAGGTCGTCGTCCGCCAGCCCGACGTCCTGCTCGTCGAGGGCCTCAACGTGCTGCAGCCCGCGCGGCCCCGCTCCGACGGGCGCCAGGGCCTCGCCGTCGGCGACTTCTTCGACTTCACGATCTACGTGGACGCCCGCACCAGCGACGTCCGCCGCTGGTACGTCGAGCGCTTCCTCAGCCTGCGCAAGACGGCCTTCAGCCGCCCCGAGTCCTACTTCCGCCGCTTCGCCGACCTCACCGACGAGCAGGCGACGGCTCTCGCCGGGCAGATATGGGGTGCCGTCAACGAGCCCAACCTCGTCGAGAACGTCCTGCCGACCCGGGGTCGCGCGTCTCTCGTGCTGACGAAGGACGCCGACCACACCGTCCGCCGCATCCGCCTGCGCAAGGTCTGACGCCGGCTCGCCGTCGGCACGTCGACGGCGACCTGCCCCGCGCGGAGCTCCGCGGGTGCCGGTCGAGGTCTAGCGGCCGACGGCCGCGCGCAGGGCCGTGACGTCGGCGACGACCTCGTGCAGGTCCTCGACCGGCCGGAAGCCCATGGCCTCGTTGACGGCGACCATCGGGCCGTTCGAGGCCGCGTTCCACGTGCGGACGGCCCGCAGGCCCAGGGACGGCTCCGGCCCCCAGCCCTCGGCGCGGCCGTCCGCGAGCGCGGCCTCCAGCGTCGCCAGCTTGAGCAGCAGGCCGAGCCGGTGGCCCCGGTGGTCGGGCAGGACGAGCGTGTCCTCCTGCCGGAGCACGTCGGGCTCGTGGACGCTGCGCTGCAGCCGGCTCCAGCCGGCGACCTCGCCGTCCTCCCGGCGCGCCACGGCCGTCCAGCACGTGCGTCCGAGCGCCACGTCACGGGCTCCGGCCGCCTGCACCCGCTCCACGTCGACGTCCTCGTCCTCCAGGTCGAGGTCGCCCTGGGGCGCCTCGGACCAGAACCGGGAGGCCAGCTCGGCGGTCCCCGCGGCGTCCTGCGCCGAGAGGGCACCGCGGACGACGTCCCAGCGGTAGCCACGGGCGTGCGGCAGGGCCTCGACCCGGAGATCCCTGAGGTGAGCGGCGGCCGCGGCGTCCAACGGCAGCGGCATGTCCCGGCGCACGTCCGCGAGCCCGAGCCGTGCGCCCCAGGCGCGCGTGGCCGCGCACCCGGGCCAGCCGGACGGCTCACGGCCGAGCGGCAGCGCGACCTCGCCGAGGACCCGCGTGCGCCCCAGCCCCTCGGCGACGTCGCAGACCGCACGCACCATCGCCGACCCGACCCCGCGACGACGGTGCTCGGCAGGCACGACGACCTCGGCCGAGACGGTGTCCCGGTTCTCTCGCAGCGGGACGTCGACGTACCCGGCGCCGACGACCCGTCCGACGCCGTCCACGGCCCGCAGGACGAGCATGTCCTCCCACGGCACCGGGTGCGCCAGCGCGGCTCTGGCCTCCTCCCGCGGCCACGTGCTCGCCGTCGGCAGGTCGTGCCGGGCGCCGGCGTCGAGGGCCTCCCACCACCCCTCGAAGCCGCCGTCGAGGAAGCCGGGGTCGTCCGCGACCGTGACGACGACGTGCGCAGCGCTCATGCCCCGCACCCTCGCGAGCCGAGGCCCTCCCGCGCCAACGACTTTCCACGCCGCTGCCGGAGCGCTCGTCGTCGACGCGCCGGAGAGGGGCGGGTCAGTCCTCGCGCAGGGCCAGGCGGTCGCGGACGACGCCGGCGAGGCGGTCGGCGACCTCCTGGGCCGTCGCCGCCGTCGGGGCCTCGACCATGACGCGCACGAGCGGCTCGGTGCCCGAGGGCCGCAGGAGCACCCGGCCGGTCTCCCCGAGCTCCTTCTCCGCCTCGGCGACGGCGTCCAGCACCCCCGGGTCGGTCCTCGACGCCGCCCGGTCGACCCCCGTGACGTTGACGAGCACCTGCGGCAGCCGCCGGATGCCGGAGGCCAGGTCGGCGAGCGACCGCCCGGTCTGCGCCACCCGGGCCAGCAGGTGCAGCGCCGTGAGGACGCCGTCGCCCGTCGTCGCGTGGTCGAGCAGCAGCACGTGCCCCGACTGCTCGCCGCCGAGGGTGTAGCCGCCGCGCCGCATCTCCTCGAGCACGTAGCGGTCGCCCACCGCCGTCCGCCGGCAGGTGATGCCCGCGGCGTCCATCGCGAGCGTCAGCCCCAGGTTGCTCATGACCGTGGTGACGAGTACGTCGTCCTTCAGCGCGCCGGCCTCTGACAGCGCCAGCGCCAGGACGCCCATGACCTGGTCGCCGTCGACGAGCGCACCGGTCGCGTCGACGGCGAGGCAGCGGTCGGCGTCGCCGTCCCACGCGATGCCCACGTCGGCGCCCTGCGCCACGACCGCCGCCTGCAGGCCCGCCATGTGCGTCGAGCCCACGCCGTCGTTGATGTTGACGCCGTCAGGGTCGGCGGCCGTGACGACGACGTCCGCGCCGGCCGCCACCAGGGCCAGCGGCCCGAGGGAGCTGGCGGCCCCGTGCGCGCAGTCGACGACGACGGTCAGGCCCTCCAGCCGGTGCGGCACCGACTCCCCCAGCCGGCGCGCCCAGTCAGGTCCCGACGCGTCGTCCCGGCGGATGCGTCCGACCTCCGGGCCCGTCGGGCGGGCCCACTCCTCGCCGGCACGCTTCTCGATGGCGTCCTCGACGTCGTCGGGCAGCTTGTGCCCGCCACGCGCGAAGAACTTGATGCCGTTGTCGGCCATCGGGTTGTGCGACGCCGACAGCACGACGCCGAGGTCGGCCCCGCTGGCCGCGACGATCGAGGCCACCGCGGGGGTCGGCACCACCCCGACGTCGTCGACGTCGACGCCCGCGCTGGCCAGGCCGGCCGTCACGGCCGCGGCGAGGAACTCCCCCGACGCGCGGGGGTCACGCCCGACGACGGCGCGCGGCCGGTGCCCCGCGAAGGCCCCCCGGTCGGCGAGGACGTGCGCCGCCGCCACGGACAGGTCGAGCGCCAGCTCGGCGGTGACGGCGACGTTGGCGACGCCCCGCACGCCGTCGGTCCCGAACAGCCTGCCCATGTCTCCTCCTGGTCTCTCGCGACGTCCCTGGCGCGCCCCGTCGGTGGTGCGCGTCTGGCCCCGACGCAGCGAAGCCCCGGAGCGACCGCCCCGGGGCTTCGTGCACCGCTCGCCTGAGCGGGTGGACCCTCGTCGGCCCGTCAGCGCCGCGGGGCGGCGCCGTCGGTCAGCGCTTGGAGTACTGGGGCGCCTTGCGCGCCTTCTTGAGCCCGGCCTTCTTGCGCTCCTTGACCCGCGCGTCGCGGGTCAGGAAGCCGGCCTTCTTCAGCGCGGGGCGGTTGGCCTCGGTGTCGATGGCGTTCAGCGCCCGGGCGATGCCGAGCCGCAGCGCGCCGGCCTGGCCGGACGGGCCGCCGCCGTCGATGCGGGCGACGACGTCGAAGCGGCCCTGCAGCTCGGTGACCGTGAAGGGGTCGTTGACGAGCTGCTGGTGGACCTTGTTCGGGAAGTAGGTCGCGAGGTCGCGCCCGTTGACCATGTAGTTGCCCGAGCCGGGGAAGATGCGCACCCGCGCCACGGCCTCCTTGCGGCGGCCGGTGGCCATGCCGGGGGCGACGAGGCCGCGACCGGTGCCGGCCGTCGGGCTGGACTCGCTCGTGTAGCTGCTGAGGTCCTCGGCCTCGACGGTCGTGTCGAGACCGCCGTCGGCGTAGTCGGTCGAGTCGGTGCTGGTGGTCACGGGTTCTCCTCGAGAGCTGTGCGGGGGGCCGGGCGCGAGGCGACTACTGCGCGACCTGCGTGATCTGGAAGGGCTGCGGCTGCTGGGCGCCGTGGGGGTGCGAGGGGCCCGAGTAGACCTTGAGCTTCTTGATCATGGCCCGGCCGAGGCTGGTCTTCGGGAGCATCCCGCGGACGGCCTTCTCGACCGCCTTCTCGGGGTTCTTCTCCAGCAGCTCGGTGTACGACGTCGCCTTGAGCCCGCCCGGGTAGCCCGAGTGCCGGTAGGCGATCTTCTGGCTGCGCTTGCTGCCCGTCAGGGCCACCTTGTCGGCGTTGACGATGACGACGAAGTCCCCGCCGTCGACGTGCGGCGCGAAGGTCGTCTTGTGCTTGCCCCGCAGCAGCGAGGCGGTGTGGGAGGCGAGCCGGCCGAGCACGACGTCGTCGGCGTCGATGACGTGCCAGCGGCGCTCGACGTCAGCGGGCTTGGGGGAGAACGTGCGCACGGTCGTTGCCTTCGTCCTGTCGGTGGAGTCTCGTGGCCTGCCAGTCCGGTGCGGCCCGGGCCCCGGCCGGCCGGCGCGGCGAGGGCCGCGAGGCGTGCTGGAGACCTGGACGGGTGGACGCGGCCGCCACAGGGCATGGCACGTCCACCGAACTTCGCCGCTCACTGTACGAGCCGCGTGGTGGGCGGGTCAAAAGAGGCTCCTGCCGGCGCGTGGCCGGGGCAGCCGGGACCGGCCCGTCACCGCGCGGGCGCGGCCGCGGCCGCCTCCCACACCGGCTCGGGCACCTCGACGAGGTGGCCGTCCGCCCCCAGGACGACGTAGCGGTCGAAGCCCCGGGCGAACCAGCGGTCGTGCGTGACGGCGACGACCGTCCCCTCGAAGCCGGCGAGGGCGGCCTCCAGCGCCTCGGCCGACTCCAGGTCGAGGTCGTCGGTCGGCTCGTCGAGCAGCAGCAACGTGGCGCCCGAGAGCTCCAGCAGCAGCACCCGGAAGCGCGCCCGCTGGCCGCCCGAGAGCTCGGCCGTGCTCTGCTCGGCGGCCGCGACGAGGCCGTAGCGGTCCAGCGCCCTGCTGGCCGCCTCCCTCCCCAGGCCCGCGCGGGCGCCGTCGCCGCGGTGCAGCACCTCCAGGAGCGTCGGCCCCCGTGCCGCCCCCGCGCGGGTGCTGGTGGCCGCCGCGGCGACGCCGCGCTCCCGCTGGGAGAACCACCCGGGTCTCACGCGTGCACCCAGCCGCGCGGTGCCCGTGTGCGCCACGGAGCCGGCGGCCACGTCGGACGTCGCGGGCGCCTGCTCGGGCCCGGGGTCGGTCCCGCCGGCCGCGAGCAGCCGCAGCAGGTGCGACTTGCCCGAGCCGTTGGGGCCCAGCAGGGCCACGCGGTCGCCGAACCACAGCTCGAGGTCCGCCGGGGCCATCAGGCCCGGGAGGGCCAGCTGCTCGAGGACGACGGCCCGCCGCCCCGTCCTCCCGCCGGCCAGGCGCAGCCGCAGCGGCCGGGTGGTCGGCGGCTCGGGCGGTGGCCCCTCCTCCTCGAAGCGCGCCAGGCGCGTCTGCGCGGCCTGGTACCGCGAGGACATGCCGTCGTTGAAGGTCGCCTTCTGCCGCAGCGCGACGACGAGGGCCCGCAGCTGGGCACGCTCCTCGTCCCACCGGCGCCGCCGCTCCTCCAGCCGGTCCGTCCGCGCCGCCCGCGCCTGGTGCCAGGTGCCGAAGCCCCCGCCGTGGGTCCACGCGCGGGCGCCGCCCGGGCCAGGCTCCAGCGCGACGACCTGCGTGGCCGTGCGGGCCAGCAGCTCGCGGTCGTGGCTGACGAAGAGCACGCTCTTCGGCGTCTCGACGAGCGCCTCCTCGAGCCATCGCTTCGCCGGGACGTCGAGGCTGTTGTCGGGCTCGTCCAGCACGAGCACGTCGGCCGGGCCCTGCAGCAGCGCCTCGACGGCGAGACGCTTGGCCTGCCCGCCCGACAACGTCGCCAGGGAGCGCCACCGGCAGACGTCGTAGGGCAGCCCGAGCGCGGAGCGGGTCAGCGCGTCCCAGTGCACCTCGACGTCGTAGGAGCCGGCGTCCCCGGCGTCCACGAGGGCCTGCGCGTAGCGCAGCTGGGTCGGCTCGTCGTCGACGTCCATGAGCGCCAGCTCTGCCGCGTCGAGCTCGCGGAGGGCGTCGCGCAGGCGCGGCGGCGACGTCGCCACGAGCAGGTCCCGCACGACCTGGCCGTCGTCGGCACCCGCCCGCCCCACGTCCTGCGCGAGGACGGCGACGCCACCCGAGCCCGTGACGACGCCCGAGTCCGGGGCGAGGTCGCCGGCGACGAGGCGCAGGAGCGTCGTCTTGCCGGTCCCGTTGGGACCGACCAGCGCGGTGGCGGCGCCGTCGCCGACCCGGAAGGACACCTCGCGCAGGAGCGGCCTGCCGTCGGGCAGCGCCAGGCTCACCCTGCTGACGTCGACGTGCCCCACACGCAGCAGTGTCCCCGGGACCACCGCCCCGGGGACACCACTTATCCGCCCGTCCGCGCCCTCGGCCCGCCCCTCGGCCGACGCCGTGCGTCCGGGGTGCCCGAGGAGGGGCCGGCTACCTCAGGCCCGGTCCTCGTCCACCACGTGCACGGCGGCCTCCTCGGCCCCGGCGGCGCCGCCGGCGAGGCCGACGTCCCGCGCGACGGCGTCCTTCTCGACGTCCGGGCCGATGCCGCCGGCCGTGTCGACGAGGCGGCCGGCGCGGACGTCGCCCACCTGGTCGTCGAGCAGCTCGCCGTCGGTGTCCAGGTCGGCCTCCGTGCCGGGCAGGGCCTGGCCGGCGGCCGTGTCGTCGGCGTCGCCGGTCGCGGTCTCGGCGTCGTGACGCACGGGGCCGGGGTCCTCGGCGAGCGGGTCGGGCACCGCCATCGCCGGGTCGGGGACCTCCTCGGCGAGGCGCTCGTCGAGGCTCTCGCCCTCCCGCTGCTCCTCGAGCGTCGTGCCGGTGCGGCCGAGCTCGCGGGGCTTCTCCGGCGGGGAGTACCCCTGGTCCAGGCTCTCGTCCTGGCTCAGGGTGCCGAGGCTGTTCTCGTCGTCGTAGTCGCGCAGGTCAGGGCTCACGGCCGCGTCGTCCACGCCGCCGGCGTCGGGCTGGTAGACGTCGTCACCGACGGCGCTGCTCTGGTCAGGTGTCGTGCTCATGCCTCGACCCTGCCACCGCCCGCGGCCCCCTGCCTCCCCGGCCCCGCCGCCGGCCCGCGGAAGGTCCGGGCCCGACGGGCCTGCGCGGCGAGCTGCTCCGCCGGCGGGTAGACGACCTCCTCCAGCACCAGCCCGCGCGCTGGAGCCAGCGCCACGGCCGGGTCGCGCACGCCGGCGGCGAGCACCCGGGCGGGCCAGCCCTCGTCCCGTCGGCCCTCCCCCACGGCCAGCGCGGCCCCGACGAGCGCGCGGACCATGTGGTGGCAGAACGCGTCGGCCTCGACGTCGGCCACGAGCACGCCCCCGTCGTCGCGGCGCCAGCCGTGGCGCAGCAGGGTCCGCACCGTGCTCGCCCCCTCGCGCGGGCGGCAGAAGGGCAACCAGTCGTGCTCCCCGAGCAGGGCCCCCGCGGCCCGGTCCATGACGGCGACGTCGAGCGCCCGCCGGACGACGTGCACCTCCCCCCGCCGCAACGGGTCGACCGCTCGGGGGTCGTCGACGACGCGGTAGGCGTACCGGCGCCGCAGCGCCCCGAAGCGGGCGTCGAACCCGGTGGGCGCGAGCCCCGCGCGCCGCACGACGACGTCGCCGGGCAGCATCCCGGCCAGCCGCCGCACCAGCGCGTCACCCGGCGACGGCGCCCCGGGCCGCCCGACGGCGCGCCCCGGCAGGGCGGCCCACGCGGCGGGGTCGACGTCGAGGTGGACCACCTGGCCCCGCGCGGAGACGCCCGCGTCGGTCCGACCGGCGACGACGAGCCGCACGGCCGGGTCCCGCAGGACCCGGGCGAGGGCGTCGGTGAGCTCGCCCTCGACCGTCCGCCGTCCCGGCTGGGCCGCCCAGCCCGAGAACCCCGCGCCGTCGTAGGCGAGGTCCAGGCGCACGCGCAGGAGCCCGTCACCCCCGGGAGGGGTGACGGGCTCCTGCGTGCGGGCGTCGCTCACGACGGACGCCCCGGTCAGCCGCGGGCGTCCTTCTCGGCGTCCTCGGCGGCCGTGGTGACCTCGTCCGCCGCGTCTGCGGCGGCGTCGGCGTCGGTCGCCTCGGCCGAGCCGGGCGCGAGCGTCTCGGCGTCACCGGCCGCGACCTCGGCGTCGGCCGTGGCCTCGCCGGCCGCCTCGGTGTCGGCGCGCTCGACGGCGTCCTGCGCCTGCGTGGCGTCGTCCTCGGCCCGTGCCTGGGAGACCGCCGCGCCGTCCTCGTCGGACAGCTCCTCGGCGGGCACGTCGGCCGCCTCGGCGGCGCTGGCGCGCGCCGCGTCGCGGGAGGCCCGGCCGGTCGCCGCGGTCGCCTCGCGGACGACGTCCTGGCGTGCCGAGACCGGCTCGGCCACGAGCTCGATGACCACCATGGGGGCGTTGTCGCCCTTGCGGGGGCCGATCTTCGTCGTGCGCGTGTAGCCGCCGTCGCGCTGCTGCATCTGCGGCGCGATCTCGGTGAACAGCTCGTGCACGACGGTCTTGTCGCGCACGACGGTCATCACGCGACGCCGCGCCGCGAGGTCACCGCGCTTGGCGAAGGTGATGAGCCGCTCGGCGAAGGGCCGCAGCCGCTTCGCCTTGGCCTGCGTCGTCGTGATGCTCCGGTGCTCGAACAGCTGGGTGGCCAGGTTGGCCAGCATCAGGCGCTCGTGGGCCGGACCGCCGCCGAGCCGCGGGCCCTTGGTGGGGGTGGGCATGGTGTCTCCTCGGGTGCTGCAGGGCGGGGGTCAGTACTGCTCGTCCTCGGCGAAGGCCGCGTCGTCGTCCTCCTCGTAGGCCTCCAGCGCCGCGCTGGGGTCGAAGCCGGGGGGGCTGTCCTTGAGCTGCAGGCCCATGGTGCCGAGCTTGACCTTGACCTCGTCGATGGACTTGGCGCCGAAGTTGCGGATGTCCAGGAGGTCGGCCTCGCTGCGGGCGACGAGCTCGCCGACGGAGTGGATGCCCTCGCGCTTGAGGCAGTTGTAGCTGCGCACCGTGAGGTCGAGGTCCTCGATGGGCAGCGCCAGGTCGGCGGCCATGGCCGCGTCCGTGGGCGAGGGCCCCATGTCGATGCCCTCGGCGTCGACGTTGAGCTCGCGGGCCAGGCCGAACAGCTCGACGAGCGTCTTGCCCGCCGAGGCCATCGCGTCGGCCGGGACGGTCGACGGCTTGGTCTCGACGTCGACGACGAGGCGGTCGAAGTCGGTGCGCTGCTCGACGCGGGTGGCCTCGACCTTGTAGGTGACCTTGAGGACCGGGGAGTAGATCGAGTCGACCGGGATGCGGCCGATCTCGGCGTCACCGGACTTGTTCTGGGCGGCCGAGACGTAGCCGCGGCCGCGCTCGACCGTCAGCTCCATCTCCAGGCGCCCCTCGCCGTTGAGCGTGGCGATGTGCAGGCCGGTGTCGGCGACCTCGACGCCCGCGGGCGGCGCTATGTCGGCCGCCGTGACCTCTCCCGGGCCCTGCTTGCGCAGGTACATCGTCACGGGCTCGTCGTGCTCGCTCGCGACGACGAGGCTCTTGACGTTGAGGATGATCTCGGTGACGTCCTCCTTGACCCCGGGGATCGTGGAGAACTCGTGCAGCACGCCGTCGATGCGGATGCTCGTGACGGCGGCGCCGGGGATCGAGGAGAGCAGGGTCCGACGCAGGGAGTTGCCGAGCGTGTAGCCGAAGCCGGGCTCGAGCGGCTCGATGGTGAAGCGCGAGCGGCGCTCGGCCACGCGGTCCTCGGCGAGGGTGGGGCGCTGTGCGATGAGCACGGGCAGGTGTCCTTCCGGGCGCGGGGTCCGCCATATGACCCCAGTGAGGCTCTGCCCCGACGGCCTGGCTCGCCGTGGGGCGTCGCGTCGCCTCCTGTCGGGCGGCGCGGGGACGGGCCGGTCCTCGCCGCGGGGGCGGGGACCGGCCCGTACCTAGGTCACTTCGAGTAGTACTCGACGATCAGCTGCTCCTGCACCTGCACGTCGATGGCCGCGCGGGCCGGGACGCCGTGCACGAGCGCACGCATGCGGTCGGCCTGGACCTCCAGCCACGCCGGGGCGGTCTTGCCCTCCAGCTCCGCCCGCGCGATGACGAACGGGGTCAGCTCGTAGGACTTCTCCCGCACCTCGACGATGTCGCCGGGGGCGACGCGGGCGCTGGGGATGTCGACCTTCGCGCCGTTGACCCGGATGTGGCCGTGGCGGACGGCCTGGCGGGCCGCGTCGCGCGAGGCGGCGAAGCCGGCGCGGTACACGACGTTGTCCAGGCGGAGCTCGAGGATCTCCAGCAGGGTCTCACCGGTCCTGCCGGCGCGGCCCTGGGCCTCCTCGTAGTAGCCCCGGAACTGCTTCTCCAGGACGCCGTAGATGCGCGCGCACTTCTGCTTCTCACGCATCTGCAGCAGGTACTCGCTGTCCTTGGTGCGGCCACGCCCGTGCTCGCCGGGCGGGTAGGGGCGGATCTCGATCGGGCACTTGCCCGAGTCGCACTTCGCGCCCTTCAGGTAGAGCTTCTGCTTCTCGCGCCGGCAGCGCTTGCAGTCGGCACCGGTGTAACGCGCCATGGGGGCTGTCTCTCTCTCGTCTCGGGGGCCGCGGTCAGACGCGCCGACGCTTGGGCGGACGGCAGCCGTTGTGGGCCTGCGGCGTCACGTCCTGGATGGTGCCCACCTCCAGGCCGGTGGCCTGCAGCGAGCGGATGGCGGTCTCGCGGCCCGAGCCCGGGCCCTTGACGAAGACGTCGACCTTGCGCATGCCGTGCTCCTGCGCGCGGCGGGCGGCGGCCTCGGCGGCCATCTGCGCGGCGAAGGGCGTGGACTTGCGCGAGCCCTTGAAGCCGACCTGGCCGGCGGAGGCCCACGAGATGACCGCGCCCGTCGGGTCGGTGATCGACACGATGGTGTTGTTGAACGTGCTCTTGATGTGCGCCTGGCCGGCGGAGACGTTCTTCTTCTCCTTGCGGCGCGTCCGGCGGGCGGCGCCGGCTCGGGTCTTGGGTGGCATGGCTGGTTCTCTCCTGGACGTCGGTCCTGCTGGCCGGCGCTCGCTGCAGCGGCGCCGGCGGGGTCTGGGAGCCGGGCCCCGCGCTCGCGCGCGGGGCGTCCGCCCGGCACGGCCGGGCGGCGGGCGGCCTACTTGCGGCCGACCTTCTTCTTGCCGGCGACCGTGCGCTTGGGGCCCTTGCGGGTGCGCGCGTTGGTCTTGGTGCGCTGGCCGCGCACCGGCAGGCCCCGGCGGTGCCGCAGACCCTCGTAGCAGCCGATCTCGACCTTGCGGCGGATGTCGGCGGCGACCTCGCGGCGGAGGTCGCCCTCCACCTGGAAGGTGGCGTCGATGTAGTCGCGGATCTTGACCTGGTCGTCCTCGGTCATGTCCTTGACCCGCAGGTCGGGGCTGACCCCCGTCGCCGCGAGCGTCTCGGCGGCGCGGGTGCGCCCGACGCCGAAGATGTACGTGAGCGCGACCTCGAGGCGCTTCTCGCGCGGGAGGTCGACGCCGACGATGCGTGCCATCGGTGCTCCTGGTGCTCTGCCGGAGGTGTGAGGCGGCGCCGTCCCCGCCCGGGGGCGGGTCCCCCGCCTCCGGGCGGGGGGTGACGTCCCGGGCCGCCGAGGCGGTCGGGGGTCGGGCGCTGCGGTGGGGCGCCGCCGGAGGCGGCACCGGAGACGATCAGCCCTGGCGCTGCTTGTGGCGCAGGTTGTCGCAGATGACCATGACCCGCCCGTTGCGGCGGATCACCTTGCACTTGTCGCAGATCTTCTTGACGCTCGGCTTGACCTTCATCGCTGCCTTCCACCGCGCCCCCGCGGGGGGACGCCGGTGCTCGTGGGGCTCGCTGTGCTGGGGCTGGCTCCCCGTGGGGTGACTCGTCTGCCGACCCGTGCCGCCCTGCTCGCAGCGCGGCACCGGACGATCACTTGTAGCGGTAGACGATCCGGCCGCGGGTGAGGTCGTACGGGCTGAGCTCCACCACCACGCGGTCCTCGGGGAGGATCCGGATGTAGTGCTGGCGCATCTTCCCCGAGATGTGCGCGAGGACCTTGTGGCCGTTGCTCAGCTCCACCCGGAACATGGCGTTCGGCAGCGCCTCCACCACAGCGCCCTCGATCTCGATGACCCCGTCCTTCTTGGCCATTGCCCTCCGCTCGGTGGGCATGCCCGCAGGCCGCCCGTCTCAGTCGTGACCGGGTCGCTCCTGCTCGGCGCGCTCCCGGGGTGCCACGGTGCTCGGCGCGCCTGACGGGCCCGAGACCACCTGGGGTGGCCTGACGTCATCACCGAACCAGCCGCGGGGTGATGACGTGGGCAGGGGTGCGCGCTCGTGCACCGACGTGCCAGCGTACGCGAGAGGTCCGCGCAGGCGAAATCGCCGTCCACCGCGACGGGCGACCGCGGTGTCGCTCAGCCGAGCGCGGCCGGCGCCAGGCCGTGCCGGGCGAGCCCTGCGGCTCCGCCGTCGTGGGCGGTGAGCACCCACAGGCCCCCCTCGAGCACCGCGACGGTGTGCTCCCAGTGCGCGGCGCGCGAGCCGTCGGTCGTGACGACGGTCCAGTCGTCGGCCAGCACGTCGGTGTCCGGCTCCCCCCGGGTCACCATCGGCTCGACGGCCACGCACAACCCAGGACGCACCTTCGCGCCGCGCTCGCGCGACCGGTGGTTGAGCACCTCGGGGGGCTGGTGCATGGCCGTGCCGATGCCGTGGCCCACGTACCCCTCGACGACGCCGAAGCGCCCCACGAGGGAGTCCTCCACCGCCGCGCCGACCTCCCCCAGACGCCCGGCCGTCGCGAGGGCCGCCACCCCGGCCCACATCGCCGCCTCCGTGGCCTCCACCAGGGCGACGTCCGCCGGGTCGACGGCACCCGAGCCGCCGTCCACGACGACGCTGAAGGCGGCGTCGCCGTGCCAGCCCTCCAGCACCGCCCCGCAGTCCACCGAGACGAGGTCCCCGTCCTCGAGGACGCGCTCGCCCGGGATGCCGTGGACCACCTCGTCGTTGACCGACACGCACAGCGAGGCCGGGAAGCCCTGGTACCCCAGGAAGGAGGGCAGGGCCCCGGCGCCGCGGATGAGGTCCTCGGCCACGGCGTCGAGCTGAGCGGTCGTCGTCCCGGGCCGGACCTCCGCACGCACCGCCGCGAGCGCGTCGGCGACCACGAGGCCGGCCTGGCGCATGAGCCGGACCTGGTCGGGGGTCTTCCACTCGACCCGCTCGCGCCGCAGGACGCCCACGCGGCTCAGCCCCGGCCGAGCACGGCGAGGATGCGCCCCGTGACCTCCGGGACCTTGCCCAGCCCGTCGACGGCGCACAGCTTGCCCCGCCGGTCGTAGAGGTCCACCAGGGGTGCCGTCTGCTTCTCGTAGACCTCGAGGCGGTGGCGCTGGACCTCCTCGCCGTCGTCGGAGCGGTGCTGCTCGCTGGCCCGCTGGGCCAGACGCTTGACGACCTCCTCGGTGTCGACCGTCAGCTGGACGACGGCGTCCAGCTCTGCGCCCGCGGCGGCCAGCATCCGGTCGAGCTCCTCCACCTGGGCGGGGGTGCGCGGGTAGCCGTCGAGCAGGAAGCCGTCGGTCGCGTCCTCGGCCATGAGGCGCTCGCGCACCATCGCGTTGGTCACCTCGTCGGGCACGTACTCGCCCTCGTCCATGTAGGACTGCGCGGTGCGTCCGAGCTCGGTGCCCTCGCTCACGTTGGCGCGGAAGATGTCGCCGGTGGAGATGGCCGGGACGTCCAGCTCGGTGGCCAGGCGCGCCGCCTGGGTGCCCTTGCCGGCTCCGGGAGGACCGAGGAGCACGAGCCTCATCGCAGGAACCCTTCGTAGTTGCGCTGCTGGAGCTGCGACTCGATCTGCTTGACCGTCTCCAGCCCGACGCCGACGACGATGAGGATCGACGTGCCGCCGAACGGGAAGTTCTGCGTGGCCCCGACGGACGCGAGCGCGACCAGCGGGATGGCGGCCACGAAGGCCAGGTAGACCGCGCCGGGGAGCGTGATGCGGGTGAGCACGTAGTCGAGGTACTCGGCGGTCGGGCGCCCGGCCCGGACGCCGGGGATGAACCCGCCCACGCGCTTGATGTTGTCGCTGACCTCGTCCGGGTTGAACGTGATGCCCACGTAGAAGTACGTGAAGAAGACGATGAGCCCGAGGTAGCTGACGATGTAGAGCGGGCTGTCCTGGGTCACGAGGTTGCCGTTGACCCACTGCACCCATGCCGACTGCTGGTCGTTGAACTGGGCGACGAGAGCCGGCAGGTACAGCATCGAGCTGGCGAAGATGACCGGGATGACCCCGGCCATGTTGACCTTGATGGGGATGTAGGTGCTGGTGCCGCCGTACATCCGGCGCCCCACCATGCGCTTGGCGTACTGCACGGGGACACGGCGCTGGGACTGCTCGACGAAGACGACGAGCGCCACGATGACGAGCCCCACGGCGACGACGCCGGCCAGGACCGTGTACCCCTGGCTCTGCCCGATGCTCCAGAGCTGGCCGGGGAAGGTCGCCGCGATCGAGGTGAAGATGAGCAACGACATCCCGTTGCCGACACCGCGCTCGGTGATGAGCTCGCCCATCCACATGATGAGCCCCGTGCCGGCCGTCATCGTCAGCACCATGAGGACGATGGTGACGACGGAGTCGTCGGGGATGATCTGGGCCGTGCACCCCGGGAAGAGCTGTCCGGCTCGTGCCACCGCGATGTAGGTGGAGGACTGCAGGACGGCCAGCGCGATCGTCAGGTAACGCGTGTACTGCGTCAGCTTCGCCTGGCCGGACTGGCCTTCCTTCTTCAGCTCCTCGAAGCGAGGGATGACGACCGTGAGCAGCTGCGTGATGATGCTCGCGGTGATGTACGGCATGATCCCGAGCGCGAACACCGACAGCTGGAGCAGCGCGCCCCCGCTGAAGAGGTTGACCAGGCCCAGCAGGTCGTTCGAGGACGCCGACGTCGCGAGGCACTGCTGCACGTTGGTGTAGCTGACACCCGGCACGGGGACGAACGAGCCGAGGCGGAAGATCGCCATGATCCCCGCCGTGAACAGCAGCTTGCGCCGCAGGTCCGGCGTGCGGAAGGCCCGCACGGTTGCGCTGAGCACGTCTCCTCCAGATCGCCCGAGAGGCGGTCGTCGCGCCCGCGCCGAGGCGGCGTCGGGAGTCGGTGCGGTCAGGTGCTGCCCCGACGGGCGGGGCGCAGGTGCCGGACACTACCTGGCACGCAGGGGCCTTCCCGACGGCTCGCGCCGTCGGTGCCGGGCCGGCGCCGGCAGCCGCGCGGCCCGCGGGCACCCCTCGGGCGACCCGCCGTGCACGCAGCAGGCCCCGCCGCCCGGGTGGGGCGGCGGGGCCTGCGGAGCACTCAGAGCGTGGTGGTGCTGCCGCCCGCGGCGGCGATCTTCTCGACCGCCGAGGCGGAGAAGGCGTGCGCCGTGACCTGCAGGGCCACGTCCGCGCTCCCCTGGCCGAGGACCTTCACCTTCTCGCCCTTGCGCACCGCGCCGGCCGCCACCATCTCCGCGACGCCGACGGCGCCGCCGTCCGGGAAGAGCTCGCTCAGCCGGTCGAGATTGACGACCTGGTAGGTCGTGCCGAAGGGGTTGGTGAAGCCCCGCAGCTTCGGCAGGCGCATGTGCAGCGGCGTCTGGCCGCCCTCGAAGGCGGCCGACACCTGGTAACGGGCCTTGGAGCCCTTGGTGCCGCGGCCGGCCGTCTTGCCCTTGCTGGCCTCACCGCGGCCGACCCGCGTGCGGGCCGTCTTGGCCCCGGGCGCCGGGCGCAGGTGGTGGACCTTCAGCGCCTTGCTCCGGGGGGTGCTGCCCTCGCCGCCAGCCGTGCCGGTGGTGTCGTCCGCCATGGTCAGTCGACCTCCTCGAGCGACACGAGGTGCGAGACCGTCGAGACCATCCCGCGGAACTCGGGGCGGTCGTCCTTGACGACCACGTCACCGATCCGCTTGAGGCCCAGGCTGCGCAGCGTGTCGCGCTGGTTCTGCTTGCCCCCGATCTGGGAGCGGGTCTGGGTCACCTTCAGGCGCGCCATCAGGACGACGCCCCCGACATGGCGCGCACGAGCGCCGCCGGGGCGACCTCGTCGAGGCTCTTGCCCCGGCGCGCCGCGACGGACTCGGGCCGCTCGAGACCCTTGAGCGCCGCGACCGTCGCGTGGACGATGTTGATGGCGTTGCTGGAGCCGAGGGACTTGGTGAGGACGTCGTGCACGCCGGCGCACTCCAGGACCGCGCGCACCGGACCGCCGGCGATGACGCCGGTACCCGGGGAGGCGGGTCGCAGGAGCACGACGCCGGCGGCGTCCTCACCCGTCACGGGGTGCGGGATGGTGCCCTGGGCGCGCGGGACACGGAAGAACGCCTTCTTGGCCTCCTCCACGCCCTTGGCGATCGCCGCCGGCACCTCCTTGGCCTTGCCGTAGCCGACGCCGACGGTGCCGTCGCCGTCGCCCACGACGACGAGCGCCGTGAAGCTGAAGCGGCGGCCACCCTTGACGACCTTGGAGACGCGGTTGATGGTCACCACGCGCTCGAGGAACTGGTTGCGGTCCGCGGGCTCGCCCCGGCGGCCGTCACGGCGCTCCCGGCGGTCGTTCCCGCCGGGGCCACCCGTGCCGCCACCGGCGCCGCGGCGCTGGGGTCCAGGCATGTCTGGTCTTCTCTCTCTCGTCTCTCGCGTGCGGGGAGGGCTCGCGTCGGTCAGGTCGGCGCAGGCGCCGGGCTCAGACGGCGAGCCCGCCCTCGCGGGCGCCGTCGGCCACGGCCGCCACCCGGCCGTGGTAGCGGTTGCCACCGCGGTCGAAGACCACGGCCTCGATGCCCGCGGCACGGGCGCGCTCGGCCACGAGCTCGCCGACACGACGCGCCTTGGCGGTCTTGTCGCCCTCGGCGACGCGCAGGTCGCTCTCCATGGTGGAGGCGCTCGCCAGCGTCTTGCCGACGGTGTCGTCCACGACCTGCACGAAGACGTGCCGGGAGGAGCGGTTGACGACCAGGCGCGGGCGCGCCGGGGTGCCGGAGACCTTCTTGCGGACCCGCAGGTGGCGACGGCCGCGCGCAGCGGTGGTGCCGGTGCCGCGCACCGCCGTGACCCCGCGGTAGGAGGACCTGCGTGCCATCACTTACCTGCCTTCCCGACCTTGCGCCGGATCTGCTCGCCCGCGTAGCGGACGCCCTTGCCCTTGTAGGGGTCGGGCCTGCGCAGCTTGCGGATGTTGGCCGAGACCTCACCCACGAGCTGCTTGTCGATGCCCTGGACGGAGAAGCGCGTGGGCGCCTCGACCGTGAAGGTGATGCCCTCGGGCGCCGGGACGACGACCGGGTGGCTGAAGCCCAGCGCGAACTCCAGGGAGCCGCCGCGCGCCTGCACGCGGTAGCCGGTCCCGACGATCTCGAGCTTCTTCTCGTAGCCGCTCGTGACGCCGACGACCATGTTGTTGAGCAGCGAGCGGGTCAGGCCGTGCAGCGAGCGCGACTCGCGCTCGTCGTCGGGCCGGCTCACGCGCAGCGTGCTCTCCTCGCGCGCCACCGAGATGGGTGCGGGGACCGTGTGGCTGAGGGTGCCCTTGGGACCCTTCACCACGACGTCCTGGCCGTCGATGCTGACGTCGACGCCACCGGGGACGGTGATGGGCAGTCTGCCGATGCGGGACATGCGTCCTCCTCCGCCTTACCAGACGTAGGCGAGGACTTCCCCGCCCACGCCCTGCTTCGTGGCCTGCCGGTCGGTCAGGAGCCCCGAGGACGTGGACAGGATCGCCACGCCGAGGCCACCGAGGACGCGCGGCAGGTTGGTCGACTTCGCGTACACCCGCAGGCCCGGCTTGCTGACCCGCCGGACGCCGGCGATGGAGCGCTCGCGGTCGGGGCCGAACTTCAGCTCCAGGGTGAGCCTGCGGCCCACCTCCGCGTCCTCCACCGACCAGCCGGCGATGTAGCCCTCGGCCGTGAGGATCTCGGCGATCCGCTGCTTGAGCTTGCTGTAGGGCATGGTCACGTCGTCGTGGTACGCCGAGTTGGCGTTCCGCAGGCGCGTGAGCATGTCCGCGATCGGGTCGGTCATCGTCATCGGGCTCGTCCGCCCTTCCTCACCTCGGTTTCCTCCCACGACGGGGTGGACCTGAGGCGTCCGTGCCGGTCCCGTGCGGGTCCCGGCGCTTGGTCGCGTGCAGGGGTGGTGCGTGGTGGCGGGCCGGGGCCCGCCGGCTCACCAGGAGCTCTTGGTGATCCCCGGGAGCTCGCCGCGGTGGGCCATCTCTCGCAGGCACACACGGCACAGGCCGAACTTGCGGTAGACCGAGTGCGGGCGGCCGCACCGCTGGCAGCGGGTGTAGGCGCGCACGGCGAACTTGGGCTTGCGGGCGGCCTTGGTGACCAGGGCGGTCTTCGCCATGTCAGTTCTCCTTGAAGGGGAAGCCGAGCTGGCGCAGCAGCGCCCGGCCCTCGTCGTCCGTGCGGGCGGTCGTCACGACCGTGACGTCCATCCCCCGCACGCGGTCGATGCGGTCCTGGTCGATCTCGTGGAACATCGACTGCTCCGTGAGGCCGAAGGTGTAGTTGCCACGCCCGTCGAACTGCTTGGGCGAGAGCCCGCGGAAGTCGCGGATGCGGGGCAGCGCCAGCGAGACCAGCCGGTCGAGGAACTCCCACATGCGGTCCCCGCGCAGCGTCGTGTGGCAGCCGATGGGCATGCCCTCACGTAGCTTGAACTGGGCGATCGACTTGCGCGCCTTCGTCACCTGCGGCTTCTGGCCCGTGATGGTCGTGAGGTCGCGCACGGCGCCGTCGATGACCTTGGAGTCGCGCGCGGCGTCGCCGACACCCATGTTGACCACGACCTTCACGAGGCCGGGGATCTGCATGACGTTGGCGTAGCCGAACTGCTCGCGCAGGGCCGGGGCGATCTCGGCGCGGTAGCGCGCCTTGAGCCGCGGCGCGGGCGCCGTCTGGGGGGCGGTCGTCGTCTCACTCATGCGATGTCCTTGCCGGAGCGCTTGGCGTAGCGGGTGCGGGTCGTGACCGTCCGCCCGTCGACCTCGCTCGTCTCGGTGCGGATGCCCACGCGGGTCGGGCGACCGGTCTCGGGGTCGACGACCTGCACGTTGCTGACGTGGATCGGGGCCTCGACGCTCTCGCGCCCCCCCGAGCCGCGCCCCGCCGCGCCCGCCTTGACGTGCTTGGTGACGCGGTTGACGCCCTCGACCAGCACGCGCTGGCGCTCGGGGAAGACGGCGATGACGCGCCCCTGCTTGCCCCGGTCGCCGCCGCGCGCCTGCGTGGCGCCGGAGATGACCTGGACGAGGTCGCCCTTCTTGACCTTCATCTTGATCTTCGTCATGTCAGAGCACCTCCGGCGCGAGCGAGACGATGCGCATGAAGCGCTTGTCACGCAGCTCCCGGCCGACCGGCCCGAAGATGCGCGTGCCCCGCGGGTCGCCGTCACCCTTGAGGATCACGGCGGCGTTCTCGTCGAAACGGATGTAGGAGCCGTCGGGACGACGGCGCTCCTTGCGGGTCCTGACGACGACGGCCTTGACGACGTCGCCCCTCTTCACGCCACCACCGGGGATGGCGTCCTTCACGGTCGCCACGATGACGTCCCCGATCCCGGCGTACCGGCGGCCGGAGCCGCCGAGCACGCGGATGCAGAGAATCTCCTTGGCACCCGTGTTGTCCGCGACCTTGAGCCGCGACTCCTGCTGGATCACTTGTTCCCACTCCTGTCGTCGTGCCGGTTCTCGGCGTCCGAGCCTGGCCGAACGGACGTGCTACCTGCTGCTGGTGCGTGAGCGGCCGGGCGAGCGCCCGGCCGGGCTCAGACGGCCTTCTCGAGCACCTCGACCACGCGCCAGCGCTTCGTCGCCGACAACGGACGCGTCTCGGCGATGCGCACGCGGTCCCCGACGCCCACGGCGTTGGTCTCGTCGTGGGCCTTCACCTTGCTGGTGCGGCGGATGACCTTGCCGTAGAGGGGGTGCTTGACCCGGTCCTCCACGACGACCACGACGGTCTTGTCCATCTTGTCGCTGCTGACGACGCCGAGGCGGGTCTTGCGGTACCCGCGCTCCTGCGCCTTCTGGTCGGCAGCGCTGCTCTCGCTCGTCGTCACTGCGTCCTCACTGGTCGGTGCGGTGCCGTCCGCCATCACGCGTCCTCGTCGCCGGTCGGCGTGGCGATGATCCCGAGCTCCTGCTCGCGCATGATCGTGTAGATGCGCGCGATGTCCCGACGGACCGCGCGCAGCCGCGTGTGGTTCTCCAGCTGGCCGGTGGCCGACTGGAACCGGAGGTTGAACAGCTCCTCCTTGGCCCGGCGCAGCTCCTCGACCAGCTGGTCGGGGCCCTTCTCACGCAGGGCGGACGGTGCGAGGTCCTTGCTCCCGACGGCCATCAGACCTCACTCCCCTCGCGCGCGACGAAGCGGCACTTCATCGGCAGCTTGTGGATAGCGAGCCGCATGGCCTCGCGGGCCACGGGCTCGGCGACGCCGGAGATCTCGAACATCATCCGGCCCGGCTTGACGTTGGCGACCCACCACTCCGGCGAGCCCTTGCCGGAGCCCATGCGGGTCTCGGCGGGCTTCTTGGTGAGCGGCCGGTCGGGGTAGATGTTGATCCACACCTTCCCGCCACGCTTCATGTAGCGGGTCATGGCGATGCGCGCCGACTCGATCTGCCGGTTCGTCACGTACGCCGGCTCCAACGCCTGGATGCCGAAGTCGCCGAAGGCGATCGTCGTCCCACCCTTCGCGGCACCGGTGCGCCGCGGGTGGTGCTGCTTGCGGTGCTTGAGCCTGCGGGGCACGAGCACGTCTCAGCCCTCCGTTCCGGGGTCGGCCACGGCCTGCGGGGCGACGCCGGCCTCGGTCGCGGGCGCCTGGGCGGGCGGCCCGTCGCTGCCGGGGCGACGTCCGCGCGTCGGACGCTCGGCGCGCGGGCCGCGGGGGCCGCGCGGGGCGTTCGCCTGCTGCTGGGCGAGCTCGCGGCTCGTGAGGTCGCCCTTGTAGATCCAGACCTTCACGCCGATGCGGCCGAAGGTCGTCTTGGCCTCGTAGAAGCCGTAGTCGATGTTCGCGCGCAGCGTGTGCAGGGGCACCCGGCCCTCGCGGTAGAACTCCGAGCGGCTCATCTCGGCGCCGCCGAGGCGGCCGGAGCACTGCACGCGGATGCCCTTGGCCCCCGCCCGGGAGGCGGTCTGCATCCCCTTGCGCATGGCCCGGCGCCACGCGACGCGGCTGGCCAGCTGCTCGGCGATGCCCTGGGCGACCAGCTGGGCGTCGGTCTCGGGGTTCTTCACCTCGAGGATGTTCAGCTGGACCTGCTTGCCGGTGAGCTTCTCCAGCTCCCCGCGGAGGCGGTCCGCCTCGGCGCCACGCCGGCCGATCACGATGCCCGGACGAGCCGTGTGGATGTCGACGCGGACCCGGTCGCGGGTGCGCTCGATGTCCACCTTGGCGATGCCGGCCCGCTCCATGCCCGTGGACATGAGCTTGCGGATCGAGACGTCCTCGCCCACGTAGTCGCGGTAGCGCTGGCCCGACTTCGTCGAGTCGGCGAACCACCGCGAGCGGTGCTCGGTCGTGATCCCCAGACGGAAGCCGTGCGGGTTGATCTTCTGGCCCACTAGGAGGTCCTCCCCGTGCTCGAGGCAGCCGCCCGGGCGCGCGCCGGAGCGGGCGCCACGACCACCGTGATGTGGCTCGTGCGCTTGTTGATGCGGGCCGCCCGGCCCTGGGCGCGCGGCCGGAAGCGCTTCATCGTCGGGCCCTCGTCGACGAAGGCCGAGGCGATGACGAGCTCTCGCTCGTCGAAGGCCTCGCCGACCTCGTCGGCCTTGACGCGGGCGTTCGCGATGGCGCTCTCGACGACCTTGCGCACGGGCTCGCTCGCCGCCTGCGGCGCGAACGCGAGCACGGCCAGCGCGTCGGGCGTGCGGCGACCCCGGACCAGGTCGACGACGCGCCGGGCCTTCTGGGGCGTGACGCGCACGTAGCGCGCCTTCGCCATGGCTTCCATGGTGTCCTGCCTTCTCTTCCTCTACACGTGCACGCCGGGGGCGCTGCTCGTCGGGTCCGTGCCGGGCTGTGCGCCCTGGCCCGTCCCGGGCAGGGCGCCCGGCCCGGACCTGCCGGCCGCTGCGGTCAGCGGCGACGGCCCTTGCGGTCGTCCTTCACGTGCCCGCGGAAGGTCCGCGTGGGCGCGAACTCGCCGAGCTTGTGCCCGACCATCGACTCGGTGACGAACACCGGCACGTGCTTGCGGCCGTCGTGGACGGCGAAGGTGTGGCCCAGGAAGTCCGGGGTGACGACGGAGCGCCGGGACCAGGTCTTGATGACGTTCTTGGTGCCCTTGTCGTTCTGGACGTCCACCTTCTTCTGCAGGTGGTCGTCGACGAAGGGGCCCTTCTTCAGGCTGCGCGGCATGTCCGGTCTCCTCAGCGCTTCTTCTTGCCGGTGCGGCGCCGGCGGACGATCTGCTTGTCGCTCGGCTTGCCCGGGCGGCGCGTGCGGCCCTCGGGCTGGCCCCAGGGGCTGACCGGGTTGCGGCCGCCGGAGGTCTTGCCCTCACCGCCACCGTGGGGGTGGTCCACCGGGTTCATGGCGACGCCGCGCACCGTGGGCCGGCGGCCCTTCCAGCGCATGCGGCCGGCCTTACCCCAGCTGATGTTCGACTGCTCGGCGTTGCCGACCTCGCCGACCGTCGCGCGGCAGCGGACGTCCACGAGGCGGATCTCCCCCGACGGCATGCGCAGCTGCGCGGTGCTGCCCTCGCGGGCGACCAGCTGCACCGACGCGCCCGCCGAGCGGGCGATCTTGGCCCCGCCGCCGGGACGCAGCTCGATCGCGTGGACGACCGTGCCGACCGGGATGTTGCGCAGCGGGAGGTTGTTCCCGGGACGGATGTCCGCACCGGGGCCGTTCTCCACGACGTCACCCTGCTTCAGCCGGGCCGGCGCCACGATGTACCGCTTCTCGCCGTCGACGTAGTGCAGCAGGGCGATGCGCGCCGTGCGGTTGGGGTCGTACTCGATGTGCGCGACCTTCGCCGGCACGCCGTCCTTGTCGTGGCGGCGGAAGTCGATCAGGCGGTAGGCGCGCTTGTGCCCGCCCCCGTGGTGGCGCGTGGTGATCCGGCCGTTGTTGTTGCGCCCACCGCTCTTGGGCAGGGGACGCACGAGCGACTTCTCCGGCGTGGACCGCGTGACCTCGGCGAAGTCGGCGACCGACGAGCCACGTCGGCCCGGTGTCGTCGGCTTGTAGTTGCGGATGCCCATGCTTGTCAGTCCTTTGTCGTGGCAGGTCCGAGACGCCGGCTCAGGCCGTCGTGCCGAAGATGTCGATGGTGTCGCCCTCGCGCAGGGTCACCACGGCGCGCTTGGTGTCCTTGCGGCGCCCGGTCCCCCCGCGCGTCCGGCGCGTCTTGCCCTGCCGGTTCGCGGTGTTGACGCCCGTCACCTTGACGCCGAAGACGCGCTCGACGGCGATGCGGATCTCGGTCTTGTTCGCCCGCGGGTCCACGAGGAAGGTGTACTTGCCCTCGTCCAGGAGCCCGTAGCTCTTCTCGGAGACCACCGGGGCCAGCAGGATGTCGCGCGGGTCCTTGCCCACGCGCGCGGCCAGGGTGCCGGCGCTGCTCGTGTCGACCTCGCGGGTCTCCTCCACCTGCTCGCTCACGCCTCGCCCTCGCTCTCGGCCGTGGCGGCGACGGAGCCGCCGAGGAACGCTCCCAGCGCGGCGGCCGTGAAGACCACGTCGTCGCTGCAGAGCACGTCGTAGGTGTTCAGCTGGTCGGCGCGCAGCAGGTGCACCTCGGGCACGTTGCGCAGGCTCAACCAGGAGCTCTCGTCGGCGCGGTCCAGCACGACGAGGAAGTTCGCCCGGCCGCTGCCGACCACACCGGGGAGCGCCTTCAGCGCGGCGATGCCGGCTCGGGTCGACGGGTCGCCGTCGACGACGCCGCTCAGCACGTGCACGCGGTCGTGGCGGGCACGGTCGGACAGGGCCCCGCGCAGGGCGGCCGCCTTCATCTTCTTGGGCGTGCGCTGGCTGTAGTCGCGCGGCTGCGGGCCGTGGACGACGCCACCACCGGTGAACTGCGGCGCCCGGGTCGAGCCCTGGCGTGCGCGGCCGGTGCCCTTCTGCCGGAAGGGCTTCTTGCCACCGCCGCGGACGTCGCCGCGGGTCTTCGTGGCGTGGGTGCCCTGTCGGGCCGCGGCGAGCTGTGCGACGACGACCTGGTGGATGAGCGGCACGTTGGTGGTGACGTCGAACACCTCGCCGGGCAGCTCGACGGTGCCGGACGCGGCACCCGACGGGTCGACGACGTCGACGGTCCGGCTCGTGGGTGCCGTCGTGACGGACGTGGCGGTCATGGGCTCAGGCCTCCTTCGCGATCGCCTTGGCGGGGCTCTTGACGAGGACCAGCCCGCCCTTGGGGCCGGGCACGGCGCCCTTGACGAGCAGCAGGCCCTTCTCCGCGTCGACCGCGTGGACGAGCAGGTTCTGCGTGGTCTGCCGCTCGTTGCCCATGCGGCCGGCCATCTTCATGCCCTTGAACACACGGCCGGGGGTGGCGCAGCCACCGATGGACCCGGGCTTGCGGTGGTTGCGGTGCGCGCCGTGCGACGCGCCGACGCCGGCGAAGCCGTGCCGCTTCATGACGCCGGCGGTGCCCTTGCCCTTGGTGGTGGCGACGACGTCGACCAGCTGGCCGGCGGAGAAGACCTCCACCGTCACCTCCTGGCCGAGGGAGAAGGTGCCGGCGTCGGCCGTGCGCACCTCGACGAGGTGCCGACGGGGCGTGACGCCCGCCTTGGCGAAGTGGCCGGTCCGGGGCTTGGTGACCTTGCGCGGGTCGACGGCACCGGTCGCGAGCTGGACGGCCGAGTAGCCGTCGGTCTCGGGGGTCCGGACCTGGGTCACGACGTTCGGCGAGGCCTGCACGACGGTGACGGGCACGAGCCGGCCGTCGGCGTCCCAGACCTGGGTCATGCCCAGCTTGGACCCCAGCAGACCGGCGACGACGCGCTGGTCGGGTGTGGTGGTGGTCATGGCGTCAGCAGTCCTCAGAGCTTGATCTCGATGTTGACGTCCGCCGGCAGGTCGAGACGCATCAGCGAGTCGACGGCCTTCGGCGTCGGGTCGACGATGTCGATGAGCCGCTTGTGCGTGCGCATCTCGAAGTGCTCGCGGCTGTCCTTGTACTTGTGCGGCGAACGGATCACGCAGAACGTGTTCTTCTCCGTCGGCAGCGGCACCGGGCCCACGACCGTCGCACCAGCGCGCGTCACCGTGTCGACGATCTTGCGCGCCGAGCTGTCGATGACCTCGTGGTCGTAGGACTTGAGCCGGATGCGGATCTTCTGTCCCGCCATGGCGTCGCGATCTCTCTCTCCGTCGTGCCGCTGAGGTCATGGGACCGGCTGCGCCGTGCGCGCCGGCCCGACTCCGACCGCTGCTGCGCGTCCCCACCCCCGAGGTCGGGCGTGTCGCGCTGCTGGCGGCCAGGTGGGACACCGCTCCGCCGCCCTGAGGGCGGCCGGGCGTCCCGCGCCGTGCTGTCGAACGTCCCGCCCGCACGTGGACCACCGTGCGGCACCGCCGACGGCGGGCGCAGGTGTCCCCCTGCGGGCAACTTGAGCAGTCTGCCAGAGGGCCCCCCGCGCCGTCGAATCCAGCAGCCGGGTCCTGCTCCGGCACGGACCGCGCGAGGGCCCGGGCGAGTGCTCGCCCGGGCCCTCGGGGTCCTGCGGGTGGCGCGGCGCCGGGGCGCCGCGCCGGGTGTCACTGGGTGATGGCGGTGACCTGACCGGCGCCGACCGTGCGGCCACCCTCACGGATCGTGAACCGCAGGCCCTGCTCCATGGCGATGGGCTGGATCAGCTGCACCTTCATGTCCGTGTTGTCGCCCGGCATGACCATCTCGGTGCCCTCGGGCAGCTCGATGACGCCCGTCACGTCCGTCGTGCGGAAGTAGAACTGCGGGCGGTAGTTCGAGTAGAAGGGGTTGTGCCGGCCGCCCTCGTCCTTGGAGAGGATGTAGACCGACGCCTCGAACTGGGTGTGCGGGACGATCGAGTTGGGCTTGCACACGACCTGGCCGCGCTCGACGTCCTCGCGCTTGATGCCGCGCAGCAGCAGACCGACGTTCTCGCCCGCGCGCGCCTCGTCGAGGAGCTTGCGGAACATCTCGACGCCGGTGACCGTGGTCTTGGTCTTGGTCTCCTTGATGCCGACGATCTCGACGTCCTCGTTCACGTTGAGCTTGCCGCGCTCGACACGGCCGGTGACGACGGTGCCGCGGCCGGTGATGGTGAAGACGTCCTCGACCGGCATGAGGAACGGCTGGTCGATGTCGCGCTCGGGCTCGGGGATCGCCGTGTCGACGGCGTCCATGAGCTCCATGAGCTTGTTGCTCCACTCGGCGTCGCCCTCGAGCGCCTTCAGCGCCGAGACGCGCACGACGGGGACGTCGTCGCCGGGGAACTCGTAGGAGGTCAGCAGCTCGCGGACCTCCATCTCGACGAGCTCGAGGATCTCCTCGTCGTCGACCATGTCGGCCTTGTTCAGCGCGACGACGATGTAGGGCACGTTGACCTGGCGGGCCAGGAGCACGTGCTCACGCGTCTGGGGCATGGGGCCGTCGGTCGCCGCGACCACGAGGATGGCGCCGTCCATCTGCGCCGCACCGGTGATCATGTTCTTGATGTAGTCGGCGTGGCCCGGGCAGTCGACGTGCGCGTAGTGCCGCGCCTCGGTCTGGTACTCCACGTGGGCGATCGAGATCGTGATCCCGCGGGCCTTCTCCTCGGGCGCCTTGTCGATCATGTCGAAGGCCGACGCCTGGTTGAGCTCGGGGTACTTGTCGTGCAGCACCTTGGTGATCGCCGCGGTGAGCGTGGTCTTCCCGTGGTCGATGTGACCGATGGTGCCGATGTTGACGTGCGGCTTGGTCCGCTCGAACTTGGCCTTCGCCACTGGGTCCTCCTGGGATCTGTCTGCCCGGGCACCGGGTCTGGTGCCGGGCCGGGTCCTGGTGATCGTGCTGGTCTTCGGGTGGTGCTGGTCTTCCGTGCTGCTCCGGGCCGCGAGGCCGGGGCAGGTCGCCGGCGGTCCCGCCGACGGGTGGTCCGTCAGGACCCGCGGGTCACTCCCCGCGGACCTTCTTGACGATCTCCTCGGCCACCGCGCGGGGGACCTCGGCGTAGCTGTCGAAGGACATCGAGTAGACGGCACGCCCCTGCGTCTTGCTGCGCAGGTCGCCGACGTACCCGAACATCTCCGACAGGGGCACCTGGGCCTTCACGACCTTCGCGCCGCTGGCGTCCTCCATGGCCTGGATCAGGCCACGGCGGGAGTTGATGTCTCCGATCACGTCGCCCATGTACTCCTCGGGCGTCCGGACCTCGACGGCCATGACGGGCTCCAGGAGCACCGGGTCCGCACGACGCACGGCCTCCTTCAGCACCTGGGAGCCGGCGATCTTGAACGCCATCTCGGAGGAGTCGACGTCGTGGTAGGCGCCGTCCAGCAGGGTGGCCTTGATGCCGACCATCGGGTAGCCGGCCACGACGCCCAGCGCCATGGCGTCCTGGATGCCGGCGTCGACGCTCGGGATGTACTCCCGCGGCACGCGACCGCCCGTGACCTTGTTGGCGAACTCGTACATCGCCGCGTCGGCCTCGGTCGTGTCCAGCGGCTCGATGGACACCTGCACCTTGGCGAACTGGCCGGAGCCACCCGTCTGCTTCTTGTGCGTGTAGTCGATCTTCTCGACGCTGCGCCGGATGGTCTCGCGGTAGGCCACCTGCGGCTTGCCGACGTTGGCCTCGACCCGGAACTCCCGGCGCATCCGGTCCACGAGGATGTCGAGGTGCAGCTCGCCCATCCCGCGGATGATCGTCTGGCCGGTCTCCTCGTCGAGCTGGACCTGGAAGGTGGGGTCCTCCTCGGCGAGCTTCTGGATCGCCGTGCTGAGCTTCTCCTGGTCACCCTTGGTCTTGGGCTCGATGGCCACCGAGATGACCGGCTCGGGGAAGGTCATCGACTCCAGCACGACCTGGTCCTGCGCGTCGCAGAGCGTGTCGCCGGTGGTCGTGTCCTTCAGGCCGATCATCGCGTAGATGTGCCCCGCCCTCGCCTCGTCGACGGGGTTCTCCTTGTTGGAGTGCATCTGGAAGAGCTTGCCGATGCGCTCCTTCTTGCCCTTGGTGGAGTTGGCGACGGCCGACCCGGCGGCCACCCGCCCCGAGTACACCCGGACGTAGGTGAGCTTGCCGAAGAAGGGGTGCGAGGCGACCTTGAAGGCCAGCGCCGAGAAGGGCTCGGTGACGTCGGCGTGGCGGACCATCGCCTGCTCCTCGTCGCCCACGGCGTGGCCGTGCACCGCCTCGACGTCCAGCGGCGAGGGCAGGTAGTCCAGCACCGCGTCGAGCATCGGCTGGACGCCCTTGTTCTTGAAGGCCGAGCCGCAGAGCACCGGGTAGGCGCTGCTCGCGACCGTGATGGCGCGGACGGCCTTCTTGATCTCCTCGGGCGTGAACTCCTCGCCCCCGAGGTACTTCTCGAGCAGCGACTCGTCGGTCTCCGCGACGGCCTCGAGGAGCTTGTCGCGGTACTCGGCGGCCTGCTCGGCGAGGTCGGCGGGGATCTCCTCGATCTCGTACGCCTCCCCCTTGCCCGTGTCCCCGCGCCAGGTGAGGGCGCGCATGAAGACGAGGTCCACGACGCCCACGAAGTCGTTCTCCGCGCCGATCGGCAGCTGGAGGACGAGGGGGGTCGCCCCGAGCCGGTCCTGGATCGTCCGGACGGTGAAGAAGAAGTCCGCGCCGAGCTTGTCCATCTTGTTCACGAAGCAGATGCGGGGGACGTCGTACTTGTCCGCCTGCCGCCACACCGTCTCGGACTGGGGCTCGACGCCCTCCTTGCCGTCGAAGACGGCGACGGCGCCGTCGAGCACCCGCAGCGACCGCTCGACCTCGACCGTGAAGTCGACGTGGCCGGGCGTGTCGATGATGTTGATCTGGGCGCCCTCCCAGAAGCAGGTGGTGGCGGCGGAGGTGATGGTGATGCCCCGCTCCTGCTCCTGCTCCATCCAGTCCATCGTCGCCGCGCCGTCGTGGACCTCACCGATCTTGTAGTTGATCCCGGTGTAGAACAGGATCCGCTCGGTGGTGGTCGTCTTGCCGGCGTCGATGTGCGCCATGATCCCGATGTTGCGGACCTTGGTGAGGTCCGTCAGGACGTCCTGTGCCACGGCTCTAGCAGCCTCTTCCCTGGGCTCGTCGGTGGCTCCTGCGCCGCGGCGCTCGGAACCGGTGCCTGGTGCCCGCGCGCGGCACCGTTGCGGTGCCGCGCCGGCGGGCTCACCAGCGGTAGTGCGCGAAGGCCTTGTTCGACTCGGCCATCTTGTGCGTGTCCTCGCGACGCTTGACAGCGGCACCCAGCCCGTTGCTGGCGTCGAGGATCTCGTTCATGAGGCGCTCGGTCATCGTCTTCTCGCGCCGCGCCTTGGAGTAGCCGACGAGCCAGCGCAGCGCCAGCGTCGTCGAGCGGCCCGCGCGGACCTCCACGGGCACCTGGTAGGTGGCGCCGCCGACGCGGCGGCTGCGGACCTCCAGGGCGGGCTTGACGTTGTCGAGCGCACGCTTGAGCGTGATGACCGGGTCGTTGCCGGACTTGGTGCGGGCGCCCTCGAGGGCGCCGTACACGATCCGCTCGGCCGTGGACTTCTTGCCGTCGACGAGCACCTTGTTGACCAGCTGGGTCACGAGCGGTGAGCCGTAGACCGGGTCGATGACGAGCGGCCGCTTCGGGGCCGGGCCCTTGCGAGGCATCAGCGCTTCTCCTTCTTCGCTCCGTAGCGGCTCCGCGCCTGCTTGCGGTTCTTCACGCCCTGCGTGTCGAGCGAGCCGCGGACGATCTTGTAGCGCACGCCGGGGAGGTCCTTCACGCGGCCGCCGCGGACGAGCACGATCGAGTGCTCCTGCAGGTTGTGGCCGACGCCGGGGATGTAGGCGGTGACCTCGATGCCGCTGGAGAGCCGCACGCGCGCCACCTTGCGCAGCGCCGAGTTCGGCTTCTTCGGCGTCGTCGTGTACACGCGGGTGCACACGCCGCGCCGCTGGGGGCTCCCCTTGAGGGCCGGGGTCTTCTGCTTCCCGACCTTGTCCTGCCGGCCCTTGCGGACCAGCTGCTGGATCGTGGGCACCGGTGGGTCTCCGTTACGTCGTCTCTGCTGTTGCATGCCGCCGCCCTCGGCGGCCGGCCCGTTCTTCGGCCCGCACCTCGGCGATGGGCTCTTGCCCACCCCCGCGCTCGGGCGTGTCTTGCTTCTCGTTGCTGCTGCGTCCTTGCCGCCCCGCGACCGTCCGGGCACCGGCCCGGCCGCACCTCGCGGGCCCGCCGGCTGCTCGCCTGGCGCGCGCAGGTGCCCGGGCCTCCCGGGACGTCCGCACGAGGATAGGCACCCGCCCGCAAGAGCGTCAAAAGCGCGCCACCGGGACAGGGCCCATCTCACCGGGACCCCGCTCGCAGCGGGGTCCCGGTGATGTGGTCAGCGGAAGTCGCCGCCCAGGTCGTACTCCTCCAACGGCACGGCCTGGCCCGACCCGAGCCCGAAGTGGTCGTAGTCGACCTCCTCGTAGCCCGGCATCGAGTACATGGCCGCCTTGGCCTCCTCGGTCGGCTCCACGACGACGTCGCGGTAGCGCGAGAGACCGGTCCCCGCAGGGATCAGCTTCCCGAGGATGACGTTCTCCTTGAGGCCGAGCAGCGGGTCGCTCCGGCCTGCGAGCGCCGCCTCGGTGAGCACCTTCGTCGTCTCCTGGAAGGAGGCGGCGGAGAGCCACGAGTCGGTCGCGAGCGAGGCCTTCGTGATGCCCATGAGCTCGGGGCGGCCCGCCGCCGGGCTGCCGCCCTCGGCCACGACGCGGCGGTTCTCCTCCTCGAAGCGGGCGCGCTCGGCGAGCTCGCCCGGGAGGAGACCGGCGTCCCCGGCGTCGATGATCGTCACCCGGCGGAGCATCTGCCGGACGATGACCTCGATGTGCTTGTCGTGGATCCCCACGCCCTGGCTGCGGTAGACCTCCTGCACCTCGTCGACGAGGTGCTGCTGCACCCGCCGCGGACCGAGGATGCGCAGGACCTGCTTGGGGTCGACGGCGCCCTGGACGAGCTGCTGGCCCACCTCGACGTGCTGGCCGTCCTCGACGAGCAGCCGCGAGCGCTTGGTCAGCGGGTAGGCGATCTCCTCGCCGCCGTCGTCGGGGGTGACGACGAGCCGGCGGGCGCGCTCGGTCTCGTCGACCGCCACGCGGCCGGCCACCTCCGAGATCGGTGCGACGCCCTTGGGCGTGCGGGCCTCGAAGAGCTCCTGCACCCGCGGCAGCCCGTGGGTGATGTCGTCACCCGCGACACCGCCGGTGTGGAAGGTGCGCATCGTCAGCTGGGTGCCCGGCTCGCCGATCGACTGGGCGGCGATGATGCCGACCGCCTCGCCGATGTCCACGAGCTTGCCCGTGGCCAGCGACCGGCCGTAGCACCGCGCGCACGTGCCGACCCGCGACTCGCAGGTGAGGACCGAGCGGACCTTGATCTCGCGCACGCCCTGGGCGACGAGGGCGTCGATGAGGACGTCGCCCACGTCGTCACCGGCGCCCGCGAGCACCTGGCCGCCGTCACCGCTCACCTCGGAGGCCAGGGTCCGGCTGTAGACGCTCGTCTCGGCGTGCTCGCTGCGGCGCAGCCCACCGCCCGGTCCGTCCTCGGCGATCGGGAGGACGAGCCCGCGGCGGGTGCCGCAGTCCTCCTCGCGGACGATGACGTCCTGGGACACGTCGACCAGACGCCGGGTCAGGTAGCCGGAGTCCGCCGTCCGCAGCGCGGTGTCGGCGAGACCCTTGCGGGCGCCGTGGCTGGAGATGAAGTACTCCAGCACCGAGAACCCCTCGCGGAAGTTCGACTTCACCGGGCGCGGGATGATCTCGCCGCGGGGGTTGGCCACGAGGCCGCGCATGCCCGCGATCTGCCGGACCTGCATCCAGTTGCCTCGGGCGCCGGAGGTGACCATGCGGTACACCGAGTTCCGCTGGGCGTTGGCGTCGAGGTTGTCCTGCATGTCCTTGGCCACGACCTTGGTGGCCTCGGTCCAGATCTCGATGAGCTCCTGACGGCGCTCGTCGTCGGTGATGAGGCCCATCTCGTACTGCTGCTGGACCTTCTCCGCCTTGGCCTCGTAGGTCTCGAGGATCTCCTGCTTGTTCGGCGGGGTGAGCACGTCCGCGATGGAGATCGTCGTCCCCGACCGCGTGGCCCAGTGGAAGCCGGCCTCCTTGAGCGCGTCGAGCGAGGCCGCGACCTGGCCCTTGTCGTAGCGCTCGGCGAGCTCGTTGACGATGGTCGACAGGCGCTTCTTGTCGACGCCCTCGTTGACGAAGGCGTAGTCGACCGGCAGCGCCTCGTTGAACAGCGCCCGGCCCAGCGTCGTGGAGAGCACCAGCGGCGACCCGGGCTCCCAGCCCTCGGGCAGCGTGGCTCCCATGGGCGGCACCACGCCCTCCAGCCGCAGCGTGACCGGCGAGCCGACCTCCAGCTCGCGGTTGTCGTAGGCCATGAGGGCCTCGGCGACCGACCCGAAGGAGCGCCCCTCCCCCGCCCCGCCCTCGCGCAGGGCGGTCAGGTGGAAGAGCCCGATGATCATGTCCTGGCTGGGCATGGTCACGGGCCGGCCGTCGGCCGGCTTGAGGATGTTGTTGCTGCTCAGCATGAGGATGCGGGCCTCGGCCTGCGCCTCGGTGGACAGCGGCAGGTGCACGGCCATCTGGTCCCCGTCGAAGTCGGCGTTGAACGCCGTGCAGACGAGGGGATGGATCTGGATGGCCTTGCCCTCGACCAGCTGCGGCTCGAAGGCCTGGATGCCGAGGCGGTGCAGCGTCGGCGCCCGGTTGAGCAGCACCGGGTGCTCGGTGATGACCTCCTCCAGCACGTCCCAGACGTGCCCGTAGCGGGCGCCGCTGCCGCCGGCGCGCTCGACCATGCGCTTGGCCGACTTGATGTTCTGCGCGTGGTTGAGGTCGACGAGCCGCTTCATGACGAAGGGCTTGAAGAGCTCGAGCGCCATCTGCTTGGGCAGCCCGCACTGGTGCAGCTTGAGCTGGGGGCCGACGACGATGACCGATCGACCCGAGTAGTCGACACGCTTGCCGAGCAGGTTCTGGCGGAAGCGGCCCTGCTTGCCCTTGAGCAGGTCCGACAGCGACTTCAGCGGCCGGTTGCCCGGACCGGTGACGGGGCGCCCGCGGCGGCCGTTGTCGAACAGCGAGTCCACGGCCTCCTGGAGCATCCGCTTCTCGTTGTTGACGATGATCTCCGGCGCGCCGAGGTCCAGGAGCCGCTTGAGGCGGTTGTTCCGGTTGATGACCCGGCGGTAGAGGTCGTTGAGGTCGCTCGTCGCGAAGCGGCCGCCGTCGAGCTGCACCATCGGGCGCAGGTCCGGCGGGATGACCGGGACGCAGTCGAGCACCATGCCCATGGGCGAGTTGCTCGTGGTGAGGAAGTTGGAGACGACCTTGAGCCGCTTGAGCGCGCGGGTCTTCTTCTGGCCCTTGCCCGTGCGGATGATCTCGCGCAGGGACTCGGCCTCGGCCTCGAGGTCGAAGGACTGCAGACGCTTCTGGATGGCGCCCGCGCCCATGCTGCCCTCGAAGTACAGGCCGTAACGGTCCTTGAGCTCCCGGTAGAGCACCTCGTCGCCCTCGAGGTCGGAGACCTTGAGCTTGGAGAAGCGGTCCCAGACGGTCGTGAGGCGCTCGACCTCGGCGTCGGCACGCCGACGGATCTGGTTCATCTCCCGCTCGGCGCTCTCACGGACCTTGCGGCGCGCGTCGGACTTGGCGCCCTCGGCCTCGAGCTCGGCGATGTCCTGCTCCAGGCGCTGGGCCCGGGCCTCGACGTCGGCGTCACGGCGGTCGGAGACCTGCTTCTTCTCGACCTCGATGCCGGACTGCAGCGACGGCAGGTCGCGGTGCCGGGACTCCTCGTCGACCCACGTGATCATGTAGGCGGCGAAGTAGATGACCTTCTCGAGGTCCTTGGGCGCGAGGTCGAGCAGGTAGCCGAGCCGGCTGGGGACGCCCTTGAAGTACCAGATGTGGGTGACCGGGGCGGCGAGCTCGATGTGCCCCATCCGCTCGCGGCGCACCTTGGCGCGCGTCACCTCGACGCCGCAGCGCTCGCAGATGATGCCCTTGAAGCGCACGCGCTTGTACTTGCCGCAGTAGCACTCCCAGTCCCGGGTGGGACCGAAGATCTTCTCGCAGAAGAGACCGTCCTTCTCCGGCTTGAGGGTCCGGTAGTTGATGGTCTCAGGCTTCTTGACCTCGCCGAAGCTCCACTCGCGGATGCTGTCCGCGGTCGCGAGGCCGATGCGCAGGTCGTCGAAGAGGTTGCCGTCGAGCAAGGGGGTTCCTTCTCTCACGTGAAGGGAGTGGATCGGGGACTCCGCCCCCGCGGCGTGACCGGACGAGGCCGGGTCGCGCGGGGTGGAGCGAGGCGCCGGCGCACCGCCGGGGCGGGCGCCGGCGCCGGCTCAGACCTCCTCGACGCTGCTCGGCTCGCGCCGCGACAGGTCGATGCCGAGCTCCTCGGCCGCCCGGAAGACGTCGTCGTCCGAGTCGCGCATCTCGATCGTCGTGCCGTCGGCCGAGAGGACCTCGACGTTCAGGCAGAGCGACTGCATCTCCTTGATGAGCACCTTGAAGGACTCGGGGATGCCGGGCTCGGGGATGTTCTCCCCCTTGACGATGGCCTCGTAGACCTTGACGCGGCCGAGCACGTCGTCGGACTTGATCGTCAGCAGCTCCTGCAGCGCGTACGCGGCGCCGTAGGCCTCCAGGGCCCACACCTCCATCTCGCCGAACCGCTGGCCGCCGAACTGGGCCTTACCACCCAGGGGCTGCTGCGTGATCATCGAGTAGGGGCCCGTGGAGCGGGCGTGGATCTTGTCGTCGACGAGGTGGTGGAGCTTCAAGATGTACTGGTAGCCCACCGAGACCGGCTCGGGGAACGGCTCGCCGGAGCGGCCGTCGAACAGCCGGGCCTTGCCGGTGCCGTCGACGAGGCGGACCCCGTCGCGGTTCGGCGTGGTCGAGCCGAGCAGACCCGTGATCTCGTCCTCCGAGGCACCGTCGAAGACGGGCGAGGCGACGTTCGTGCCCGGCTCGGCCGAGCGCGCCGCCTCGGGCAGCGAGGCCGCCCACCCCGGCGACCCCTCGACCTGCCAGCCGCGCGAGGCGATCCACCCCAGGTGCAGCTCCAGGACCTGGCCGACGTTCATGCGGCCCGGCACGCCGAGCGGGTTGAGCACGATGTCGACCGGCGTCCCGTCCTCGAGGAACGGCATGTCCTCGACGGGCAGGATCTTGGAGATCACGCCCTTGTTGCCGTGACGGCCCGCGAGCTTGTCGCCGTCGGTGATCTTGCGGCGCTGGGCGGTGTAGACGCGCACCAGCTGGTTGACACCCGGGGGCAGCTCGTCGCCCTCGTCACGGTCGAAGACCTTGACGCCGATGACGGTGCCGGTCTCGCCGTGGGGGACCTTCAGCGACGTGTCGCGCACCTCGCGCGCCTTCTCGCCGAAGATCGCGCGCAGCAGCCGCTCCTCGGGCGTGAGCTCGGTCTCGCCCTTGGGCGTGACCTTGCCGACGAGCACGTCGCCCGGCACGACCTCGGCCCCGATGCGGATGATCCCGCGCTCGTCGAGGTCGGCGAGGACCTCCTCGGAGACGTTGGGGATGTCGCGCGTGATCTCCTCGGCGCCCAGCTTGGTGTCGCGGGCGTCGACCTCGTGCTCCTCGATGTGGATCGAGGACAGGACGTCGTCCTGCACGATCCGCTGGGACAAGATGATCGCGTCCTCGAAGTTGTGGCCCTCCCAGGACATGAACGCCACGAGCAGGTTCTTGCCCAGCGCCAGCTCGCCGTCCTGCGTCGAGGGGCCGTCCGCGAGGACGTCCCCGACCTCCACGTGGACGCCCTCGTCGACGACGACGCGCTGGTTGTAGGACGTGCCCTGGTTCGAGCGCGTGAACTTCGCCAGGCGGTAGGTCGAGGAGCTGCCGTCGTCGTTGCTGACGACGACGGCGTCCGCGGAGACGTCGGTGACGGCGCCGGCCTTGGCCGCCACGACGACGTCGCCGGCGTCGACCGCCGCGTGCCGCTCCATGCCGGTGCCGACCAGCGGCGCCTCGGCCTTGACCAGCGGCACGGCCTGGCGCTGCATGTTCGAGCCCATGAGCGCGCGGTTGACGTCGTCGTGCTCCAGGAAGGGGATCATCGCGGTCGCCACGGAGACCATCTGCCGCGGCGAGACGTCCATGTAGTCGACCTCGTCGGCCGGCACGAACTCGGCCTCGCCACCCTTGCTGCGCACGAGGACACGCGCCTCGGCGAAGCGGTGGTCGTCGGTCAGCGGCGCGTTCGCCTGGGCGATGACGACGTCGTCCTCGTCGTCGGCCGTCAGGTACACGACGTCGTCGGAGACGGTGCCGCCCGAGACCTTCCGGTACGGCGTCTCGACGAAGCCGAAGGCGTTGATGCGCCCGTAGCTCGACAGGGAGCCGATGAGGCCGATGTTCGGGCCCTCCGGAGTCTCGATCGGGCACATGCGGCCGTAGTGCGAGGGGTGGACGTCGCGCACGTCCATGCCCGCGCGGTCACGGGAGAGGCCACCGGGGCCGAGCGCCGAGAGGCGGCGCTTGTGCGTGAGGCCGGCCAGCGGGTTGGTCTGGTCCATGAACTGGCTCAGCTGGCTGGTCCCGAAGAACTCCTTGATGGAGGCCACGACGGGACGGATGTTGATGAGCGTCTGCGGCGTGATGGCCTCGACGTCCTGCGTCGTCATGCGCTCGCGGACCACGCGCTCCATCCGGGACAGACCCGTGCGGACCTGGTTCTGGATGAGCTCGCCGACGCTGCGCAGGCGGCGGTTGCCGAAGTGGTCGATGTCGTCGACCTCGACGCGGACGTCGGTCGGCTGGCCGTCCTCGTCCACCCCCGGCATGGTCTCCCCGCCCTTGTGCAGGGTGACGAGCAGCCGCACCGTGGCGGCGATGTCGTCGACCGACAGCACGCCCTCGGACAGCGGCTCGGACATGCCGAGCTTCTTGTTGAGCTTGTACCGGCCGACCTTGGCGAGGTCGTAGCGCTTGGGGTTGAAGTAGAGGTTCTCCAGCAGCGTCTGCGCCGCCTCGCGCGTGGGCGGCTCGCCCGGGCGCAGCTTGCGGTAGATGTCGAGGAGGGCGTCGTCGGTGGTGGTCGCGCCGTCCTTCTCCATGGTGGCCCGGACGGACTCGAAGTCCCCGAACTCCTCGAGGATCTTGCCCTCGTCCCAGCCGAGCGCCTTGAGCAGGACCGTGACGGACTGCTTGCGCTTGCGGTCGACGCGGACCCCGACGGTGTCGCGCTTGTCGACCTCGAACTCCAGCCACGCACCGCGCGACGGGATGATCTTGGCGGTGTAGACGTCCTTGTCGGAGAGCTTGTCGAGCGAGCGCTCGAAGTACACGCCCGGCGAGCGCACCAGCTGGGAGACGACGACGCGCTCGGTGCCGTTGATGACGAAGGTGCCGCGGTCGGTCATGAGCGGGAAGTCGCCCATGAAGACCGTCTGGCTCTTGATCTCGCCCGTCGTGGCGTTCATGAACTCGGCCGTCACGAACAGCGGCGCGGCATAGGTCATGTCGCGCTCCTTGCACTCCTCGAGGGAGTACTTCGGAGGCTCGAATCGGTGGTCGCGGAAGGACAGCGACATGGAGCCGGAGAAGTCCTCGATCGGCGAGATCTCCTCGAAGATCTCCTCGAGGCCCGAGCTGGTGGGGACGTCCTGTCGGCCCTGCTCCAGCGCGACCTCGACGCGGGACTGCCAGCGGTCGTTGCCGAGCAGCCAGTCGAAGTTCTCGGTCTGCAGGGCCAGGAGGTCGGGGACGTCGAGCGGCTCGTCGATCTTGGCGAAAGAGATACGGCGTGCGGGGGAGCTGGTGGGGTCGGACGCTGTGCGCGAGACGGCCAAGAGGGGTCCTTCCGTGCCTGAAGGCGGATCAGCCGGCCCTGCGGGGGCGCTGCCGATCGCCCCCCACCGACGCGCCACCGAGGCGCGGGCATCTGAGGGGTCGGCGCAGGACAGGCGAAGTCCCAATACTAGGCGCAGGCACACCTCGATGTCCAACCCCCGCCGCCGACGTCCTCGTCGGGGCACGGCACCCTGCCGGCCGCGTGCCAGGGCTGGCGCGCGGGCCCGGTCGGGTGAGCCGTGGGGCTGGACTGCGCGAGGAACTCTGGCCGAACCCGGCCTCCCGGTCAAGAGGGACACCCGCCGTCACCCGGTCGCCGCAGCGCGGGCGGGGCGAGCGTCGTCCACGGCGGCGGCCCGCAGAGAGGCGCCCGGGGGACGCACCGGGGACGCACCGAGGGGCGGGGTCGCGGTCCCCCGCGGCCCCGCCCCTCGGCGGTGGTGCTGCTCCCGACGCTCAGACGGTCGGTGACCGTCGGCGTCGGGAGGGTGTCACTTGACGGTGACGGTGGCGCCGGCGCCCTCGAGCTGGGCCTTGGCGGCGTCGGCGGCCTCCTTGGCGACGCCCTCGAGGACGTTCTTCGGAGCGCCGTCCACGAGGTCCTTGGCCTCCTTGAGGCCCAGGCTCGTGAGCGCGCGGACCTCCTTGATGACCTGGATCTTCTTGTCGCCGGCCGCCTCGAGGACGACGTCGAACTCGGTCTTCTCCTCCTCGGCGGGCGCCTCGGCGCCGCCGCCGGCGGCAGCGCCACCGGCGACCGCGACGGGCGCGGCGGCGGTGACGTCGAAGGTCTCCTCGAACTTCTTCACGAAGTCGGAGAGCTCGATGAGGGTGAGCTCCTTGAACGCGTCGAGCAGCTCGTCGGTGCTGAGCTTCGCCATGGTGGCGGTCCTTCCTGGTCGGTCCCCCGCGGGGGGCGCCCGCGGCCGGTGAGCCGGTCAGGCGCTGGGGTGGGTGGTTCTCGGGTCGGTCAGGTACCTGCTGGCGGCTCGCGCCGCGTGCGCCCCGACGCCGGCCGGGACGCGGCGGCTCAGGCGTCCGCGCTCTCCTCGGCCTGGTCGGCCGGGGCGGCGGGAGCCCCCTCCTCGCGCTGCACGCGCAGCGCCTCGAAGGTCCGCACCGCCTTGGACAGCGGCGCCGCCACGACGACGGCACCACGGGTCAGCGTCGCCTTCATGGCGCCCGCCGCCTTGGCCAGGAGCACCTCGCGCGACTCCAGGTCCGCGAGCTGGGTGACCTCCTCGGCCGACATCGCGCGACCGTCCAGGAGCCCGGCCTTGATGACGAGCTGGGGGTTGTCCTTCGCGAAGTCGCGCAGGCCCTTGGCCGCCGTCACGGGGTCACCCGTGATGAAGGCGATGGCCGTGGGTCCCTTGAGGTCGGCGTCGAAGGCGTCGACGCCGGCCCTCGACGCGGCGATCTTCGTCAGGGTGTTCTTCGAGACGGAGTACGTGGCGTCCTCGCCGAGCGCGCGGCGCAGCCGCTTCAGCTGGGCGACGGACAGACCTCGGTACTCGGTCAGCACGGCGGCGTTCGAGCCGCGGAACTTCTCCGCGAGCTCGGCGACCGCCGCTTCCTTCTCTGGCCTCGCCATGGCCCTCCTTCCAGGGTGGGTCCGGTCTTCGGCAGGACCACCGCCGCGGGGCTCCTGCGAGCCCGGCGGCCGGTCCCCGGGACGACGAGAGCCCCGGCGCAGACGCGCACGGGGCTCTGGGGGCGCGGCCCGCCCTCAGGAGGGCGGCCGGCCGAGCTGTGGCACCTGCGCCGGCGCCCGCGGCAGCGGGGCCTTGGCACCACCCGGGGGCGGCGACCGGCGGTCTTCGGTTCGTCCAGGAGAGTAGGCGCAGCCGGGGTCGCGCACCAAATCCAGCACCGCCTCCCGACGCCGCCGACCCGTGCCCCGCGCCCGACCGGCCGGCCGAGGAGCACGAGGCCCCGACGGCACGAGCCCCCGCCCGCAGGTGCGGACGGGGGCTCGACGGACGGCGAGGGCGACCTCAGGCGGTCGTCTCCTCCAGCAGGCCCCGCGTGCGCGCGGCGTCGAGCGGGATGCCCGGACCCATCGTCGTGGTCATCGTCGCCTTGGCGATGTACCGACCCTTGGACGCCGACGGCTTGAGCCGCAGCACCTCCTCCAGCGCCGCGCCGTAGTTCTCCACCAGCTGGGTGTCGCTGAACGACGTCTTGCCGACGACGAAGTGCAGGTTGGAGTGCTTGTCGACGCGGAACTCGATGCGGCCGCCCTTGATGTCGCTGACGGCCTTCGCGACGTCCATCGTCACCGTGCCGGTGCGCGGGTTGGGCATGAGCCCGCGGGGGCCGAGCACGCGGCCGAGACGGCCGACCTTGCCCATGAGGTCGGGGGTCGCGACGGCGGCGTCGAAGTCCAGGTAGCCGCCCTGGACCCGCTCGATGAGCTCGTCACCGCCGACGACGTCGGCGCCGGCGGCCTCGGCCTGCGCCGCCCGCTCGCCCGTCGCGAAGACGAGGACGCGGGCGGTCTTGCCGGTGCCGTGGGGGAGGTTCACGGTGCCACGGACCATCTGGTCGGCCTTGCGGGGGTCGACGCCGAGGCGCATGGCGACCTCGACGGTGGCGTCGTAGGACGTCGTGGACGTCTCACGGGCCAGCCGGACGGCGTCGAGAGGTGCGTAGAGACGCGCGGCGTCGACCTTCTCGACGGCGTTGCGGTACTTCTTGCTGCGCATGTCAGCTCCTGTCTGCTGCGGCGCGGGGCCGCGTCTGTCGGTGCGGAGTCGTGGTCGTCAGGCCAGCGCGGGCCATGCCACTGGTGGTGCCGGTCGAGCAGGAGGTGCGGGGCTCGCTCAGCCCTGCACCGTGATGCCCATGGAGCGGGCCGTGCCGGCGACGATCTTGCTCGCGGCGTCGAGGTCGTTGGCGTTCAGGTCCTCGAGCTTCTGCTCGGCGATGGAGCGCACCTGCTCGGCGGTGAGGCTGGCCACCTTGGTGGTGTGCGGCGTCGGTGAGCCCTTCTCGACGCCCGCGGCCTTCTTGATGAGCTCGGCGGCCGGCGGCGTCTTCGTCACGAAGGTGAACGAGCGGTCCTCGTACACCGTGATCTCGACGGGGACGACGTTGCCGCGCTGGGCCTCGGTCGCCGCGTTGTAGGCCTTGCAGAACTCCATGATGTTGACGCCGTGCTGACCCAGGGCCGGGCCGATCGGCGGGGCCGGCGTCGCCGCGCCGGCCTTGATCTGGAGCTTGATGAGTCCGGAGACCCTCTTCTTGGGGGGCATGCTGATCCTTCTCTCGCGGGGTCGCCCGGACGCCGCTCGGGCTGCGGGCGGGCCGGCGGCGCTGACTCGCCGCCGGGGACTGGGGGTCGCCCCTAGAGCTTGGCGACCTGGTTGAAGGCGAGCTCGACGGGCGTCTCGCGGCCGAAGATCGACACGAGGACCTTGAGCTTCTGGGCGTCGGCGTTGATCTCGGTGATCGTCGCCGGGAGCGTCTCGAAGGGCGGCTCCATGACGGTGACGGACTCCCCGACCTCGAAGTCGACCTCGACCGTGGCCGCCGCCGCGCCGCCGGAGCCCCGGGCGCCTGCGGCCGCGCCGGAGCGGGGCTCCTTGGGCTCGAGGGTCGGGGCCAGCATCGAGAAGACCTCGTCGAGGCTCAGCGGCACCGGCTGGTGGGTGTGGCCGACGAACCCGGTGACCCCCGGGGTGTGCCGGACGGCGCCCCACGACTCGTCGGTGAGGTCCATGCGGACGAGCACGTACCCGGGGATGCGGACCCGTCGGACCAGCTTGCGCTGGCCGTTCTTGATCTCCGTGACCTCTTCCATGGGCACCTCGACGCCGTGGATGTAGTCCTCCATGTTGAGGGAGGTGATCCGGTTCTCGAGGTTGGCCTTCACGCGGTTCTCGTAGCCCGCGTAGGAGTGGATGACGTACCAGTCACCGGGCTCGCGCCGCAGCGCCGCCTTGAACTCGGCGACCGGGTCGGCGTCCTCCTGCGAGGCGTCGACGTCGACCGGGCCGACGGCGCCGTCACCGGCGTCCGCGACGGCCTCGTCCGCGACGGTCTCGTCGGCGGGCGCCGGCGCGTCGTCGCTCTCGGCCAGGTCGACGTCGGGCTCGGTGTGCTGCTCGGTCAAGGGTGGGCCTGCCTTCCGGCGTGCTGGGCGGGTGGGAGGCGCCGGTCGGCAAGATCGCGCCGCCCCCTCGGGCGTCGACCCCGGCACGGACCGGGGCGGAGGTGGTCGTGCACCGCTGGGCGGACCCGGCGGGGCGGCGGGACTACCCGCCGCCGAAGACGAGCAGGGCGCCCCGCCCGAAGACGTAGTCCAGGCCGGACACGTAGAGCATCACGACGACCACGAAGACGAGGACGACGCCCGTGTACCGCAGCAGCTCGCCCCGGGTGGGCCGCACGACCTTGCGCAGCTCGGACCAGACCTCGCGCAGGAACTGGACCAGCCGCCCGAGGGGCCCGGGGCGGCGCCCGTCGCCGTGCTGGGCCGGGGTGTCACCGGGTCCGGAGCTCCCGCGCCCGCCCTCTCCGGGACGGGGGGCGTCGGCCGCGTCGGCGTGGCTCACTGTGCTCCTGCCTCGGGTCGGTGTCGGTGGCGCGTGCTGGGGCCGTCAGGCCTGCGCGGGCACGCCCGGCAGGGCGCCCCACCGCGCCGGACCGCTCGGCTGCCGTCGCCGTCGTGAGACGGCGTCCGCAGGGCAGGAGGGACTCGAACCCACAACCGCCGGTTTTGGAGACCGGTGCGCTACCAATTGCGCCACTGCCCTAGGCCGGCCGGACCGCCCCCGACCCTGTCCTCGCGGACCTGGCGCAGGGCGCACGTCGGCAGCCGCGCAGCACTGTACGCGGAGGGCGCGCCCGCCGTCGAACGCCTGGGACGCCGGGCCCGGGAGCCGGGCCGGAGCACCGGGGGCCGGGCGGCCGCGGCAGGCCCTCGCGCGGGTCGCGCCTGCGGTGCCAGGATCGACGTCGTGACCGACACGACGACCGACTCCCGTCCGGCAGCAGCCACCGACCGACGGCGCGTGTCCGCGCGGGTGGGTGGCATCGCCGAGTCCGCCACCCTGGCCGTCGACGCGAGGGCCAAGGCGCTCAAGGCGCAGGGCCGCCCGGTCATCGGCTTCGGCGCGGGCGAGCCGGACTTCCCGACGCCCGAGCCCGTCGTGGCGGCCGCCGTCGCGGCGGCCGGGCAGCCGGCCAACCACCGCTACACGCCCGCCGCCGGGCTCCCGGAGCTGCGGCGGGCCGTGGCGGACAAGACGGCGCGCGACTCGGGCCTGGCGCTGGAGCCGTCGCAGGTGCTCGTCACCAACGGCGGCAAGCAGGCCGTCTACACGGCCTTCGCCACGCTGTGCGACCCCGGCGACGAGGTGATCCTGCCCACGCCCTACTGGACGACCTACCCCGAGGCCGTCCGGCTCGCGGGCGGCGTGCCCGTCGAGGTCTTCGCCGGCGAGGAGCAGGGCTACCTGGTCTCGGTCGAGCAGCTGGAGGCGGCGCGCACGCCGCGGACCAAGGTGCTGCTCTTCTGCTCGCCCTCCAACCCGACCGGCGCCGTGCACCCGCCGGAGCAGGTCGAGGCGATCGGCCGCTGGGCCCTGCAGCACGGCATCTGGGTGGTCACCGACGAGATCTACGAGCACCTCGTCTACGACGGCGTCACGGCGGTCTCGATGCCGGTGGCCGTCCCCGAGCTCGCCGACACCTGCCTCGTGCTCAACGGCGTCGCGAAGACGTACGCCATGACCGGCTGGCGGGTGGGGTGGCTGGCGGGGCCGGTCGACGTCGTCAAGGCCGCGACGAACCTGCAGTCCCACCTGACGTCGAACGTCGCGAACGTCTCCCAGCGCGCCGCCGTCGAGGCGCTCACGAGCGACCTGTCGGCGGTGGCGACGATGCGGGAGGCCTTCGACCGGCGGCGGCAGACGATGGTCTCGATGCTGCGGGAGGTCGACGGGATCACCTGCCCCATGCCGCAGGGTGCGTTCTACGCCTACCCGGGCGTGCACGGGCTGCTGGGGCGCGAGCTGCGCGGTCGGACGCCGCAGACCTCGGCCGAGCTGGCGCAGGTCCTCCTGGAGGAGGCCGAGGTCGCCGTCGTGCCGGGCGAGGCCTTCGGCCCGAGCGGCTATCTGCGGCTGTCCTACGCCCTCGGCGACGACGACCTCGTCGAGGGCGTCGGGCGGATCCAGCGGCTGCTGGGCGAGGCGCGCTGAGCGGACGCCGACGGCCCTGCGCCGTCGGCCTCGCGGCTCAGCGCGGGTCGGCCTCGACGACGTCGTCGAGGCCGGCCGCCATCGCCCCCTCCAGCGCCGCGAGGTCGACGACGTCCGCCGCGGCGGAGTCCAGCCGCTCGCTGAGCGCGTCGGCCCCCGGCGAGACGACGACGAGCCGCCCGCGGGCGGCGAGGTCGGCGAAGATGTTGTCGTTGCTCACGACCACGACGCGCAGGGGCTCGGCCTCACGAGGCACCTGCGCGGCGACGGCCAGCAGCTCGTGGTCGGCGAGGTCGCTGCCGTCGTCGACGGCGCGCACCACCTCCGCCCACCTCCCGAGGTGGGGTGCCCCGCGGGCGGCGGCGCCGTGCTGGCCGGAGATGGCAACGACGTCGGCCTGGGCCGCGAGGCCGGCGACGACGGTCATCCGGGCCCGCCACCGCACCGGGCCGGCGCGCAGGTTGTCGAGGTCGGCGAGCAGCAGGCGCGTGCCGGGGCCCTCGCCCCACAGCGGGTCACGGTCGAGGAAGGCGAGGACCGCGGCACCGAGACGGTCCGGCGCCTGGGTCTGGCTCCGGGTCCGGGTCTGGGTGTGGGTCTGGGTGTGGCCCTGGGTCTGGGGCGGGCGGGTCGTGCCCTGGCCGCCGGCCTGGCCCGCCCGCACGGGCCTGCCGTGCCTCGGCGGCGGGAGCGCCGAGGCGCCTGGACGTCGACCTCCCGCGCGCGAGGAGGTGCTGGCGCCGCCGGGCACGTCAGCCAGCCGCACCCACTCGTAGCCGGCCCACTCCCCCGGCGCCCCACCCAGTCCCACCCGCGCATGCTCCCACCGTCGGGGCGCACCTCGTGCACGCCCGCGCCGCCTCGTCCGCCGCGGGTCCAGGGGGAGGAGCTGGCGGGGAGGAGCCGCCGGGGACGACGCAGCCCCGGGGCCGAGGACCCCGGGGCTGCGTCGTCCCGCCCACGGCGGGTGCGGGGGCTCAGGCGCAGCCGAAGCCCTGCAGCAGGAGCGCCTGCTGCTGCGTGGCGATCTGGTCGACGTCGACGGGGTCGGCGCCGAAGGCGAAGACCGTGAGCAGCCAGAGGACGACGGTCACGAGGCCGACGACGATGCCGGCCACGCCGACGGGGAGGCCCCAGCGGTCGGTGCGGGACGTGGCCGCGCCGATGGCCGACAGCAGGACGGCGACGAGGGCCAGGACGAGCGCGGTGAGGAAGCCGTCGGCCCCGGTGGCCGCGGTCTCACCGAGGGGGCTCGGGGTGCACTCGCGGACGGCGGCCTCGCCGGCCGCCGTGAACAGGGCGATGATCCCGGCGAGCAGGCCGGCGAGCGCGAGCCCGGGCGCGGCCGAGCCGCCCCCGCCAGCCGGCTCCTGGACGACGAGCACCTCGTCGTCGACGTCGGTGGTCACCCCTTCGGTGGTCGGGTCGTCGCTCCTGCCGAGCGGGTCGGGGTCGCCGGGGCGAGGGGTGCTGTCGTCAGAGGTCGTCATGGCCCGATCCTCCTGCACGCCGCGACGGCCGGACGACACGCCCCGCCGACGGGCGGGCCGGCACAGGTGCTCCCGGGCCAGGACCCAGCGCTCGCCCAGGAGTCGCCCGACGGCGCCGGGCCAGGTCCCCGGGCGGGACGTGCGCCCGGACCCCCCGCACCCGTCGGTCGGTGGCACCCTCAGGGGATGGGCGAGGACCTCGGGAGCGCGCGGGACCCTCGTGGTGACCGGTGGCGCCGGCGGGCCCCGGACGACGGGGGCGCCGTGCTCGTCCTCTGCGCCCACGGCACACGGGGCCCGCGCGGACGGGCGGCGGTCGGCACGCTCGTCGACGCCCTGGCTCGCGACCGGCCCGGCACACCCGTGCGCAGCGCCTTCGTCGACGTGCAGCCCCCCGCGGTCGCCGACGTCGTGGCGGCGCTGGCGCCCGAGCGCGACGTCGTCGTCGTGCCCGTGCTCCTGTCGGCCGGCCACCACGTCGGCCACGACGTCGCCTCCGCGGTCGCGCCGTGGCCGCGGGCGGTCTCGGCCGGCCCGCTGGGGCCCTCGCCGCTGCTCGACGACGTCCTCGCCGACCGCCTCGCGGAGGCCGGCGCCCGGCCGGGGGACGCCGTCGTCCTCGCGGCCGCCGGCTCCAGCGACCCGCGGGCCGCCGCCGACACCGCCCGCGTCGCCGACGCGCTGAGGGAGCGTCACGACGGCGAGGTGCACGTCGGCTACGGCGCCGTCGCGCGGCCCCGGGTGCCCGCCGTCGTCGAGCAGCTGCGCGCCCGCGGCGCCGCCCGGGTGCTCGTGGCGCCGTACCTGCTCGGGCCGGGCTTCTTCTACGACCGGCTCGTCGAGGCGGGAGCGGACGCCGTCGCCGCGCCGCTGCTGCACCGCCCCGACGGCACGCTCGACCCCCGGGTGGCGCAGGCCGTCTGGGCCCGTTTCGACGCCGCGGCGCCGCAGCCGGTCGCCGGCTGAGACGGCGCAGCGTCGAGCAGCCTCAGCCGATCGAGCAGCCGACGAGCCGGGGCTCTGGGTCCAGCCGGACGCCGAGACGGGCCTGGACGCCGTCGCGCACCTCGCGCGCCAGGGCCAGGAGGTCGGCCGCGCGGGCGCCGCCGCGGTTGGTGAGCGCCAGGGTGTGCTTGGTGGACAGCGCCGCGGGGCCGGGCAGGCCGTGGCCGCGCTCGAAGCCTGCGGCGGCGATGAGCCATGCCGCGCTCGTCTTGACGCCGCCCTCGGCCGGGTAGCGGGGCGCGGCCTCGGGCAGCCGCTCCGCGTCCGCGGCGGGCAGGACGGGGTTGGTGAAGAAGGACCCGGCGCTCCAGGTGTCGTGGTCGACGACGCCGGCAGCCGGGTCGTCGAGCACCATGCCCTTGGAGCGGCGCAGCGCCAGGACGGCCTCGCGGACCTCGCTCGCGGGGGCCCGGCCGCCGACGGCGACGCCGAGCCGGTCGGCGAGCTCGGCGTAGCGCACCGGACCGCCCAGCTCGCCCTGGCGCAGCTGGAACGTCACCTCGAGGACGACGTAGCGGTCGGGCTCCTCCTTCAGCGCCGAGGTGCGGTAGCCCAGCCGGAGGTCGCCGACGCGCAGGGTCGTGGTGCACTGCTCGCGCCGGTCCCAGGTGCGGACGTGCGCGAGGGTCGCGGCGACGTCCGTGCCGTAGGCGCCGACGTTCTGGACCGGCGTCGCCCCGGTGGAGCCGGGGATGCCCGAGAGGGCCTCCAGGCCGAGCCAGCCGTTGGCCGTCGCCTCGGCGACCAGGTCCTCCCAGGGGTGGCCGGCGGCGACCGTGACCCAGACGCCCCCGCAGGCGTCGACGGGCTCGCGGCGCAGGCCCCGGCTCGCGACGACCACGGCGGTGTGGGGCAGGTCCTCGTCCGTGACGAGCAGGTTCGAGCCGCCGGCGACCAGCAGGACGGGCTGGGCGTGCGCGTCGGCCGTGCGGACGGCGTCCACGAGCTCCTCCTCCGTCGTGGCCACGTGCTCGGCCGCCGGTCGTCCCCCGACGCGCAGGGTCGTGCGCTCGGCCAGAGGGCGGCCGGGCGCCCTGCCCGCCGGCGGGCGGGCGGGCGCGGCGGGGCTCGGGGCGGTCACGCGAGCCAGGGTAGGTGGGCCGGGCAGGTGCGCCGGGGCAGGTGGATCGGGGCAGGTGGATCGGGGCAGGTGCATCGGCCGCGGCGCCCGCCGGCGTGGGGCCCGTCGCGACAGGCCCGCCGGTCACCCGAGGGTGGGGCTGGGCAGGAGCACGAGGCGCAGGGCGTCGCCGGGGCGCAGCTGCGCCGCGAGGTCGACGTCCTCGCCCACCACCACCCCGACGACGGGGTACCCGCCGGTCACCGGGTGGTCGGCGAGCAGCAGGGTCGGCCGGCCCGAGGGAGGCACCTGCAGCGCGCCGCGGACGACGCCCTCGCTCGGCAGCTCGCCGGCGCGCGCCCGCGCGAGGGGTGGGCCCTCGAGCCGCACGCCCACCCGGTCGGCGTCGGCGCCGACGCCCCAGGTGGTCTCGACCAGGGCCTCCAGGGCGGCGGCGGTGAACCAGTGGGCGCGCGGGCCGGGGACGACGCGCAGCACCGGCGGCCCGTCGCGGTGCAGGCGGGAGGGTGGGGCGTGGTCGGTCGCCGGCAGCGGGAGGTGCTGCGCGCCGGCACTGCCCACGGGCAGGACGGCGCCGGGGACGAGCACGGGCGGCCCGAGGCCCGCGAGGGTGTCGGTCGAGCGGCTGCCGAGGACGGGGGCGACGGCGAGACCGCCGCGGACCGCGAGGTAGGTGCGGACGCCGGAGGGCGGGGGGCCGAGGACCAGCTCGGCGCCGTCGCGGACGAGGACGGGCGAGCGGACGTCGGCGGGACGCCCGTCGACCTCGAGCGGCGCCGGCGCGCCGGCGAGCGCGACCAGGAGGTCGCCGCGCGCACGGGCGCGCAGGCCGCCGAGGACGACCTCCAGCCCGGCCGCCTGCTCGGGGTTGCCGACGAGCCGCTGCGCCAGCCGGTGGGCCCCGCGGTCGGCCGCGCCGGACGGGCCGACGCCGAGCGCCGCGAGCCCCGGGCGACCGAGGTCCTGGACGCCGGCCGCCGGGCCGGTGGCCAGCACCTCGAGCCCGGGCGAGGCCGGGGCGCCCCCGCCGCCCGGCCCGTCCACGGTCGGCTCGTGCGGCCGCGCGGCGGGGGCGCCCCGGTCGGCGGCCTCCGCCCGCGCTCCCGAGGTCGGGCGCGGCCCGCCGCCGACGTCGCGGAAGCGCACGCGGGCGCCCGGCGGCATCAGCGCGGGCGGGTCGCGGCCCTCGTCCCACAGGACGGCGCTCGTCGTGCCCACGAGCTGCCACCCGCCGGGCGCCCGGCGCGGGTAGACGCCGCTGAAGGGGCCGGCGAGGGCGACCGAGCCGGCGGGCACGGCCGTGCGCGGCGAGCTGCGGCGCGGCACGTCCCAGCCGCCGGGCACGGCGTCCCCCGCGCCGCCCGCCTCCTCGCCGTCCTCGGCACCCGGGCCGTCCTCAGCGCGAGGGCCGTCCTGGACGCAGTAGCCGAAGCCCGGTGCGAAACCGGCGAAGGCGACCGTCCAGGGCCGCCCCGTGTGGCGGGCCACGAGACCCGCCGGGTCGGTGCCGAGCGCGGCGGCCGCCTCGGAGAGGTCCGGGCCGTCGTAGACGACGTCGACCTCGACCTCCGCCGGGGCGGCGCGCGCCGCGGCCGCCCCGCGGGCCGACGCGGCGACGCGGCGGACGTGGGCGGCGGCCGTCAGCAGGTCGCTGGTGCGCCCCGTCGCCGCCAGCCGGACGAGCACCGTCCGCGCCGCCGGCACGACGTCGAGCGTCGAGGGCGGCGGGTCGGCGCGCAGGGCGGCGGCGAGGTCGAGCACCGCGGCGAGCGCCGTCGCCGCCTCGTCGGGCGCGGTGCCGCCGCTCCCGGCGGCCAGGGCCACCTCGACGAGCACGGCGGCGTCGCCGCACGGCAGGACCCGGACCGGGACGGCGCTCCCCTCGGCCTCAGCCACCGCACCCGCCCGCCGGGGGGCCCGGCGCGAAGGCGGTGACGGCGACGCCTGCGTCCTCCAGCGCGGCTCGGACGGCACGGGCCGCCTGCACGGCACCGGGCGAGTCGCCGTGCAGGCACACGGAACCGGCGGTGACCGGGACGACCGTCCCGTCGACCGCCACGACGTCGCCCTGCGTCGCCATCTGGACGACGCGCGCGGCGATCTCGTCGGGG